>DASWHX010000130.1:0-28808 GCA_036397995.1 Cyclobacteriaceae bacterium
GCTGTTACCGAAAGGTGAGAGTTGTAAATTAGGAACCGCCCTATACCGATCGGTACCAGGGGGTGTGAAAGGACAGATAGGGAAATAATCCCTATCTTCCTACTGGATTTCTAACCTAATCTTAAAAAATAATGGAAGTAGATTTAAAAAACCTTAGTGCTTATACTGATGAAGCCATAAAATTGGCTCTGGCTTATGGACCAAAATTAGTCCTTGCGATTCTTACACTTATAGTTGGACTATGGGTGATTAAATGGTTCAGCAAGGGGATGATCAAAGTGATGGACTCCAGACGTCTGGATCCCTCATTGAAACCATTTTTTAGTTCCCTCATTTCAATAACCCTGAAAATACTCCTCGCGATATCTGTAATGGGAATGATTGGCATTGAAATGACTTCTTTTATCGCTTTACTGGGTGCGGCCGGTTTGGCTTTTGGTATGGCACTATCGGGCACGTTACAAAATTTCGCCGGTGGAGTGGTTCTACTAGTTTTTAAGCCCTTTAAAGTTGGTGATTTTGTGGAAGCCGCCGGTTACAGCGGAACAGTAAGTGAGATCAGGATTTTCAATACCATATTAAAAACCCCTGATAATAAAACGATTATCATTCCTAATAATGCAATCGCAGGCAGTTCAATGGTAAACTACACAACGGAGGCTACCCGCAGGGTCGATTTTGTTTTCGGAATCAGTTATCAAGATGACATTGACTTAACAAAATCAATTTTGAACCGATTGATTGAACGTGATGAAAGAATTCATAAAGATCCTGCTCCATTTATTGGCCTGACAGAAATGGCTGACAGTTCGGTCAATTTAGTTGTTCGTGTTTGGGCTGATACACCCAATTATTGGCCCATTTATTTTGATATGATGGAGGACGTGAAGAAAACTTTTGATGCCGAAGGTATCAGTATTCCTTTTCCACAGCGGGATGTACACCTGTATAATCAAAAGGCTTAACTTGTGATAAGGAGAATACTTTTGTTCATGCTGGTGCCGGTGTCATTCCTTGCAAAATCTCAGGAAGATACCACGTATTGGAGAGCAGGTCTTAGCTCCACAATCGCTTTCTCGCAATTGTCGCTCACCAATTGGGCCAGCGGTGGTCAGAACAGTATTGCCTTGAACTCTGGTTTAACTTTGTTCGCCGATTACGCTAAAGAAAAAATAAGCTGGAAAAATAAAATTGACCTGGCTTACGGATTTATACAACAAAAAGATGATGGATATAGAAAATCTGATGATAGAATTATTGTAATCACTGAGTTTGGCTATTTGATTAGCCGTAAGCCAAATCGAATGAAGTGGACAACAATGATTGATTTTAAAACACAATTTGATAAGGGATATAATTACCCTAATGATTCAATGAAAATATCGGATTTTATGGCCCCGGGTTATTTAACAATTGTAACCGGTTTGGAGTATTCCCCAAAACCTCATTTAACAGTTCTTTACTCACCTGTTTCGGGGAAATTCACCTTTGTAAATGATCAAAGACTGTCTAACGCGGGCGGGTTCGGTGTTGAAGGTGCTGTTTACGATATTGACGGGATTTTGATACAGGATGGGAAAAACCTAAACTCTGAATTTGGTTCCTATATGAGGGTCCAGTTTGAGAAGGAAGTAATGACAAACGTCACAGTATTTTCCAAAGCTGAATTTTTCACTGACTACCTGATGGATTTTGGAATTATTGATGTGAACTGGGAGTCCAAACTTGACATGAAAATTAACAACTGGCTTTCCGCAAATCTTATACTTCATCTAATTTATGACCGCGATATTCGCTTTGAAGTTACTGACGCGAATGGAATAATCACCGGGACAGAGGACAGAATTCAATTCAAAGAATACCTGGGTGTAGGATTTAAGTACAACGTGTCAAACCGGTAAGCCTCATAATAATTCCCGGAATTGATAAATTTTAAGAGCTAAAAATGGCTGCCAGCCGCTACTTTGTTAATTTAGAGCAATGAATGTTATCCTTTTTGACTACAACCCCTGGCGAGATTCGCTGCAACCCTTAACCTATACCCGGCCGGTTTCGGAACTCCGGGTTGGTATTCTTACTATAAAGGAAAAATGGGAAAGTGAATTATCCGTCCGTATTTCTTACCTAACCCGGAATTATCTTTCCGAGAAATTTCCCCTTTCTATTTCAGACGAAAACCTCTTGATAAACGGATCGTGGTGTCCCATGGCAGGTGTTAAAGATCTTCTCCAATTAAATACCGGTGAAAGCCTCGTATGGCAGGGGATTCCACTTGCGCTGAAAGTTTCTAAAGATGGGTTTTCTAAAATTCATAATCAGGATTTCAAAACAAAAAAAGAAATTCAATGTGAAAAAGTTCCGGTTCTGATTTCTAAACTTTGGCATCTTTTCAAAAATAATGGCAGTGAAATACGGATTGATTTTGAGAGATTAACCAAAGGCAGGAAAAGTGAACCATTAACCGATCCCGGATGTACAATCTATGGGAAAGAGAATATTTTTCTTGAATCCGGAGCAATGGTCAGAGCGGCAATCCTGAATGCCGAGGATGGACCTATATATTTGGGGAAAAATTCCAGAGTTCAGGAGGGAAGCATTATAAAAGGTCCGTTTGCCATGGGCGAAGGCTCCCATATAAATATGGGAGCGAAGGTAAAAGGGGATTCTACCCTTGGTCCTTTCTGTAAAGTTGGTGGGGAGATCAGTAATTCCATCCTGCTGGGTTATAGTAATAAGGCGCATGATGGCTTCCTGGGAAATTCGGTAATCGGAGAATGGTGCAACATCGGCGCGGATACCAACAATTCAAACCTCAAGAATAATTATGATGAAGTAAAGCTATGGGATTTTAGCCGACAAAGATTCGAGCTAACAGGCGAGACATTTGTTGGATTATTCATGGGCGATCATTGCAAATGCGCAATAAATACAATGTTCAATACAGCAACTGTGACTGGAGTAGCGTCCAATATTTTTGGAGCTGGATTTCCAAGAACTTTCATTCCCTCTTTCAGCTGGGGAGGTCCGGCGGGTTTCATCACATTTAAATTGGAAAAAGTTTTCGAAATGGCCGGGGCAATGATGAATCGTCGTGGCGTGCAATTAACGGAGGTCGATAAGAAAATACTGACAAAGGTTTTCGAACTATCCGTGGAATACAGGACCTGGGAACGGTGATTTATTATATTATAAAGGTGAGATTTGAAGATCACAATAATTTCTTTTTCCTAAGAATTTTCAAGTATTCACCTTTTGAAAGTGGGCATTTCGCAAGATCAACAAATTGCATTTTGTCAAGCTGGCATTGAACGGACATTTGCCTAATTAAGTAATCATCAAGGTCTTTTTTACTACCGTGACTTATTTTTGTGTGTAATATTAACTTATCATTATAGTAGTATTCGAGTCTTTTGTGATCACCAGGAGAATCTATAAATCCCTTTTTCTTTAAATTTCTGTGAGTGTCTTTGGAATCAAGTACTGACATTACTCAACAGACTTTATAAGGTGATTAAGGAAAACCTTAATTCTGTTTAATTTTTTTGAAAGAGAATTATTATCTAATTCATTATATCTCTTGTATATATAATCAAATTCTTCAGCAAAATTTTGTTCAGCCTCTTCTTCAGATTGACCGGTTCCGATAATGTCAAGCATTTCATTATGAATAACATAATAATCGTTTTCCTTTTCAAGAGATGACCGCAGGGGAAAATTTAAGTTATAAACTAATTGACCATAAGCTATAATCTGAGGAGAATAAGAAAGCGTAGTATAGGATTTCTTGTATATTTCCTGAATTTTACTTTTTGTACCTTTCTTAGTCGTGATCAGCTTAACCCTTGCCACTGCATATTCCTCCAATCTATCGACAGCTAAATCTTTTATTTTTGTGGTTAATTTTTTTTTAACTTCAGGTTTTAACCTTTTGATTCTATAAATCGGTTTTAGAATTTTTTTCTGATCAACACCTACAATAGATGTCGGAGCATCATCAAAACTGTTGGTAAAATCATAAAGAACATCAACTATCTCATTTCTCTTATAAGAATCCGGATAAATTTCATTAATCTTAAAATAGTTTGATTTATTTGAAAGTTTCATGAGGTTTTCAAATCTCTTATTTACCACTCGTCTCTGTAACTCGACATTTCCAATCGAAGTTTGAAGCCTTGGAGAAAAGACGAATTCCGGAATGGCACTTCCATGCCTGAACCCAGACAACTCCACTTTGAAATTCTCCAAATGAATAGGCTCTTTTGAATCAATATCACACTTAGCTATTGTAATGAGAAGGTTCTGAAGGTTTTCTGCAATTTTAATCAAGGTATCAACGGGTAGAGTATGAAACCTACCCACTTCACCTTCAATTAGAAAGCTAACACCTTTATTTAAGTTAATTTTCATTTTTTTTGGATCCCAATATTAGATGTTTTTGTCGACTAAAAAAATGAAGCTGATTTATTCATTCCAGCTCATCGGGTAACTGGGATCCAGGTACGGGTAAGAGTCTTCTGTCAAGCTTAAGGGTTTAAAGGGATCCAGCATCACAGCAAGTTCTTCGGTGGAAGCAGCTCCCAAACTTTTTTCCACAGTACCCGGATGGGGGCCATGCGGTATTCCGCCGGGATGCAAAGTGAACGAACCCCGGCTAATTCCTTTTCTACTCATAAAACTTCCTTCCACATAATAGAGGACTTCGTCGGAATCAATGTTGGAGTGATTATACGGTACAGGAATTGCAAGCGGGTGATAATCAAACATCCGGGGCACAAAACTACAAATGACGTAATTATGTCCCTGGAAAGTTTGATGCACAGGTGGTGGCTGATGAATTCGTCCGGTGATGGGTTCAAAGTCATGGATGCTTAGCGCGTACGGAAATAAATACCCATCCCAGCCAACCAGGTCCAGCGGACTGGTAGCATAAACATATTGGTGCAGATAACCGGACTTCTTTATTTTTACCAGGGTTTCTTTATTGCCGGTGTCGGTAATTAATTCTGATGGGGGACGGATGTCTCTTTCACAATAGGGTGAGTGCTCCATCAATTGTCCCAATTCATTTCTATATCTTTTTACGGTTTCTACAGGCGAAGCCGACTCAATGATCAATAACCGGACTGGACCTTTATCCCATTCAACTTTATAAATCGTGGTTCTGGGGATTATTACGTAGTCACCTTGTTTTATTCTCAACTTGCCGAACTGACTTATCAGCCATCCGTTTCCATCGTGAATGAAAATAACTTCATCCCCTTCGGCATTTTTATAATAATAATCCATGGATTTTTCTTTTGGAATGCACAATGCCAGGGAGACATCGTTATTAACCAGCATCACCTTACGGGCATCAAGGTAATCGTTACCGGTTATTCCTGCTTCGGAGGTGTTCAGGTGAGTCGGTTTCATGACGGTCTCAATCCGTTTAGGACCGTAAGGCAGGGGATCCTGAATCTCCTTAATTCTGGTGGGTGCCTCAATGTGGTAAAGATTGGAATAGATACCTGAAAACCCTTTGGAGCTGACTAACTCTTCCTTATACAGACTGCCATCGGGCTGACGGAATTGCGTGTGCCGCTTAGGTGGTATTTCTCCCAATTTGTGATAGTATGTCATGTTATTAATTTGCTAACGCAAGTTGTTCTGCCTTGTCAAATAATTTCAATGATTGTTGAAGAACTTCATCTGATTCATTAAATACCTGGTAGAATTCTTTCTCGCCCCATATGCTGCGGGCTATAAATGCTTTGATTGTTAATTCCATTAATGGTTTTGATTTGAGGAAGCCTGATTCATTATAAACAACACCACCTTCCTCACCAATTGCAATAACCTTATCAAACATTTCTCCGGTTACCTTGAATTCATGATTATATTTTTCAAATCCCATTTCTTTAAGAGAAGCTTTGTTATTCTCATAATACAAATAACTAAACTCCCTAAGCACGTTATTGCCGAAGAGATGGGTATAATATGTGCTGTGAAAAGAGGAGTCCAGGGGAACAAAATGATCCGGCATAATTCCGCCACCGCCATAAACAACTCTGCCTTTTGCGGTTTCATATTTTAATGAATCCGCAAATTTGACACTATCGGCGCTAAAAAATTCACCATGGTTATATCTGTTGATCCAGTCATTCTCGTACTCATTGCCATTTCCATAGGGCTTCTGAATAGAGCGGCCGCTGGGGGTATAATACCTGGAAATTGTTAAACGTATTTCAGAACCATCACTCAGCGGATATTGAACCTGCACCAATCCCTTTCCGAATGAACGTCTTCCTACAATCAGGGCGCGGTCATGATCCTGCAATGCCCCTGCAAGAATTTCTGCTGAAGAAGCAGATCCTTCATCAATAAGGACAATCAGAGGGCCTTTCTCAAACAAGCCTTTTCTTTTTGAGAAATACTTTTCCGTCCTTTTTGGATCTTTATCTTTCTGTGTCAGAATAAGTTTATTGCCCTGGAGAAATTCATCAGCAAGATTTACTGCCGGAATCATATACCCGCCGCGATTGTCTTGCAAATCCAGAACCAATTTTTTCATGCCATCCTTTTCAAGTTTCGAAATCGCTTCAACTACCTCGTCATAAGTAGTGCTGCTGAAATTCCTGAATTTTATATACCCGATTTCCGGCGTTATCATATAATAAACGTCTACGGAGTTGGTAGGTATTTTATCACGGGTAATCAAAAATGGAAGCAATTCCCTTTCTCCCCGCCGTTTTATTTCAATTCTTACCTGGGAGCCTTTGGGGCCCAGAAGCCGGTTGTAAACACCCTGGTAATCAATCCCAATTCCCCCCACGTTATCTCCGTCAACACTCACAATTTTGTCCCCTGATTTAATCCCCATTTTTTCTGAAGGCCCACCCCCAAGAGCAGTCACCACGTAAATGGTATCCCTAACAACATCAAATTGAATCCCAATTCCCTCGTAATTTCCCTGCAATTCAGAATTCACCCGGTTAAGATCCATCGCCGGAATATAGTAAGAGTGAGGATCCAGGTTATGCAGCATGTTACGAATGGTATTCTCCGTAATTTCATTGATATCCACATCATCTACATAATTCCGGTCAATAAGCGTCAGCACTTCTTTAAGCTTCGTCGCGCTTTCAGCAGGATTTTCTCCACCACCCTCATTTCCGGAGATGCCGGCTCCAAACAACAATCCAATGGCAACCGCCATGGAAAGAAGCATCGGCAGTTTGATTTGCGTTCTCGAATTCTTTATTTCACTCACTTTATTCCTCCTTTTACTTTTAACTCTGGGATTGGTAATATAACATGACAATAAATTTACATTATTTTTGACAGTTTAAGATGGATAAAATAATTGATATAATTTTTTATTTTATCTTTGATTAACGAGCCAATAATGTCAACCAGCTTTAACAACAGGCGAATAAATGAACTAGTAGATGAGAATTACGTCTACGCGTCTGTCCTGTTCCACCTGGGGATTCAATTTTATGACTATTCAGAGAAAACTCTTGAAGAGGCTTGTGAGGAACATGGCTTAAACCTGAATAATGTAATCAGGAGCCTGGAAGCTTCAGTAAATCGAGGTGATGAAACCAATCCGGTTTTAAAATCATACCCCATCGACCTTATTATTGAGTATTTGAAGCATGCCCATCATATTTTTGTAAAACGGCGATTGCCTTACCTGGCCAAAATTATCGAAACCCTGGATGAGAAGAATGGGTACCAAAGTATTTGTAGTGATTTGAAGTTTGTTTTTCCGCTATTTGTGGAGGATTTTATTCATCATATTTATGAAGAGGAGGATAATTTGTTTGGCTTTATCCTTGATTTGCAGAAATTCAATAAGGGTAAGCTCTCAACTGGAAAACTGTACTATCAGATAGAAAAATTTTCAATCCGGAAATATGCAGCTGAACATGAAGCTCATGATGATGAGATGAATGGCATTCGTAGAATTACGGGTAATTATTCAGTGAATCAAAAAGCCAGTCTTCACCTGACTGTTGTTTATGCCGAACTCCAGGCATTTGAGCGCGAGTTGAAAATTCATTCCATGGTGGAAAATAATATTTTATTTCCCAAGGCAATTAATTTGGAAAAAAAAGCGCTAAAAACCTTCCGCCAAAAAATTAATGATAACTAATGGGTCGAATTTTGGCCCTGGATTATGGTTTGAAACGAACCGGCATTGCTGTCACCGATCCTTCCAGAATTATTTCCACACCCCTCCTAACTATTCACACTTCAGGACTGTTCGAATTTCTTAAGAGCTATTTTATGAAGGAGCAGGTTGAGATAATTGTTGTTGGTATGCCCAGAAAATTGGATAATACACCCACAGATATGACAAAGCCGGTGGAAAAGTTAGTAGATAAACTGAAGAAGACATTTCCTGATAAAAAAGTAACTTTGCAGGATGAAAGATTTACTTCAAGTATAGCCAGGGCGGCAATACTGGAAAGTGGTATGAAAAAAAAAGGTAGGCGAAAAAAAGAAAATGTGGATAAAATAAGCGCGACATTAATTTTGCAGTCATACATGGAAAGTCAAAAGTAATTATGATTTACCCAATAATAGTTTATGGAGATCCCATCCTCAAAAAACGTGCGGAGGAGATCAAAAAGAATGAACTGGATGTGCTGCAGCTGGCTGAGGATATGTTTGAAACCATGTATAACGCCAGCGGGGTCGGGTTGGCCGCGCCCCAGATTGGCATTTCAAAGCGCATTTTTGTAATTGATGGAAGTGCAGTTGAGGAGCCACAGTTAGAAGGATTCAAAAAGATTTTTATTAATCCCGAGATTAAAGATGAAGATGGCTTGCCCTGGCCCTATGAAGAAGGATGTTTAAGTATTCCAAATATCAGGGAAGATATTCTCCGTAATCCCAAAATAAGGGTTACTTACCTGGATGAAAATTGGGAAGAACATACAGAGGAATACGAGGGTCTGAAGGCGAGAATCATCCAGCATGAATATGATCACCTGGAAGGGATTTTATTCACCGATTATTTGTCCGGTTTCAAGAAGAGACTTCTCAAAGGAAAACTTCAAAATATAAAGAAGGGTAATGTTGAAACCAGTTATCCGATTAAAGTAATAGTAAAATGAGCATTGGAAAAGCCAAATTGTTGCAGTCAAAACTGCCGGATGTGGGAACCACAATTTTTGCAGTGATGACGAAAATGGCTAATGATCACGGCGCTATCAACCTGAGCCAGGGCTTTCCGGATTTCGAAGTATCAAAAGAACTGATAGACGGCATCTATAAATCCATGCTGGAAGGTAAGAATCAATATGCTCCTATGCCAGGACTTCCGCAGTTGAAGACCGGCATTCAAAGCATGATAAGGAATTCCTATGGTCATAATCCTGATCCTGATTCGGAAATTACGGTAACTGCCGGGGCAACCGAAGCAATATTTTCATCCCTGATGGCACTGGTAAATACCGGAGATGAGGTCATCATGTTTGATCCTGCCTATGATTGTTATGATCCTGCTGTGAAACTAGCAGGTGGCATATCCGTTCACATTCCGCTAACGCAACCGGATTTTCATATCGATTGGGACCGCGTTAGGAAAAGCATCACCCCAAACACCAGGTTGATAATGATTAATTCCCCGCAAAATCCTTCTGGCGCTGTCCTTTATGAATCTGACCTGGATGAACTCGAAAAAGTAATCGACAATAATGATATCCTGGTGTTATCTGATGAGGTGTATGAGCATATCATATTTGATGGCATTATGCATCAGTCAATCCTGAGACGCGAATCTTTGCGCGAGAATGGATTGGCAATTTTCAGCTTTGGAAAAACTTTTCACGCTACGGGCTGGAAGGTTGGCTATGTAATCTCTCCTGAATTCATCACCGGTGAAGTCAGGAAGGTTCATCAGTTCCTGACATATAGTGTAAATACTCCTATGCAATGGGGATTGGCTGCATACGCGGAAAATCCCAAAAATTATCTTAACCTTCCAGCATTCTACCAGGAGAAAAGAGATAAATTCCTGAATCTTATTAAGGACTCGGGATTCACACCGGTGCCATGTCATGGCACGTACTTCCAGTTACTGTCTTATTCCGGTATAGATTCAATTCCGGAGATGCAGATGGCTGAAGAACTTACCAAAAAACATGGGTTAGCTTCAATTCCCGTGTCTGTCTTTTATGCCGACAGGCAGGAAAATAACCTGCTCCGGTTTTGCTTTGCAAAAAATGATGACACTTTACAACAGGCAGCGGAAATACTATGCAAGATTTAAAAGTTACTTTCATCCAGATTGATAATCACTGGCATGATGTAGCAGCCAACCTCGCTTTGTTTGGTGAGAAAATTTCTCAAATCGAACCGGAGACTGATATAATCCTTCTGCCTGAAATGTTTAGTACAGGCTTTACCATGGAGGTGCAGAAAATGGCCGAAAAAATGGACGGGAAAACGGTACGGTGGATGACAGAACAAGCATCAAAGAACAGAGTCCTCATTCTGGGAAGCATAATCATTGAAGAGAATGGTAAATATTTCAACCGCCTGGTTTGGATGCAGCCGAATGGTGAACTGGATTTCTATGATAAACGTCACTTGTTCCGCATGGCTGATGAGGAAAAATACTTTTCAATGGGCTCAAAGAGAATTATCAAGGAATGGAAGGGCTGGAAAATATTCCCCCTTGTGTGTTATGATTTGCGATTTCCTGTATGGTGTAGAAATACTTTTGATAAGAAGACCGGAACCGGAGATTATGATGTACTGATCTTTATAGCCAACTGGCCGCAGCCTCGCATCAATGCCTGGGACGCCTTGCTGAGAGCCAGGGCAATTGAAAACCTGAGTTATTGTATCGGACTGAACCGTATTGGTGAAGATGGAGCGCATAACTTATATAACGGCCACTCGGCCGCTTACTCCCCGAAGGGGGATCAACTATTTTTTGCTGAAGCTGATGAAAGAATTGAAACTGTGTCTTTGAATTATCAGGAACTGGCAGAATTCAGACAGAAATTTCCCGCTTATAGGGACGCGGATAATTTTGGATTGAGCTTATGATTATCAATTCATAACAATTACTCTAAAGGTTTCTTGCATTGAGTGAGTATAGAACCTGAAGAAATAAATTCCAGGTCGGAAATTTGGGTAGTGTCTCAGTTTGGAATCATTATACGTCATTATACGTGTGCCACACTTTTTCGACACGGAAAAGCAACAATTTCACCCAATAAAGACGGAAGTGTGGCACACGTTAGATATTAATTTCATTGTGATCTTAACTGAGACACTACTGAAATTTGACACATCTATTTCCCGAACCAAATTTTCATTAATTTCGACTCCTTCAATTAATCCCACGCCCATCAGACTAAAAATTTCAAGCGTAAAGTCTTTGTTGGCAATTATCTGAAGTTCAGAATGAAGTCTGTCATAAACAGGATTGGGATAAATCTTAACTTGCATCCCGGGTAGCTCTCCTTCCCGATTATTTTCAAAGAATATGCAATCCGCCCAGCGGAATGGTAAGAGTCCGGTTCAAATCAAAGAATTGAATTTCAGGATTTTCTCTAAAATAAAATTGTCCGAACCCGAGTAAAGGAACTAAAATAAGAGAAGCAGATAAATGAAATTTCACTCAAACCTTTTTTACAAAAATGTTACCAAATTACCGGCAAAGATAAACTTTTAATAAGCAATCTGACTAAACCTCCTTGTACCATAATAATATTACTATCTTTAGATGTTGCAGCCCTAACAATGGAGCGAATAGATATCAAAGTCCTATACGAACATTTCAAATCTTCTTCAGGCATCTGCACGGATACAAGGAAGATAATTCCCGGCTCTATTTTTTTTGCTCTGAAGGGCCCAACATATAATGCAAATGAATTTGCATTGAACGCAATTAAAGGTGGAGCCGCCTATGCGGTGGTTGATGATGAGAATTTACCTGACAGCCCTTCCTTTATTCTGGTTGATGATGTTTTATCAACCTTGCAGGAACTTGCCAAATATCATCGTTCGCAACAAGATATACCTGTAATTGGTATTACAGGTTCTAATGGCAAAACCACTACAAAGGAACTGATTAGCAGAGTCCTTGCAAAAAAATATAAAACCTTTGCAACAAAAGGGAATCTTAATAATCACATCGGTGTTCCGTTAAGCATTCTGAGTATTACTCCGGAGGTGGAAATTGCTATCATTGAAATGGGTGCAAATCACATTGGGGAGATTGAATCACTTTGTGAAATTTCAAAGCCAACTCATGGTATAATTACAAACATTGGCAAGGCGCATATCGAGGGATTTGGAAGTTTTGAAGGCGTAATGAAAGCTAAAAGTGAGTTGTATCAATATTTGTTGAATCATAATGGAGAAGTTTTCATTAATTCCAAAGATCTAATTCTGGCTAACATGGCCAAAAGATTTCCAAAGCCTAACTTCTTTCCTGATCAGGGTGATTATTTTGAAGCGAAGCTTGTTGTCGCGAATCCTTTTGTTAGCTACAAATCAGAAAATGGCGAAACGGTAAAAACTCACTTGATAGGTTCTTACAATTTCATTAACATTTGCGCGGCCTTGTGCATTGGGAAATTTTTTGAGGTGAATCCAAAGCTGGCAAATGAAGCTGTTAAAGATTTTGTGCCGGGTGATAACCGGTCACAGGTTCTGAACAAAAACGACAATACCATTTTCCTGGATGCATACAATGCTAATCCTGACAGTATGAATGTCGCTTTGGTGAATTTTGAATCTATACCCGCCGAAAACAAAGTTGTAATTTTGGGAGATATGAATGAGCTGGGATCAATTAGCAAAAAAGAACATCAAAACCTCGTGGTAAGAACCGCGGAGAAATTTCAAAAGATCTTCTTATGCGGACCTTTGATGCAAGATGCCCGGCACTATAATCCAAAGGCATTATGGTTTCCCAATCCGGAGGAATTGATCGCGCACTTGCAAGAGGCGCCAATTAGAAATTCTCTGATCTTAATCAAAGCCAGCCGCGGTATCGGACTGGAGCGGGTGGTGGAAGGTTTGTAATCCCGAATCCGGATCCAGAGCATTTTTCAGAATTTGGCCTGACAGTGCAATTAAAATTTCTTATCACCGAATTCCGTTCTCATAAAATTGATGCGCTGAGCTTCATCAATACTATTTTGCTTTGACCCTTTTAACGAGATTTTCTGTAATTGCCTTCTATCGAGTTTGGGTTCAGCCGCTAATTCCTGCTTCTCAACTTACTCAACAACCTGAGGAATTCAATATATAACCAGATCAAGGTGACCATCAGACCGAATGCGGCATACCATTCCATGTATTTGGGAGCGCCGGATTCAGATCCCTTTTCAATAAAATCAAAATCCATTACGAGATTTAAAGCGGCAATAACAACTACTACCAAACTGAACCCGATTCCAAGCAACCCGTTGGAATGGATAAAAGGGATCTGAATACCAAAGAAACCTAGAATAAAAGTGATGAAGTAAATAAACGCGATTGCGCCTGTCGCGGCAAATACTCCCCGCTTAAATCCGGGGGTTGCTTTGATAAAACCAGATTTGTAGGCTAATAAAAGGGAAAGCAAAGTTCCAAAAGTTAATGCTACTGCCTGCAACACAATTCCAGGATACATTGATTCCATGAAACCTGAAAGACCGCCAAGAAAAACTCCTTGCGCGGTTGCGTAAAGAGGCGCGGTATATGGTGCCCAGGAGCGTTTAAAAATTGTGATAATAGCGAAAATAAATCCTCCAATTGCTCCGCCAATCATGAAGGGCATAATGTTAACTCCCTGAAAAAATTTCACCCATACAAAAGATGCAGGAAACATTACCATAAATAACAGAAGCAGGGTTTTATTTACACAACCCTGAATCGTCATGGTTTCTTCTGTTGTCAATAGACTTTCTTTGGTAAAAACTTCCTGAGTTAAAGCTGGATTTGCTGACCTGAACATAATTGAATAAATTTTTGTTCAAAGGTAACGTATGGGCAGGACTCATTAAATATCCTGAAGGCAAGAAAAAAGCCCGAATGTGGAATCCGGGCTTCAACCTAACCTATATTGACATAAAGAGTTTTTGACCTTGGAGGTCGTTTAATTATAGATGCAGGTTCAGTGTGAAAAGTTGTACATTGGAGGCATTTTTTTTAGAGAATCCATGAATTCTGCTTTTATTTTAAGCTTTTTAAGCGATTTGAGAAGAAATAACAACAGGAATTGGTTTGAAAAGAATAAATATCGATATAAAGAAGCCCTCGGTTATTTCACGGAAGTGGTTCATGAGATCATCAAAGAATTAGGAAGAACAGAGCCTGAAATTAGTTTGCTGGAACCGAAGGACTGCATTTTCAGGATCTACCGGGACATTCGGTTCAGCAAGGATAAGACTCCCTATAAATTACATTTTGGAGCTTATTTCTCGGCCGGAGGTAAGTCAGGCGCACAAGCGGGATACTATTTACATTTTGAGCCTGAAGATGAGTCTTTCCTGGGAGGTGGTTTATACCACCCTGCAGCGGAAAAGCTTGCAAAAGTTCGACAGGAAATAGATTATAATGCATCCGAACTTGCCTCAATAGTCAAAGGGAAAAATTTCAAAAGGATTTTTGGTGAAATTCAGGGAGAGAGTTTGGTGCGGCCGCCAAAAGGATATTCAGAGGATCACCCGCAAATAGAATTACTCAAGCTTAAAGACTTTTTTGTGATTCATAAATTAAGCGATAAGTCAATAAAAGAAAAGAATTTTGTAAGAAATGCAGTTAGTAAATATAAAACGATGAAACCATTTAATGATTTCCTGAATGTGGCAATCAGCTAACGGTTGTTATTGTTTTCATGATCCCAATCAAAGTACTCATCTTCATTTAATCCCAACACGGCCCGCCTTTTAGCTCCTTTATTTTTGAATGCGGCTTTCAAATCATTAACTTCTTTCTTTAGGTCGGCGATAATTTTTTTCTTAACCGCTTCAGTGTCATAAGTAACTTTATAATCACTGGTAGTACCGGTTATGCGGAGAAACAGTTTACTTTTTCCTGTTCCATCGTCTTCTACAGCACCATAATACTCATCTTTATCCATGCGCGCCTTTATACGAAAAGGTACAATTACCCTATAATCAATTACCTGGTCAAATGTGTGTGTACCATTCAAAGTAAGACTTGTAATGTTTGAAGAAACCTCCATCTCAGGTAGAAAGATAGTTCTGTTCTGGATATGGATATCATTTTTCAAATCTGAAAATCTTAAATCAGACAAATCTTCTCCGTCAACGAACCTGGAAAGTTCTTGCATCGGCTCGAAGTTTAGTAATTGCCCATTCCGGATTGAAATTCCAATGTCAGCAATGAATTCAGGAGAAATAAAAGTGAGGTCTTTGCGAAAAGCCATTTCAGTTAAGACATCCGCATATACCTGGCCCTTCAGATTCTTATCAATAAGCCAGTCCTGGTTGAAGTTTTCAAAAACGTAAAAAACGCTGTCAATGTTAATTCGGGTAAGTTTGCCTTCCGCGTTTACGGTGATATGATTTTCTTCCCGGGCATTTATTAGGCCGCTTATATCCAATTGGCCTCCCATAGTCATAGCCCGGATGTCTTTTCCAACGGCGAGCTGGTCTTTCACCTTCAATTTACCGGTAACCCATCGGGCATCAAGTCTTCGAAATTTCACCCGCTTAACATCGCAGTCAAAAGAAAGAAAAAGTTCAGGTGGAATCCTGAAGACATATTCTTCTCTTGGGTTTTCCGTACTTGCCAGCAATTGATCCAAATCAATCAGGTCAGATTTTAGATCTGCTTCAATTCCAAAGGTTTTTTGATCAAGCAGCAGGTAGGTTATTATGTTCTTGAAAAATCCATTGAGCATGAAATCACTGTTACCCAGGTTTCCAGTCACCTCATTCAAAGCCAGGTCGCTGTTATTAAATAGAAGGCTGCCATTCAGATTCTGAAAAGGTAATTTATTTCCCTTCCATTTCACATTTACATCCAGCATGGCGATGTCGCCGCTCATCTCAACTCTGTCAACAGTAGATTTGTTTTTGAGATTTGAGAGCTTTCCGGTAAAATCTATATTGAACTGAATAGCTCCCGAAGCTTGATCGATACGTTCAACAGGATAAAAGGAGAAAAGAGAACTCATATCCATGGCGCCGGTAAAAACAGTTTCAATCCATGGATCTTTAAAATTGGTGATTGTTAAATCTCCGGTGAAGGTTTTTCCTTCCAGCCAGCAAAGAATATTGGTAAGCTTTAAAGTTGCCTGGGTGGGATCATTGAGATTTTTTGTTCGAAATTCTCCTGTCAATTGTACATCGGTTAGCCTTGATTGATACTCAGGATGAAATATCGCGGCTTTCTCAGTACCAAAATTTATAACAACTTCCGGAGACTTTGTGGAAGAAATAATTCCGGTTAGTTTTCCTTTCAAATAAATATCTCCCTCACTTTGATACCGGCTCAGCCTGTTTTGATTTTCTAAAGGCAGAAAATTAAGAATTGTTTGGATGTCGGAATCTTTGGCTTCAAAATCTAATTCCGTGAAGGAGGTATTGAAATCATAATTTCCAGTGATAACATAGTTTCCCCTGGCATTGGAAAGATCGCATTGAGCAATGTCAAGGAATTTTGTTTCCAGGTTATAGGTGAGATCGGAATTAACTTTCCAATCTTGTGCCCGAATAAATTTATCATTTTCAAAACGTAAATAATTGCTTGTAATATCCCCGTGCAACCGCGTAATAACATAATTATTCAATATTTGAAGGGAAGCATTTACAGAATGCAGGTCAAGATCGTACTCGCTGTCTTTCGCTTCATTAATAAAATTGAGATTTATCCGGGTGAGAAAAACTTTCTTAAGATCCACCACCATTCCCCCTGAAGATTTTTCCGCACGTTTCAGGATCTGATAATTGGGATTTCCGTTTTTGTCAATAGCCAATCTTACTTTTCCATTTTGAGCCTGTAATTCATTAATTACGTAATCGCCCTGTATCAAATCCAGAATTGAAAAAGAAACTACGATAAGACCGGCGGTTGCAAGTATTCCGTGTTGAGCGGTATTCTCCTCAATTACTACATTGTGCAGAGCAACTGAAACCGACGGAAAATTCTTCCAAATTGTCGCTTCAATTTTTTCCGCATGAATGGGAGTCAGTAGATGTTTATTTCCTTCGCGGATTAGCTGACCAACTATTTTGTCCTGGTAAAGATAAACAGTGACAGTCCCGGCGATTACCAGCACAAGCATGGTAAAGAAAAGGTAGAAAAAGCCCTTTTTAATGTATTTCAAACCAGTCAATCAAATCCCTTACAAAGATAGCAAAAATATAACGTGTAGAAGTGCGATACTGTATCACGGAATGCAAAATATATTATAAGCGTGGGAATTAGCCTGAGGTTAAGAATTCCTGTTCAATTTTACATAAATCACTACTCTGGATTTACCTATTGAAAAATCTTCTTCATTACGATTTCTTTATACGATTTGCCAATAGGTATTTTCCGTCCTTTAATTTCAATCTGATTACCTTCGATACTTTGCACTTTCTTTTTGTTGATGATGAACGATTTGTGAACTCTTAAGAATAAATCAGCCGGCAGCGATTGCTCCAGGCTTCGCAGTGATTCCAAAGAAATAATTTTTTGAGACTCCAGAACATAGGTAACATATTCTCGCAGGCCTTCAACATAAAGAATATCTTCAATATTCACCAGGTACTTTTTTGGTCCTGATTTTATTTGCATGAAGTTTGGTCCTGATTTTTTAATTTCTTCTGATGTGACATTCCCTGGTTTTCCTTTTCTTAAATTATGAAGGTCTGAAGCTTTTTGTACTGCAGCTACAAATCGCTCGAATGTAAAAGGTTTTAACAGATAATCCACCACATCCAGGGTATAACCCTCCAAGGCATAATCAGGATAGGCCGTAGTAAAAATAACCATCGGCTTGATTCGCCGCATTGATTTGAGAAATTCAATTCCTGTCAACCCCGGCATTTGAATATCAAGAAAAATCAAGTCTGTATTTTCAGAACTCAATGTTTCCATGGCTTCCAGGGGATTCTTAAAGGAATTTATAAGATCCAGTTGGGGAAGGTTATCAATGTAATCTTTGAGCAATACGCGGGCCGGATATTCGTCATCAATTACAATGCACCGGAGCTTCATTTAGGTTTCAATTTCGAGTGAAACAGAAAATTCTTTTTCGGTCTCCTCAATATTAAGCACGTATTTTCCGGGATACAATAATTCAAGTCTTTTCTTTACGTTTTGAATCCCAATGCCACCGGTGGCATCCTTTGAAAATTCAGTTGGCGGAAAGCTATTCTTTAAAATGAAAAGAACTTTATTGCCTGAAGTCTGAATTTTCAGATCAATCCAGCTGTTTTTGTCATCTTCTACTCTGCTATGCTTGAAACTATTTTCAATAAAAGGAATAAAAAGCATGGGTTCGATATAAAGACTTCCATCAACATTCTGGAAGTCGGCGGTAATATTAACTTCCTCTTCGTATTTCAATTTTTGAAAACCGATAAAGTTGATGATATAATCGATCTCTTTAACAAGCGGTACTTTCTTTTCATTAGAATCATAAATCACATACCTGAGCATTTCTGATAATTTCAAAATCATTTGCTGTGCATTTTGAGAATTGCTGCGCATCAGTGAATAGATATTATTCAAGGCATTAAACAGGAAGTGCGGATTTATCTGAGATTTCAGGAACTTCATTTCAGATTGGAGATTCTCATTAATAAGTGAAAGTTCTTGTTGTTTCCTCCTTCGTTCGCGGTTTATCAGCCAGTAGGTAGTACTAATAAAAAGAATTGCTGTTGATGACAACATGTTGCTAATCATCCAGCGGCTGAAAATCGGACGCGGTCCCTGAAACTGTCTTCGAGGTCTGATGCTATCAAGTGCTTCACGGAAAATTCCAACTTCGCTGGTGAAATTGAAAAAATAATATACGCCAATAATAAGGGTAAGAAGGCCAAATACATAAACTGCATACTTTCCGCGTTCCAGCAATTTCGGAAGAATAATTTCAGTATTCAGATAAAATAGTAAAGCATGCACAAAAACAACTCTTGCTGATAATGCCCAGGCATACTGAGACTCAAATGGAAAGGACATTAAATAAAAAACAACAAGTCCATACCCTGCCCATAGCAGCAGGTGGATAATAAGCGCCGGAACTTTTAGTTGTTTTGACATATTGAACAAAAGTAAAGCATATAAAAAGCCAGGTTCAAACGAATTCAATCAATTACCGAAATCAATCAACGAACAGCCATTATTAATCATCATGTGGATTTTTTGGGAAGTTTGTTGAATGAATGATGGCTTACGTTGAATAGTTTTTATCGTGCTAAACCAAATTCGGAAATTAGCGTCAAAGTATCACTGTAAAGAATCCGGAGTTATGAAAAGATTAAGTTATTCGTTGATAATAATTTTCAGCCTGTTTGCTTTTGATAAATTGATTGCCCAAACCCGTCAAGGCGGTGGCCAGGGGTTTAACCCGGCAGAAATGATTGAAGCGGAAAAGAAAGCCGTTTTAGATCGGATAACAACTCTTACAGAGGATCAGAAAGAAGTAATTGAGATAATATATACTGACTATACAGAATCATTCGGGAAGGCTCGCGAGAAATCCAGTGGCGATTTTCAGGTTATGCGGACAAAAATAGTGGAATTAAGAGCTGAGAAAGACAAATCACTGAAAGAAGTTTTAACAGAAGATCAATATAAAGAATACATAGCCTTGATGGAGGAAATACGTCAACGGAGAATCCGGGGTAATTAAAAAAATGAAGAAGATAATATTTAGTTTGGTTTTGGTTCTGAGCTCATATGCAGCATGGGCTCAGACCTTTTCCCTCACGGGAACACTGAAAGACAGCGTTGACAATTCGCCATTAATTGGGGCCAATATAATTCTTACCAGTGTAAGAGAAACAGACAAGAAGTTTTATGCTGTGGCCGATATTAACGGTAATTTCCAGGTTACCGGTTTGGAGAAAACCTTTTATAAAATGGAAGTTAGTTTCGTTGGTTATGGAACTCTGAAAAAATTTGTGAGAATAACAGATCCTGTAACCACTTTAGGAAATGTGTTGATGAATGAAGATGCAGAATTGCTGCAGGAGGTAACAATAGAAGGGGAAACAGTGGCTTCAGTTCAAAAGGGTGATACGACTCAGTTCAATGCGAATGCTTTTAAGACCAACCCCGATGCAAATACTGAAGATTTAATCCGGAAGATGCCCGGCATTACAGTTGAAAACGGAACCGTTCAGGCGCAGGGCGAAAATGTAGGCAAAGTCCTGGTAGATGGACGGGAGTTTTTTGGAAATGATGCAACGGTTGCTCTGCGTTCCTTGCCGGCAGATGTTGTGGAGAAGATTGAAGTATTCGACAGGTTAAGCGACCAATCTCAATTTACCGGTTTCGATGACGGCAACACCACCAAGACAATAAACATTGTTACAAAGTCTACACTGAAGACTAGTCAGTTTGGAAAGATTTACGCAGGCTACGGTACTGATAACAGGTACCTTGCTGGTGGTAATCTTAATATTTTTAATGGTGATCAACGGATTTCATTTATTGGTATGTCCAATAATATCAGTGAACAAAACTTTTCTACGCAGGATTTGCTGGGTGTTGTTGGTACAAGTAACCAAAGACGTGGATTCGGAGGTGGCGCGGGCGGCGGATTCACCGGGGGCCGTCCAGGATTTACAGGTGGTAACTTCCGGTTTGGCGGAACATCAAACTTCCTGGTTGGTCAGCAAAATGGAATCACTTCAACCAATTCTTTCGGAATCAATTTTATGGATTCCTGGGGAGAAAAAGTGAATATTACCGCTAGCTATTTTTTCAATATGACCAATAATGATAATCTGCAGCTGGTTTCCCAGGAATATTTCCTGGATGACAATAATCAATTCTATGATGAATCAACAATTTCACGGGCGGACAATATGAATCATCGGCTGAATCTTAGATTGGAGTATACGCTAAATGAAAGAAACTCTTTAATCTGGACACCCACCGTTAATTTACAGGATTATGAATCCTCTTCACAGGTGGCAGGAGTTAATTATTTAGATGAAACCAATTTACTTAGCGAAACTGAAAATTTTAACAGCGCGAACAACTACGGATATAACATTGCAAGTAATCTTCTGTTGCGTCACAGCTTTGCAAAGCGGGGCAGAACTTTATCATGGAACATTAGAACCGATTATAATGAAAAAGACGGGGATGCATTTCTCACTTCGTCCAACAATTTTTACAACGGACCGGTATATTCAAGCGATTCATTGCTCCAGCAAACAATGACAGGTTCCGATGGCTATACTTTTGCATCCAATCTTGTTTATACGGAACCGCTGGGTGAATCAGGTCAGTTGCAGTTGAATTATAATACTTCTTTTACAAGGAGTAATTCCACCCGATATACTTATGACTTTAACTACAGCGATCAGCTTTTCTCAGTTCTGGATACCGCTTTATCAAACACATTCATGAATGATTATCTTACTCAAAGAGCAGGTGGCAGTTACAGGTTGCGCAAAGGCAAGGTATTCTTCACGCTCGGTGCTGATTTTCAAAATGCAAACCTTGTGGGTGATCAAACGTTTCCGGTTGAAACAAGTGGAGAAAAAACCTTTAATAATATTCTACCGAATGCAATGTTTATGTTCACAGTTTCAAGAAACACCAATTTGAGGATTTTCTACAGAACCCGGACCAATGCGCCTACTATCAGTCAGTTACAAAATGTTGTTGACAACAGCAATCCCTTACAATTAACAACAGGTAATCCGGATTTGAAACAGCAGATAGATCATTTCGTAATTGCCCGGTATTCCCTGAGCAGGGTTGAATCAAATAGTACTTTTTTTGCTTTAGCATTTCTGCGATTCGCAGATAATTACCTGGGGAATTCTACGATAATTGCGGATCAAAACATGGTTCTCCCGGACGGCACGGTTTTGAACCGTGGCAGTCAGTTTTCCATGCCGGTTAACCTGAGCGGATACTGGAGTGGACGAGGATTCCTCACTTATGGCTTTCCATTACGATTTGTAAAATCAAACCTGAATCTAAGCAGCTCTTATAACTATTCAAGAACTCCCGGGCTGATAAATAACGCGTTGAATAATTCAGATTCACATACGTTTAGCGAAGGCATAACACTCAGCAGTAATATCAGCGAAAAAATAGATTTCACCCTTTCATATTCCGCTAATTATAATATTGTGGAAAATTCAATCCGGCCTGAGTTGGATAACAACTATTTCTATCATACAGCAGGATTTGGTTCGGCAATCACATTTTGGAAAGGCTTAGTGTTACGAAATGATCTTAATAACTATCTGTACCGTGGCTTGTCGGATGAATTCAACCAGGATTTCTTCTTATGGAATATAAGCCTGGCGAAGAGAATCTTCAAAGAGCAAAACGGAGAAATAAGGTTGGGTGTGTTTGATGTACTGAAACAGAACAGAAGTATTACCAGAAATGTTACAGAAACTTATGTGGAGGATGTGAATACCGAAGTATTGAAACAATACTTCATGTTAACCTTCACTTATAACCTGAAGGCATTAGGTCAGAAGAAAGGATAAGATTTTTTTTAAGGACATAATCGATATTATTCTTACCGGCGTAATCATAATCAATTTCACCAATAACGTCAAAGCCCTGCCGTTTGTAAAAACGCAGAGCTCTCGGACTTAAGCTCCAAACAGTGGAATAAAAGTTTTGAAATCCACGGGATTGATAATGTTCACTCATCATCTGCATAAACTTTGTACCAATTCCTTTGCCGGTATATTTTTGCAGCAGATATAATTTAAACAATTCCGCGGAATTGTCGGATCTTTTGCGGATACTATCTTCAATCAAAATAAAACGCCTTACCTGCGCGAAACCAATTGCCCGGTCAGACTTCTTAACCAGAAAGTAATCCTGATCTTGTTTTGCAATTTCCTTCTTCAGAGTTTCTTCGGAAAAAAAATCTTCAAGATATGGTTTTAAGTCATTATAAGTGTAGGAGCCAAAGTAAGCTTGAAAATAAGCAAGTGTTGATACTTCATGCAAACTGTGTAAATCAGCATCCTGAACCAATTCAAATTTAATCAGAGACTTATCGCTTATTGAAACCATCGAGGTAAAAATCAAAAAGAAGCACAACAATCCAAAAGAAATGCCAACTTTTATTAATTTGTTATCAAAACACCAAACTCATGAAAACTTTAGGTTATTATTTTACACTTTGTCTATTAATTGTTAGCGCTCAATATGTTAACGCTCAATACAACCTTGAGCAAACTCTTGGTGCACCGTATGTTCAATCTATTTTTCCTTCTGAAGACGGCAAGTCATTGGCCTGGATCATCAACGAAAAGGGAATCAGGAACATTTGGTTTACAGAAGTTAATGCGACAGCACCCCGAAAGGTAACAGCTTATGACCGGGATGATGGTCAGGATTTGGGAAACATCACTATTACAAGTGGATTTCTGATCTTCACAAAAGGAGGTGGAAGCAACAGGTATGGCGATATTGCCAATCCCGCATCTCTTCCTCAGGTTCCTAAAAGAGAAATCCTGAGGCTAAATTTGTCTAATGACTCAATTTCAAAAGTGGATGAAGCAGCAGTAGCGGTAATTGCTCCCGACGGCAAAAGAATGTTAGTGACAAAGCAATCAAGGGTTTTTCTTATTGAAGATATTTCTGCACCGGAAATTAAGTCAGAAGTTTTGTTTGAAGTCAGAAGAAGTGCAGGCTCCTTGAGCTGGTCACCTGACGGAAATAAAATCGCATTTGTCAGTTTCAGGAGTGATCACAGCTTCGTTGGAGTCTACTCAATAGAAGAAAATAAGATCACCTGGCTGGCGCCATCCTTGTTTTTTGATTCTGATCCGGCCTGGTCACCTGATGGAAGTAAAATTGCTTTTATCCGGACGCCCGGAGCGGGGAGGGGAGAACTACGTAATATCATGAGTGGAGTTCAATTTGAAATTGTAGTTGCCAATGTCAACTCAGGAACAGGTAAAACAATCTGGAAGTCACCGGGAAAGGATGGCGGTTACTCACAATACTACCCCAATGCGCCCTTGCGCTGGACTAAAGAAAATAAGATACTTTTTTATTCGGAACATGAAGGCTGGAATCATATCTATTCCATAACCCCTGAGGGCAGCGGGCTCAAAGATCTTTCACCCGGCGAATGTGAAGTAGAGAACAGTGCGTTGTCTGCCAACCATAGGTATTTGTATTTTGACAGTAATTGTACCGACATAAACCGACGGCATATCTGGAAAGTAACCGTGGCGACCGGCCAATCCCAAATGGTTACTGACAAATCCGGTATTCAATCCAATGTGGTAACCCTTGAGGGCGAAGCAATTGCATATCGGGAGGGGAGGCATAATATTCCGACAACTGCGTTGATTCAAAATGGGAGTACAACTACGAACTTAGTCTCCCTGCCGGATAATTTTCCCGCTTCGCAATTAGTGATGCCGGAGGCGGTACAATTCAAATCCGCGGATGGACTCACTATTCACGGTCAGTTGTTTTTGCCTTCGAAACTTGATAAGACCGCCAAACTACCGGCTGTAATCTTTATGCACGGCGGACCTATTCGTCAGATGTTGTTAGGCTACCATTACAGCGGGTATTATACCAATGCCTATATCCTGAATCAATATATGGCTTCCATCGGGTATTCAGTTTTATCTGTAAACTACAGGAATGGTATTGGATACGGACGGGATTTCCGGTTGGATGAAAACCAGGGACCCAGAGGTGCATCGGAATATAAGGACATTATTGCAGCGGGCAAATTTCTGCAATCAAGGCCGGAGATTAACCCCGAAAAAATCGGTTTGTGGGGCGGGTCTTATGGCGGTTACCTGACTGCAATGGGCCTGGCAAAGAACTCTGATTTATTTAAAGCCGGGGTTGATTTACACGGAGTTCATGACTGGGCATGGCGGGGTGAAGAATTTTCTCCGGGTGGAGGCTGGGGAATAACCCCAGAACTTATGGAACTTGCTTATCAATCGTCGCCGATTTCAGAAATGCAATTCTGGAGTTCACCGGTATTAATAATACACGGAGATGATGACCGGAATGTAATGTTTGGCCAATCCATAGATTTGCAAAAGAAACTGGATGAATTGGGAGTTCACAATGAAATCCTGGTATTTCCTGATGAGGTTCATGGCTTTCTGAGGTATGAAAGCTGGCTGCGTGCCAATAAGGCGACGGTCGATTTCTTCAACCGGTTCTTAAAGTAACTAACCGCTGCAGGTAAAGGCAGAGGTTTCGCAGGCAACAATGGTTACTGTTCCCGGAGAACATCCGGCGCCGCCGCTAATGCCTTCAAAAATGAAAGCATGAACACCGGTACCCAAATCAATCTCTATGGATTCTCCTGGATCTAACGTGCCATGATTTACACCGTCTACCAGGGAACGCATGACGGTGCTGCTTGAGGTGTTTGTTAATTTGAGTGTTCCTTTGCTTTTCAGAAGACAATTTTCCTTGCACGAAATCAGGAATATTATTAGAATAAATACCCCAAGCAAAGTTTTCAAAATTTTCATTTTGGTAGAATTTTATAGTTTAAAAATAAGGAATCTGACTCATTAATGGCAAGGGGAGTAGCAGGTTTATTTTGGAGGTAAATACAATAATACCAATCTTTATAGACCAATTGGGACTATTTTTGAGTTAATAAAATTATGAAGTGGCTCAGGTTATTATGGATATTTCCCTTTCTGCTAATCCTCTCATTTGGCAGGCCGGACAAACACCAGCTCTACAACCGGTGGGATAATATTCATTTTGTGAAAGAAATTGATTTTGACCCCCACCCGGATACCGTGTTTGTGATTTGTACCAACCGTCTTTACCAGCCCGGCTTGCAACAACCACTTGCAGATAGAGCTGATCCTGAAAATAAACTTCAATACCTGGTTGCAACTTATTCAAACAATGAATGGAGACTGTTGCGGAAACAAAATCTTGAAGAAGCGGTTGCTTATCTTCCAAGGAAAGATTTCTTGCTTTACATAGAAGGAATGGGAAAAACTTTTCCCATGGATTTGCAGCGATCAGCCGGAATGACCGCTCAATACAACTTAAATGTAATTCAGTTTGAATATCCCAGCATCCATCCGCGAAAGAACCCGGTTGCTAATTTTTATTTCGCTTACAACCAGGCCAAACATGCAACAGAAGAATATTCAGAATTTATTCGCGAGTTCGAGGTGTTGAAAAATAATCACCCGGAAAAATTTGCCGAAGTAAATGTCAGTTTATTCCATCATAGTATGGGCAACCGAATGCTAAAGCATTCTTTGGAAGAAAATTTGCTGATAGTAAAAGACAAATCATTATTTCAGAATGTTATTCTGAACGCGGCCTGCGTACCTCAAAGTAAGCACACGGAATGGATTGAAAAGATTGATTTTTCAGAAAGAGTTTTTATCAACTACAATAAAAAAGATTTTCAGCTGAACGGGGCAATGTTCATTACCTTTGATAAGATGCTGGGAGCGCGGTTCAAAGAACCCCTTGCCGGGAATGCCACGTATATTGATTTTCAAACTTTGGTGGCTGGCCGGCACAGCAATTTTCTGAACATTGATGGCCGGGATAACATCAACCCTGAGTGCCGGCGATATTATGATCTCGTGCTTCACGGCAACAATCCAAATTTGGCAGACTCCAGTTTATTTATAACCAGCACAGAAATTGTTGGGTTTGGATTGAAATAATCAGGCAGGCTTTTGCTTTAAAAAAGCGGGAAGCAGCCTGATTGGTAGCAGCCTCTGGATTCCGCGCGAGCGGGACAAGCAGGGGTTAATAATTTGTGAAAGGACTTTGTCAATCGAATAAATTTCTCCTCAATACCTAATCGTATATTCCACTGTGTCCACACTCACCAGCTCTATATCATGGGAATAAGGGGTAGTTATACCATTTTCGGTTACCCACCAGGTAAGGTTGATGGTAGCGTTACTTTCGAAGGTATAATTGCGAAATACATTTTCATTACAGGGGCCAAGGCAATACAAACATTCTTTATCATTTGACAATAAATGTTCTCCATCCATACAAAAATAAATGGAGTCTGAATCATTGTATGGTATGTCATTGACTAAATTCAATGTGAATTCAGCAGTCGGAACCAAATAAACATTCAAAGTATTTTCCTCTCCTGATTTGACAGGTTCATTGCATTGATTGCAATAATATCCTTGTCTTCCAATTGCAATCTTGTACCCATTTCCGCGGTCGGCTTCAAATTTTATTTCGTAATAGCCATTTGAATCACTTATGTTATCAAAATGAGTAATTGTTTCTTCCGGCTTCAGGAAAGGCTTAAAACTTAGATATGCACCCGCTCCCTCAATGGGCTTACCAGATCTGATTTCACGGATATATCCTTTTACAATGGTTGTATTGTCTTCAACAATATGAATACAGGAGGCAAATATCAAACTTGCAATCAAAAACAAGATTCCATTCTTTATCATCTCACTATTATTAACCGTTTATTTTCAATGCCTTCCCTGCTCTCCAGCGAAATAAGGTAAATTCCGGTTTTAAGCTGGGTAACATCCAATTCATACTTATAGGTTCCGGATTCAATAGTATACCCGCCCAGAATTTCTTTTATTAAATTGCCTTCCAGGGCAAGTAATTTCAAAGAAATAATGCCAGGTGGAATGTCCCTGATTTCAATCATAGTTTTGTCTGCCGCCGGATTTGGGCTTAGTTCCAGGTGATCAGCAAATTCCTGCACAAGCTTTTGCTGAGATTGTCCGCAGGCCTCATCATTGTCTGACAAAACTTCAAAAGCAAGACTAACCTGGGTTTGTTGAAACATCCGGTCAAGCTCATCCTACAGGCTAACCTCACAATGGATCACATGGCCGCCCTGGTCCGGGGATATTGGTAATTGGTAATAGGAAGCCTCCGTTCTTTCCGTATCATTGTCAAGCCACCAGCTGGTAGAAATTCTTTTTACCAACCCGGAATTCCGGAGGGTAAACATATCCTGGGCCAGGCCGGGGCAGTAGGTTTCAGGACCTTCAATAGACCTTTTATTACCATTCATCCTTCTAATACCTAATCGTATATTCCGCTGTATCCAGACCAACCAATTCAACATAGTGAGAATAAGGAGTTGTTATGCTATTTTCAGTTACCCACCAGGTGAGAACTATAATGGCATTGCTTTCAAACGTAAATTTGTTAAAAACATTTTCATTACAGGGGCCAAGGCAATACCAACAGTCTTTTTGGGTAGATGATAGGAATTCTCCATCCATGCAAAAATATATTGAGTCAGCCTGAGTTGAGGGAGGCTCGTTGATAAGATTAAGTGTAAATTCAGCTGTTGGAACCAAATAAACATTCAAAGTATTTTCCTCTCCTGATTTGACAGGTTCATTGCATTGATTGCAATAATATCCTTGTCTTCCAATTGCCACTTTATACCCCTTGCCCCGGTCCGCTTCAAATTTTATTTCGTAATAGCCATTTGAATCACTTATGTTATCAAAATGAGTAATGGTTTCTTCTGGTTTCAGAAAGGGTTTAAAACTCAGATAGCACCCTGCTCCTTCAATGGGTTTGCCTGACCTGATTTCACGGATATATCCTTTTACAATGGTTGTATTGTCTTCAACAATATGAATACAAGAGGCAAATATCAAACCTGCAATCAAAAACAAAATTCCATTCTTTATCATCTCACTATCATTAAG
>DASWHX010000131.1:0-17733 GCA_036397995.1 Cyclobacteriaceae bacterium
TGCTGACCCTGAACTGACACCTTATTCAATTCACAGGGCGGTATATCATCTCCTAGCATATCCCGGCCATTGTCGGTAAACCACAATTCTCCCGTGCCGGGATGCCAGTCAAACCCTACCGTATTTCTAATCCCATGCGCATACACCTCCCTGCCGGTTCCATCAGGATTTATCCGGGTAATACTTGCATACACTTCATCTTTGCTTTCACATATATTACAGGGAGCACCAACCGGAACATATAATTTACCATCAGGGCCAAAGGCAATAAATTTCCAACCATGATGGCGATCACTGGGATATTCATCATAAACAACTTCAGGCTGTCCTGGGTTTGAAAGCTTACTTTCAATATTTCTGAACCTGTAAATAGTGCTTATATCAGCAATGTAAAGATCACCATCTTTAAAAGCCACTCCATTCGGCATTCTTAATCCTGACGCAAGCTCATATTTTACATCAGCCTTGCCATCGCCATTATTATCTTTTACTGCATATACTTTACCGCCGTTGCGGTTTCCCACGAAAACTGTTCCTGAAGGACTAATGGCAAGTGACCTTGCATTGTTTACCTCGGCAAAAATGGAGATTTCAAATCCGGAAGGCAGTTTAAGCTTCGAAAGGTTGTCTTCAATTTCAGAGTTGACAAGTGACTCACCTTTCTCAGGAGACGTGCACCCCATGCTGAAAAGCATAAAAACCGAAAGGGAAAATGATATTAACATAAATGGTACAGCTTAGTTTCAACCTAAAATTTACAAGAATCTAATAAGTAATAAAGACAAACTCACTAATTTTTGATGAATGGAATCTAAATTTGCAAAATGCTTTCTATTCAAAACCTGTCGTACTTTATAGGAAACCGCCCCTTATACGAGGATGCCTCGCTTCATATTGGTGACCGGGACAAGGTAGGTTTGATTGGCCTGAACGGAACAGGAAAATCTACTCTTTTGCGTTTGATTTATGGCGAATACAATGCACAGGCAGGCAGTATCAGCAAAAGTAAAAACAGCACTTTAGGTTTCCTTAACCAGGACCAGTTATCCTACCAAACCGGAGATTCGATCCTAACCGTTGTTATGCAGGGCTTTAAAGAAGCTGTAGAAATTCAAAAAAAGATTGAACATATTCTCCATGAAATGGAGAATAATTATTCAGACAAACTTGTCGAGAAGCTAACCAAACTCCAGGAACGGTTTGAAGCGCTTCATGGCTATTCATTGCAATCCAAAGCGGAAGAGATCCTGGAGGGAATTGGATTTTCAACCGGGGATTTGCATCGTCCTTTAAAAGAGTTTTCCGGAGGATGGCGCATGCGGGTGATGCTGGCTAAACTTTTGTTGGAAAAGCCTTCACTCCTGCTGCTGGATGAGCCGACCAACCATTTGGACCTTCCGTCCATTGAATGGGTGGAAAATTATTTAAACAATTATGAAGGTTCTTACATAATTGTCTCGCACGACCGGCGGTTTCTTAACGCCTGCGTAACCCGAACGGTTGAAATCAGCCAGAGAAAACTTTGGGTTTATGAAGGGAATTATGATTTCTATTTGAAAGAAAAAGCGCTGCGGGAAGAAATTCAGAAAAATGCTTTTGAAAATCAACAACAGAAGATAAAACAAACTGAAAAATTCATTAACCGCTTTCGGGCGAAAGCTTCAAAAGCCCGGCAAGTTCAATCCAGAATTAAATCTCTGGAGAAGATGGATATTGTGGAAGATATAGTAGAATCCACCTCCGCAATTAATTTCAGATTTGAATTTAAACAGAAACCCGGTCGATTTTTGTGCAGACTGCTTGATATTGAGAAACACTATGAGAGTAATGAAGTGATAAAGGATACAACTTTATTTATTGAACGCGGAGATAAAATTGCCTTGGTAGGCGCAAATGGAAAAGGAAAATCAACATTACTTAGAATCATTGCCGGAAGTGAATCACATGGAGGTAAAAGGGAAGATGGATATAATGTAATCACAGCCTTTTACGCGCAACATCAAATTGAAGCTTTACATGTGGAGAATGAAATTCTGGATGAATTGAAAATGGCGGGTTCCGGTAAATCAGAATTGGAATTGAGAAATCTCCTGGGCTGCTTTCTTTTTACCGGAGATGATGTTTATAAGAAAATAAAAGTATTGTCCGGAGGTGAAAAATCAAGGGTGGCATTGGCCAAGACATTAACCAGTGAAGCTAATTTCTTATTGTTGGATGAACCTACCAATCACCTGGATTTTATCAGTGAAAATATTCTTATCCAGGCCTTGCAGCAATTTAAAGGAACTTTTGTGGCGGTCTCCCACAACAGGTATTTTATGTCTCAAATTGCCAACAAAATTTGGTATATCGACAACAAACAAATAAAAGAGTATCCCGGCACATATGACGAGTTTAGTTATTGGTATAAGAAACAGATTGAAAGCAAACAGCAAGGTTTAGAAAAGGCAAAAGCTAATGCAGCTCCACCAAAAAAGGAGGTCCGGGAATCAATGAAGCCTAAAGTCTTTGACGAGCAAAAGGAGCTGGAAAAGGAAATCAAAATTTTGGAAGGTAACATTGCGGGACTGGAAACTGAAAAGCAAAAATTAGAGGATAAGTTAACTAATCCGGAGGTTTATGGAAACCCGGATAAATTGCAAGAAATCAATTCATTATATAAAGAGGTAGAAGTCTCCCTGGCCGGTTATAATTCAAAATGGGATGCCCTGATAAGCCAGCTTACCGAAAGTTGAAGGCTCAGAATTTCATTCCAAATCCAAAGGTAAAACTCCTATATAGCCGAGTGGTAATGGTGGTTGCGGAATCCCACCACCATGGATCATCCTTATAAACGACTTTATTTAATTTAAATCCGGCAGTAATATAAAAGGCATTTGCCGGATTTTTCACCTGGAAACCGGTGGCAATCCTGAAGAAATTCTTTGCTTCAACGTCCGGATCGTTCCATAGCTGGATCTGCTTCCCGTTCAGAATAAAACTATCACCATATTGAATCAGGTAAATCGGAGTTACTTTCGAATTCAATAATTCACCCGAAACGTGAATAAAGAATGGAACGGTTATTACCGACTCATAAAAGTCGGTTCCAAGACCGGCACCGGTTTCCAGGTACCTGTTCCATTTATATCCATGAATAGTTTGGAACCAGGGAAGGATTGTATGATATGATCCCTGAAATTCATGATTTTTTCTGATTGAAGCGCCCATTTCAGTTCGGGTGAAATACCCTTTCCTGTGAGGTGAGTCCCTGAATTTCAATCTTCCTTCTTTATCAATTCGTGAAATTTCTTCTTCAAAGAAAGTTATGCTTTCCCGGCCGCCAATTAAAATTGTTACAGATTCATTCGGTTTTCTTTCGATAATGGTTCCTTTAATGATACTTCCGTTCTTTAATCTTATAACATCATGGTACTTGTTTTGTGCCACCACAAAATGTTGCGAACAGATAAAAATAAAAACAAAAGTAAGAAGTCTCATCATTTACTTTTCTCCAACAGAAATAAATCCACAGGTTTCAAGATTTGTCGGATCTGAATAATTGTATATATACAATCCATCTTCTCCAATCAAAATGGCTTTTTGATTAAATGCTATCACATCAAACCCATGAACATTAGTAATCGCATCCAACAAATGATTATCAATATCATTTCTGTCTGCGGCATTAAAAACTTTCATCCCAAAATCCCCTTCAGTAATGAACAAAATATCGCCATCAATACTCAAACCATGAGGATTTTGCATCGGATAAGTTTTTAGCAGGAATGGATTGGAAAGGTCAGCAATATCCAGCACATCCAGTTGATTGGTAAAGCCTTCACATTCTGATCCCGAGCGAAGAGTAACATACGCGTAACGGTCATCAACTACTACGGGGTCGCAGGTTCTGACATGTTTAAACTGAGATTTCAAGTACGGAGAAGTGGGATCACTATTATCAAAGATGAACATTCCGGAATTACTGCCAATGAATAAATTATCCTTATAAGGAAAAATTGTTTCTATCCCCCAACCAATCTCAACTACATTTCCTGCCTGCGGATCTGTTTGCGTTGAGATATCAAACACCCGAAGGGAATTAAAATCAACGGCATATAAATTTTCTCCTGATACCGCGAACCTGGCCATTGAGCCTCCTACACCTGATGGAGTGTTCCCTGCCAATTGTGGTGCGGAACAATTTACACAACTACCGATAAAGAGGACGTTTCTCTCCCAAAAATTCGCCCTATTATTGCAGTCAGTCTGGATATCCACTATTTCTTTCTCTTCAAAATGAGTGACAATCAAATTATCAATTCCACCATACCCTACTCCCCACTCATAATTATAATTCGGAAAGGCATTTTCAAGCCGCTTGATCAATGTGATCTCAGGAAGATTCGATATATCAATGGCTAGCAGATCAACATAGCTGTCGGCATACAGGATATAGTCTTTAACAGCCATGTCGAAATTACCTGGTATCGCAATAAAAGAAACCGGGATGGGATTACAATCCGCATTTCTGATAATGTGAATCCCATTACCAGGTTCATTTACAAGCAGGTATTCCCCAAATACATAGATTTTTCCCGAGGATTCTATGGGGTGTGGCTCCTTTATGCCAAATCCATTTCTTACTTCTTCAGTAGTTTTATAAACCGGTTCCATCATTATATAAGATGTTACCGTTTCACATTTGTCCTCGCAACTTTGCAACAGGGAACTTGCACTAATCAATAGTAACAGAAAGAAAACAAACTCAAGGGCAATAATAAGTTTGTCGGAAATTAGTCTGGATCGTTTCATACTCTGAGTCTTTTCCACTTAGACCCCAGGGAAGAGCGAATGGTTGGAAAAGCTAGAAAATATAACGTAATTTTACTCCCAACGTCAGCGATTTGAGCCTCCTCTCTTCAAAAACACCCGCTTCTTTCCTCGTAACGGGATTTAATCCTACTGAATACCGGGGTTCCAGGGAAATACTATAATTATCTGTGAGGTTGTAATTCACTTCAGTAGATAGAATGGCGCTCAATCCTACCGGTCTGAATGGAGATTCTTCATCTTTATTTCGCGTCACCTTGCCGTCAATTTCTCCCGATTCCATCGTTACGATATCTCTCAAAAAGAAATCAGTAGAAAATCCAGCAGCAATTCCCCAATCAATTCTCCGGTCAACAATAAGATACCCGGCCTGCAAAGGAATTGAAAAATATTCCAGGGAACTTATTAAACGTATTGGCTTGGAATAAAATTCTATCTGTCTTATTTGAGTTCCTCCCGAATAGAGCGGCTTATCAGCATTAAATATAAAGACCGGCTCCATTTCCTGCGTATCAAGACGGCGGAAATAGGCATTTGTTGAACCATTAATATTTTGAACAACATATTGTAAACCCGATTGAATGAAAATTCGCTGACCTATATTTTTCCCTACTGAAAATCCAAGGGAGTATCCAAAGCCTGTGGAAGATGAAATTTGCACAAAGGATGAACCAAATGCATTGGGTGAAGTGTTGAATGTTTCCGATTGAGACCTCAAGGAGAGAGCTAACGGTGATAGCGATGACTCCCCGGAACCGGAAGCTCCACCGGCAACTTTTATCCCAGCCCAAAACGGATAACTATTTCTTGATTTCAGTGGTTCTGCCGGCAAAGGCCTTGAGTATGCTATCTTGTGCACATCAGGAGTTGGCAACCAGGCTCGTCTTAATCTTATTTCTCCAACCTTATCCAGCTTTTCATACTTTAATGGAGATACAAAACCAATCGCGACATCCTGCATTTCTGTAGATGCAATTATACCAGGCTTTGAGTCTTTTGCCCGCGGAATGATTTCAATATATCGCTTAACAATAGTCTTGTCTGTTTCACTCTCAGTGATTGTTGTATTTTGTTCTTCCGCACCTGTTACCTCTCTATCTTTTTTTCCATGAAGGATACTTTCCTGGGTTTGTTCCGGAGCTTTGGATAAAATAGATTCTTCAAAAGACCGTGGCTGGTTAAAATAATTGAAAAGCAAAACGCCCGAAGCAAGCGCAAGTGACACCGCCGCCACCATTTGCCAAATTATTAAGTTTCGATTATCCTTTTTGGAATCTTTCTTATTGAGCTCAAAGTCAATTCTTTCCCAAACACCGTGAGATGGCATTGCCTCTGCCTGGGAAAAAGCTGACCTCCATTCATTTTCAAATTGATATTTATGCTCTTTCATACCTAACCATTTCATTTTTAGAAATCAATTCTTTTAAAAGTATTTTTGCTCTTGAATATTGTGACTTGGATGTACCTTCACTTATGCTCAGCATTTCTGCAATCTCGTTGTGATTATATCCTTCAATGGCAAAGAGGTTAAATATTGCCTGGCAGCCAGATGGTAATGATTGAATCATTTTTAGCAGGTCTTGCCATTCGAAACGGGCGAGAGAAATCTCGTCTTCCAGATTTATCTCATTAACATCTGCCATGGGGAACATATATAATTTACTTCTTTGACTGTTAAGGGCGGTATTTATTACAATTCTTGTCAGCCAAGTTTCCAGCTTCGATTTTCTTTTAAACTCCCGGATTTTATCAAATACTTTAATAAATGAATCCTGAATAACGTCTTCAGCTTCTGACTGGGACTTCGTATATCGCAAGGCAATAACATAAAGCTTTCCCGAATATCGATTATACAGATATTCCTGGGCCTTACGGTCATTTCGGCAACAACCCTCTATAAGTTCTTCTTCATTCATCCGGTAGCTACTCGGAGTTTATTGTTAGACCCCGGTTATTTAGACTTGGTTGGAATATTTCCCTCAAATTTCCGTTGTTAATTGTAATCAAGAAAAAATGAAGCCAAATTTAGTTTTATGAAAGCGAACTTAAATATTACTTTGGTATTTCTCTTATTATCCTGTGTTCCAGTGCCTTATAGCTCAACCCAATCAGGTGGAAAAGACCTTCTTTTCAGAGATTTCAATTATGAAGCTTCAATAAAATCAGTCTTGCTCTATCCGGATGATAATATCGGCGTCCCCAACCTTCAGCCTGGCACTTTGTCACTTTTATCCCAATCAAGCCTGGTTCTTGAATTTGATTACCTGAGCGAAACACCGGAAAGCTTTTATGCCAGGATTTATCATTGCACGAAAGACTGGAAGAAGTCAAACCTTTCAGACCTGGAATTCTTACAAGTATATAATGAATTTAATTTAAACGATTACGCGTACTCCATTGACACGAAAGTGGATTACATTCACTACAGGTTTCAACTTCCTAAAGTGAAACTACCGGGAAATTACGTATTGATTATTTATAGAAATAATCCTGACGATTTCATTCTCTCACGAAGATTTCTTGTTTTTAATAGCAGAATTCAAATCAGCCTTGCCGGCAATCTAAATACTATAAATCCTGTGTTGATGAGTGACCACTTGATCGAATTCACTCTGAATTATCAATCAATCCCACTGGATGATCCTATGGGAAATATCAGTGTGGACATTAGGCAAAACCAACAATGGGAAAATTATATTCATGACCTGAAGGCCAATTTCGTCAGGGAAGATTTAAAGGAGTTGGAGTTCCGATACTTTAACCTCGAAAATGCTTTTAAAGCTTCTAACGAGTTTCGTTTTTTTGACCTGCGATCAGTTTTAAATTTTGGTCAGAATGTTGAAAATGTAATTAATACCGGAGAAGGATTTACGGCAATATTGGAAAAAGAAAAGCCAAGGTCAGTACAGGCTTATGGTCACCTGAATGATCTCAATGGTAAATATACTCTTGAAAATTATGATCGGCGAAACCCGCTCACCGGCTCAGAGTATGTTAACATATTATTTACTCTTGAGTCTGAAAAAATTATCGGAGATGTGTACATAACGGGGGAGTTAACCAATTGGGGTCAAACCAGCCCTATGGCGTACAACGAGGAACTGAAGGCATACACTGATAATTTATTATTGAAGCAAGGATGGTATAATTATTTATTTAAAGTTGATTCACCCACTCTGCCCTCATATTACCTGGAAGGCTCACATGCCCAAACTGAGAATGAATATGAAATATTAGTATACTACCGGGATATAATGAAAAGGGCAGACCTGCTTCTAGGGTATAAACGATTCATAATTAATAGCCGCTAAACATTAAAACGAAAATGCATGATATCCCCATCTTTGACCACATATTCTTTCCCTTCAATGGCTAACTTTCCAGCTTCCCTGCAAGATGCTTCTGTTTTATATTTTTGGTAATCCTCCAATTTTATTACCTCCGCTTTAATAAAACCCTTTTCAAAATCTGAATGGATTACTCCGGCCGCTTTCGGTGCTTTCCATCCTTTCTTTATTGTCCATGCCCTAACCTCCTTAGGACCGGCAGTAAAGTAAGAAATCAGATCGAGTAATTTATATGTGGCTTTGATAAGTCTGTCCAATCCGGATTCCTTCAATCCATACTCCTGCAAAAACAGCAAACGCTCTTCACCATCTTCCAATTCAGCAATTTGGGCTTCAATGGCGGCCGATATCAAAACAATCTCAGCTTCTTCACCGGTTATGGCTTGGATTAATTTCTCAACATAAGAATTTCCTTTCAGAACAGAGGCCTCGTCTACATTGGCAACATAAAGTACAGGCTTGGATGTTAACAATTGCAAACCCTTTACAAATTCACGTTCATTAATATCCCAGGCGATGGTACGGGCACTTTTACCCTGTTCAAAATGAATTTTTAGTCTTTTGAAAATATCCAGTTCCTTTAATGCGGATTTGTCCCCTGATTTCGCGATCTTTTCAACCTTTGAAATTCGCTTATCAATTGTTTCCAAATCTTTGAGCTGAAGTTCGGTATCAATAATTTCCTTGTCGCGGATCGGGTCAATACTTCCATCAACATGCACGATATTTTCATTTTCAAAACATCTGACCACATGAATTATGGCATCAACTTCCCTGATATTTGCCAGAAATTGGTTGCCCAATCCCTCCCCTTTGCTTGCACCTTTTACCAGGCCGGCGATGTCTACAAACTCGATGGTTGTTGGAATAACTTTCTCAGGATGAACGAGTTCCTTCAAAATATCCAGTCGTTCATCTTTCACTGAAACAATTCCGACATTGGGTTCTATAGTGCAAAATGGAAAATTTGCCGCTTCAGCTTTGGCACTTGAAACAGCATTAAACAAAGTTGACTTGCCTACATTAGGCAAGCCCACAATTCCTGATCGTAAAGCCATGTAATAAATTAATTTCTAAAAACCTTGTACTGCCTGTAGCCGGAATAAAGTTCCTGACCGGAGACCCGGAGAATAGTGTAGAAGGGTATTGCGGAAATCATTCCAAGTACTCCTCCTAATAACCCTCCGACTATTAACCTTCCCAGCGCGGCACCGGCAAAGATAACTACAAAAATTTCTAATGGATGAGCTCTCAGGCTTTTTGAAAAAATTAAAGGTTGGAAAATCAGGTTGTCCATTATTTGGACGACTGCAAAAACAACCGCGATCTTAACAACAAGAAAAATATTCTCCTGCGGTGTCAGATTTCCCAGTTGTGTTGAAATGGCCACAAAAATTCCAAAGAGACTTCCCAGGAGCGGACCCAGATAAGGGATCAAATTGGCCACCGCGGCGAAAAATGCAATTGTCAAAGCATAATTTACACCAACCAACGTAAGACCAATTGATGCCACTGAGAAAATCGCGAACATTTGAACCAGCAATCCTAACAAATAATTAGAGAACAATTTTTCTATCTTATTAAAGGCGGAGATTGTAACTTCAAAATAAGCATTAGGTATTAACGACAGCATTCTCTTTCTGATAGTGGTCGTTTCATAAAGCAAAAAGAAAGTGATGAATAAGATAGCCATCCCTCCAATGAACAAATTGCCTGTAAGGGATAGAAACGTATTCAAAATATTCTGAATCTTGAGTTCTTTAACCAGATTAACCATCGAATTTCTCAGTTCTTCCAGGATAAATCCATTCGCGTTTTCGGTGAGATTGTAATCGATAAGAAAGTTTTCAATTCTGGTAAGTGGCTCCGAGATTTTATTGAAGATGTTTTCATAATCCAAAGAAGAAAGGACATCAATTTGGGCTGAAACCACTGGAATAAAAAGCGTAAAAAATAATGAGATAACACCCGAAAAAATTACAAAGGAAAGAAAAACTGCGAATGCCCTGGGAAGACGGATTTTTAGAAATTGAGTTTTGCTTAATTTTTCAACCACGGGCTTTAATAGCGCCGCTATCACAATGCTGATTATGAAATAGGCAAGAATGTCTGTGAATATCCAAGCCAATAACACAAAAATCAGGATACTCAGTATTAAATAAATAATTGTCCGATTTACCTGCATTGATTTAATAGACAATAAAAAAGCCCTTGTATGCATTCAAGAGCTTCAAAATTTCTTTGAAAAGTCTTCTACTCCCACTTCAATTCGCTATCGATGCCTGATTCTGCCTTTTCTTTTTCTTTTTCGGGCTCTTCTTCTCTATCAAATTGTGCGAAATCAACTTCAGGCAAAAGCTCAACTTTAACATGGTTTACTGTGCTGTTCAAAGCAGCAATAAACTTGTTAAAGTCTTCCTTGTAAAGAAATATTTTGTGCTTTTCGTAGGTGTAGCCATCATCTTTATACCGCCGCTTACTTTCGGTAATGGTAAGATAATAATCATTTGACCTGGTGGATTTTACATCAAAAAAGTAAGTTCTTTTACCAGCCCTCACTCTTTCGGAAAAAATTTCCTGCCTGTCATTTCCGTTTTGCTCTTCCACTTTCCTTTAGTTTTGTTGAGTAAAATTTTGGTTAAATATCATTCAAATTACAGCTAAATATAGCATAATAACCATAAGTAAAGCAAATCAATACCCAACATATATGGCCATTGGCACAATTTTTACCCGGTCAAGGATTAAATTGGAAACTCATATTTTAGCTGTTTTAAGCCCTTTTTGACCATGAAGATAGATTTAAATGAAATTCGCAACTTTGCAAACCTGGAATTGCTTGCAAAACAACTTGTTGAGGGATTCATCACAGGTCTGCATAAGTCTCCCTATCACGGATTCTCAGTGGAATTTGCAGAACACCGTCTCTATAATACCGGGGAGAGCACTCGCCATATTGATTGGAAGGTTTTCGCCAAGACCGATCGGCTTTATGTGAAACGATATGAGGAGGAAACTAATTTGAGGTGTCAGATTGTAATTGACAATTCCTCCTCCATGCATTATCCGGTTGCCAACAGGGGAAAATTGCTATTCAGTGTGCTTGCTGCCGCTTCCCTGGCTTACCTTTTACAAAAGCAGCGTGATGCCGTAGGTATAACTACCTTCTCCGATAAAATTGATTTGCAAACACAGATTAAATCAACTTCTGCTCACCTGAATAAACTTTTCATTGAGCTGGAGCATCTTCTCACTGAAAATATCAAACTGAAAACTACCAATGTGGCGCCGGTGCTGCACGAAATTGCGGACAAAAATCACAAGAGATCATTAGTAATTATTCTGAGTGATATGTTTGACAGGGATACTGAACTTGATGAAATTTTTAAGGCCCTTCAGCATCTTAAACACAATAATCATGAAGTATTGCTATTTCATGTGACAGATCAGCAAACAGAATACCGTTTTGAATTCGAAGACCGGCCCTATGAATTCATTGATTTGGAAAGTGGAGAAAAGTTAAAGATAAACCCTACCCAAGTAAAAGACATGTATACCAGGAAAGTAGGCGAATATTATAATGAGCTAAAACTTCGCTGCGGACAATTAAAAATTGACTTTATTGAAGCTGATATCAGGGACGGATTCAATAATGTTCTTAAATCCTACCTGATTAAAAGGTCAAGGATGAAATAATCTAATGACCATGCATCCAGGCTTTCTTATTTAACAACTCTTCCTCAGTTTCCTCCTTGGCTAAATCAGGTAAGCAACAATCTACGGGACAAACTGCCGCGCATTGTGGTTCATCGTGAAAACCCTTGCACTCTGTGCATTTCTCCGGAACGATATAATAAAATTCGTCCGACACCGGAAGCCTGCCGGATTCGGCATCCACAGTAGATCCGTTCATTCCCTGAATCGTTCCTTTCAAGGTTGTGCCAGTGGCAAAATTCCACTCTATGCCAGCTTCATAAATCGCGTTGTTCGGGCACTCCGGTTCGCAGGCACCACAATTTATGCATTCTTCTGTTATCTTTATTGCCATAACTATTTTGGGTAGTATCTCAGTTTGGAATCATTATACGTCATTATACGTGTGCCACACTTTTTCGACACGGAAAAGCAATCAATTTCACCTAATAAAGACTGAAGTGTGGCACTCGTTAGATATTAATTTCATTGTGATCTTAACTGAGACACTACTCTATTTTGCGGTAACGGTGCAAATTTATTGCACTTAACAGTCAATACCTGATGGACAAGGAAGTATTTGAAACATTTATTATTCTGGGAGAAAAAATAAGCAAGAACATTCTTCGAATACCTTTCAAGAATACACAAAAGAATAATCCATGGTTTGATGAAACTTCTGTTTCGGCCGCTCTTCACGGAATTTCCATTTACCTTGAAAAAGATAATATGACCAATTGGTTGAAAGATTATTCCTTTAAAAAGAGCCGAAAAACTATTGGCCTGATTGCTGCCGGAAATATTCCTCTTGTTGGATTTCATGATCTGCTTTGCATCCTGATCTCCGGTTTTAAGGTTGAAATAAAACCAAGTTCAAAGGATTTACCTCTGACAAAATGGATCATTCGGCAAATAACCAACATTAACCCCGCGCTTCAGACGAGAATTTCCTTAAAGGAAAAACTTGGTAACTGCGATGCCTACATCGCCACGGGAAGCAACAATACTAACCGGTATTTTGAATATGAATTCAGAAGCAAACCACATCTTCTGCGAAATAACAGAACAGGAATAGCCATATTGACAGGTAAAGAAACTCAGCGAGATTTGAATGGCCTTGCAGCCGATATATTTCAATATTATGGCTTGGGCTGCAGAAATGTATCCCTGCTCCTTCTTCCAATGGGCTACAAACTTGTTAAAATCAGCAAGTGCTTTGGTCAGCACCAAAAGGTTATGGATAACAAAAATTATAGCGACATTTATAATTACAACAAAGCCTTGTTGATACTTGGCAAAAAAAAATTCCATGATTTGGGTAATTTGCTGCTTGTCCCAAATAATAATCCCAACGCAACCGTTTCAGTTCTCCACTACGATTTTTACAAAAATCCCAATCATTTAAACTCATTCATCAGAAGAAACCGTGAACTTCTTCAGTGTATTGCCGGGCATAGAATATCCGGAATTTCAACCATACCTTTTGGCACAACACAGACCCCGGAGGCATGGGATTATAACGATGGGAAGAATACTCTGGAATTTCTTTGCAATTTGTGAGGTTTCCGTTACAATAAATTAAGGAAACCGTTTTATTTCTGATATTTCTTTGTAATTAATTACCTTTACAAACCTTGACTGATCAAGGATTTAACCACAAAATTATGGCATTTGATATTGATATGATAAAATTGGTTTACACCACATTCGGGGAGCGAGTTCATGCCGCCCGGAATTTACTGGGGAAGCCTCTCACACTTTCAGAAAAAATATTATACGCTCATCTGTTTGACGGAACCCCTACCCAGGTTTACGAAAGAGGAAAGAGCTACGTCAACTTTGCACCGGATAGAGTTGCCATGCAGGATGCCACGGCTCAGATGGCTTTGCTCCAGTTTATGCAGGCAGGAAAAAAAAATGTGGCGGTACCCTCAACTGTTCATTGCGATCATTTAATTCTTGCAAAAGACGGCGCCAAGGCGGATCTAAAAAATTCAATCACGGCGAGTAAGGAAGTGTTCGATTTCCTTGAATCTGTATCTAAGAAATATGGAATTGGCTTCTGGAGACCAGGTGCGGGAATTATTCACCAGGTCGTACTGGAAAACTATGCCTTCCCTGGCGCCATGATGATAGGTACTGATTCTCACACCGTAAATGCCGGTGGGTTGGGGATGATTGCCATTGGAGTTGGCGGAGCGGATGCTGTTGACGTAATGGCCGGTATGGCATGGGAATTGAAAATGCCCAGGTTAATTGGCGTTAAACTTACAGGCAAGCTCAGTGGTTGGACTGCATCCAAGGACGTTATTTTGAAAGTAGCCGGAATCCTAACGGTGAAAGGAGGGACAGGTGCGATAGTAGAATATTTTGGTGAGGGAGCTCAATCACTTTCTTGTACTGGCAAAGGCACAATATGTAATATGGGAGCTGAAATCGGGGCAACTACATCAACCTTTGGCTATGATGATATGATGGAAACCTACCTGCGTGGAACGGGCAGAAACGACGTAGCTGATCTGGCTAATAAAATCAGAGCACATCTTACAGGAGATGATGAGGTCTATGCAAACCCTGACAAGTATTTCGACCAGGTTATTGAAATAAATTTAAGCAAACTTGAACCACATATAAATGGTCCCTACACTCCTGACCGGGCAACTCCCATATCTCAATTTGCAGAGGAAGTAAAGAAGAATGGCTGGCCACAAAAATTAGAAGTCGGCTTGATTGGTTCTTGTACCAATTCTTCCTATGAGGATATCTCACGCGCTGCTTCAATAGCAGAGCAGGCATTAGCCAAGAATCTCAAGGTAAAATCTGAATATACCGTAACTCCTGGAAGCGAGCAGGTTCGTTACACGGTAGAAAGAGACGGATTTCTTCAAAAATTCGAACAAATTGGCGGCGTAATCCTTGCTAATGCTTGCGGGCCTTGCATTGGTCAGTGGTCCCGGCATACAACAGACCCCGATCGCAAAAATAGTATAATTACTTCCTTCAACCGGAATTTCTCCAAACGGAATGATGGAAATCCCAATACGCATTCGTTTGTAGCCTCACCCGAAATTGTGACGGCTATGGCAATTGCCGGTGATCTCACCTTCAATCCGCTAACGGATAAACTCAAAAATGAAAATGGGGAGGATGTCATGCTCGATGAACCTCATGGGATTCAAATGCCTCCTACCGGATTTGCGGTTGAAGATGCAGGATATCAGGCACCTGCGGAAGATGGATCGGGAATAGAGGTAATTGTAAAGCCTGATTCCAAACGCCTTCAACTTCTTGCACCCTTTGAGCCATGGGATGGAAATAATATTACCGGAATTAGGTTGTTGCTAAAGGCAAAAGGTAAATGTACTACTGATCATATTAGTATGGCTGGACCCTGGTTGAGATTCCGCGGACATCTTGATAATATTAGTGATAATTCATTCACTGGAGCTGTAAATTATTTCAATGACAAGGCTGATTCGGTGAAGAATTTACTAACCGGCGAGTATGGCCCTATCCCGGCCACCCAGCGGGCATATAAAGCAAAGGGTATTCCTACTATGGTAGTCGGTGATCATAATTATGGTGAAGGCTCTTCAAGGGAGCATGCCGCCATGCAGCCCAGGCACCTGGGTGTGAAGGCAATCCTGGTAAAATCATTTGCCAGAATTCATGAAACAAATCTCAAGAAACAAGGAATGCTGGCTTTAACTTTTGCCAACGAAAATGATTACGATAAGATTCTGGAAGACGACATAATTGATTTTAAAGATCTTCCTGATTTTACTCCTGATGCACCACTTACATTAGTGCTTAAACATTCGGATGGAAACCAGGAGGAAATAAAAGTAAATCACTCTTACAATAATTTTCAGATAGAATGGTTTAAGGCGGGGTCAGCTCTTAACCTTATTAAGAAAAAGGAAGCGGGAATTTAATTCTCGCTTTTTTATTTCAATGTAATTCCGGATTAATTAATGATGAAAAGAATTCTTTGGATTATACTCATTGCACCGCCAGTGCTCGCATTTATGGCAAAGCCTTCCACATTTGAAATCAAGGTGCTTGGCACTTATACTGATGCCATTGCCGGAAACTCTAAAGAGCGAATAGATCTTAAATCACTTGATCTGAAAAGGGAAAGTTTTGGAATTGGTCTTGATGCTGATTCCAGGGCTGAAATCCTGATTTATAAAGGGAAGATTTTCAAATCATCATTCAATAATAAAGGTATAATTACTGAGAAAACTAATAATTCTACCGCCTCCTATATTGTTTATACATCAGTCAGAAAATGGGAAAGCTATTTGCTTCCAAGCACAATCAGATCCCTTGCCGATCTGGAGACTGAAATAGCAAAGGTGATTGAAAATAATAATTACACCGGTTCCGGTACAATTCCATTTTTATTGATAGGAAATCCTATCTCTGCAAATTGGCACATTGAAGTAACACCAGGTACCAACAAGCAGCTAAATAACCGGGGATTCTTTTTTGAAGATAAGATTAAGGCCGTGGGTTTCTTTACCACAGACCAACAAGGTGTGATTACCGAAATGAACTCTCGAATACATGTTCATGTAACCAATAAACGTAAAGAAATCGTGGGACATCTGGATGATATCAAAATGGCAGGCGGGATGACTTTATGGATGCCCAAACTTAAATGAAGCTGCTGTAAGCAATGTTAATACACTGCCAAACCTGTTAATAGACCCTCTGGTTTTATTATATTTGTAAAAAAATTGTTATGGCGAAGAAAAAGAATACCGCGAAATCAAAACAAGTAATTACAGCTAAAAGATCAATTACCAAAGAAACGGAAAATCTTTTAAATACCCAGATAATTATGGAGGGGACATCCTCAGCTTATTACTTGTCTATGGCTTCGTGGTGCCATACAAAAGGATATGATTATTCATCAAGATTTTTATACAGACATTCAGAAGAAGAAAGAATGCATATGCTGAAACTTTTCAAGTATATAAATGATGCAGGCGGACACGCTCTTCAACCTGAAATTACGAATATTCATCATACCTTTAAATCACTGCGAGAAGTCTTTAATTTAATTCTGGGGCATGAAATAGAGGTTACAAAATCCATCAACAAAATAGTGGATCATTGTTTCTCAATTAAAGACTTTACAACTTTCAATTTCTTGCAATGGTATGTTACAGAACAAAGGGAAGAAGAAACTTTGGCTAGACGAGCAGTCGAGTTGTTTGATTTGATTGGCGAAGCAGGCATCGGGTTGTGGACAATTGATCAGGAGATTGGAAAGCTTGATTCTTTTGCAGCCAACTCGGCCCCGGAAAATTAGAATCTACCGCATTAGTTCCTTTAATTCACTAAGTATCATGGCCGTAGCACCCCACAAGACCTCCCCCTCCAGGTCAAAATAGGGAGTTTCTAATTTTATCACTTCATTTGCTTTTCCTGATTTACGGATAATTTCTATCTCCTTGTTAAGGACGTTATTGCCTTCCACAAAGTAACTCACCGGGGCCTCAATTATTTTTTGTACCTCAACCGGATCAATTTTAAACTGAGGTTTCGACTCGACAAATCCAACAAAAGGATTAACCATGAAATTACTTGGAGGAATATAAAGCGGAGTAAGACTGCCAAGTATTTTTATCTGGTTAATTTGCGCGCCAATCTCCTCCCAGGTTTCCCTTAATGCCGTGTCTACCAGATTCTTATCTTGCACTTCACGCTTCCCCCCTGGAAGACTGATTTGTCCACTGTGGATACCGTCATAATCGGGCCTTTTTATCAATGGTATATAAGCAGAGCCATTTTGGGGAAAAATCAGCACCAGTACGCTGCTTTCTTTATAGCCTTTAATCTCCGAATAATTGAATCGCGAATTTTCAGTTCG
>DASWHX010000132.1:0-10082 GCA_036397995.1 Cyclobacteriaceae bacterium
CATAAGAATAAAGTAATGTTATGGATCCAAATTCTGAAGGAATGAAAACTGCTGTATGAAGTGGTACAAGGAAATAATTTAACAAGCGGCCAAATATGCTGCTTACTCCGTATAGTGCAGTTTGACCGGCAAGTTGCTTGAGGGATCCCATTCAGGGTTCGGGGCTATTTGCCTTTAAATTGAGGTTTCCTTTTTTCAAGGAAAGATCTGGTTCCTTCTTTAAAATCCATGGTGTCAACACTGCGGGAAAAATTCGCAGCTTCATTTTCAAATCCATTGCGGGAATCATAATAGGAATTTACCGAATCAAGTACCATAGAAATAGCGACACCGGCTTTTGAGAGTATTTTCCGCATAAGTTGAATTGTGCCATCCATTAATTCAGACTGAGAATTGAATATGTGATTAACTAACCCCAGACTCAAGGCTTCATCAGCTTTGATTGAATCACCGGTTGTCATAAATTCTATTGCTTTGCCTTTGCCGATCAAACGCGTTAAACGCTGGGTACCTCCATAACCTGGAATTACTCCGAGATTCACTTCAGGCTGACCGAATATTGCTGTATTTGTCGCTGTTCGCATGTGGCAGGCCATAGCAATTTCGCACCCACCGCCCAGGGCATATCCGTTTATTGCCGCAATTACGGGTTTGGGACAATTCTCAATTTTTGCAAGAATTCGATGGCCATTTTGAACAAATGACTTTGCAGATTTAGCGTCAAGGTTTGCCAATTCTGTTATGTCGGCTCCTGCCACAAACGATTTTTCTCCAGCACCGGTTAGAATTACTCCTTTCACCTGTTCATCTGTTAAAATTTCATCAAAAACTTCATCCAGTTCTTTCATGGTTTCCAGATTCAGTGCATTGAGACTGGAAGGACGTGAGATAATAAGTGTAAGAATTCCTTCTTTTGTTTCGAGCAGAAGATTATTATAATTTTTCATTGATTCATTTGTTAATCGTTTGTTCCAGGTTAGCCAACATTTGTGCTGTCATTTTTTCAAGGTCAAATTCGTGCTGCCAGTTCCAGTCTTCCCTTGCCTTCATATCATCAATAGAAGCGGGCCATGATTCCGCTATTTTTTGTCTGAAGTCGGGAGAATATTTAATTCGGAAGCCTGGAATTTTATGCGCAATGGATTTAGCAATCTCCGCAGGAGAGAAGCTCATTGCTGCAACATTGTAGCTGGAGCGAATTCTGATATTACTTGCGGGTGCATCCATTAATTCAATAGTTGCTCTCACAGCATCATTCATGTACATCATGGGGAGTCGGGTATTTTTCTCCAGAAAGCAGGTGTATTCTCCACTTTGCAAAGCATGATGGTAAATCTCAACTGCATAATCAGTGGTTCCGCCGCCAGGCAATGCTCTCCAGCCAATCAAACCTGGATACCTAAGGCTCCTGACATCCACTGCATACTTTTGAAAATAATATTCGCACCATCTTTCGCCAGCCAGTTTACTGATACCATAAACGGTATTGGGATCCATTACTGTATTTTGAGGTGTATTTTCCTTCGGGGTACCAGAACCGAAAACTGCGATGCTGCTTGGCCAGTAAATTTTTGAATTCATTTCTTTGCCAACTTCCAGAACATTTAACAAGCTTGTCATATTTATGTCCCAGGCTTTAGACGGATTTTGTTCTCCTTTTGCTGATAATATTGCGGCAAGATGATAGATTTGGCTGATTGCATTTTCCTGAACTGATTTAAGAATTGCTTCTTTATTCAATGCATCAAGTTGAAAATATTTGCATGAAAAGGTTTTTGCAGAAAATGGCTTAATGTCAGTAGCAATAACATTATCTAGTCCATGCTTTTCGGCTAGTGAGGCAGTAAGCTCAGAACCCAACTGGCCAAGGGCACCAATTACCAGTATCTTTTCCATGCAAATTGTTTGGTTCCAAAATACAAATATTATGAATCCTTAAAAACCTGAACGGTTATTAAAAAGGTTTTTATCTTTGTTCAAACGAAAAATTTGATCTCATGTACACCCATTTAAAACCTGTTCTAAGAAAAGAACTTGATTCTATTAAGGAAGCAGGTCTTTATAAATCAGAAAGAATTATAACCACTCCCCAGGGTGCAGTAATTAAGACTACCTCCGGGGGTGAAGTGATTAATTTCTGTGCAAATAATTACCTGGGACTCTCAAGTCACCCAATGGTGATTGAAGCAGCGAAATCAGGAATTGATACTCATGGCTATGGGATGTCATCCGTGCGATTTATTTGTGGTACGCAGGATATTCATAAAGAACTGGAATCCAGGATTTCTAAATTCCTGGGAATGGAAGATACTATATTGTATGCCGCGGCCTTTGATGCAAACGGAGGTGTATTCGAACCTTTATTTGGCCCTGATGATTCCATAATCTCAGATGAGCTGAATCATGCTTCCATTATAGACGGTGTAAGGTTGTGCAAAGCCCGGCGTTTCCGGTACAAGCATAATGATATGGAAGATTTAAGAAAGCAGTTGGATGCGGCATCCGGCACAAAACAAAAAATTATTGTAACAGACGGAGTCTTCTCCATGGATGGAACGATTGCTCAATTGGATAAAATCTGTGATTTAGCTGATCAATATGGCGCGATGGTTATGTCTGATGAGTGCCATTCAACAGGATTTATAGGACGGACTGGACGGGGGGTGCATGAATTTCGTAATGTGATGGATAGAATCGATATTATCACGGGAACCCTTGGCAAAGCATTGGGGGGCGCTTCAGGTGGGTTCACCTCTTCAAAAAAAGAAGTCGTAGAAATGCTACGCCAGCGATCCCGGCCATATTTGTTTTCCAATACTCTTGCACCTTCCATCGTTGCAGGAACCATAGCTGTTATTGACATGCTTACAGAAACAACGGAACTCCGGGATAAGCTTGAAGCGAACACACTTTATTTTCGTGAAAAAATTACTGAAGCAGGTTTTGATATTAAAGCCGGTATCCATCCTATAACTCCCATAATGTTGTATGATGCAAAGATAGCCCAGAAGATGGCCGAGAAATTATTGGAGGAGGGAATATACGTAATTGGGTTTTATTATCCTGTTGTTCCGGAAGGCCAGGCAAGAATCCGGGTTCAAATTTCAGCTGTGCATGAAAATGAGCATCTTGACAAGGCGATTGAGGCGTTTACTAAAGTAGGAAAAGAATTAGGGGTTCTAAAAAACCAATCTTAAGATTTTATTTCCTTTAGCTCACCGGTTTCCGAAGCGGTTTGCACCTCAGTTTCTTCTGCGGTCTTTTCTGATTCCTTTTCCTCAAACAGATATTCATTAATCTTTCTTCTAACCTCAACCGGAGAAAGGTCCGCGTAAATACTTCCACCGCGAGCAATACTAATGTGACCGGTTTCCTCAGAAACTATCAACACCAGGGTATCTGTGGTTTCACTCATCCCCATTGCTGCACGGTGCCGTAAACCATAATTGGCAGGAAGAGTATCGCTTTCTGAAACCGGAAGAATGCAGCGCGCAGCCTTAATTCTTCCTTTGTAAATAATTACTGCTCCATCGTGCAACGGACTATTCTTGTTGAAGATGGAAAGCAGTAACCGTTTTGAAATTTGAGCATCTAGGATATCTCCGGATTCAGCATAAAATTTTAACTCGGAGCTTTTGGAGAAAACAATCAATGCTCCGGTGTAAGATACTCCCATCGTTTTTGCTGCTTCAATTATCACCGAAATATGGTAATCGCGTTGTTGCTCACTTCTTTTCCAAATTCTAAAATTGTTTAACAGGTTCTCCCGGTCAAAAGACGTACTTTTACCTATCATTAAAAGAAATTTTCTGATCTCCTGTTGAAAAAGAATGATTACCGCTAATACACCAACACCCATAAACTGTCCAAGGATAGCGGATAGTAACTCCATTTGAGCGGCATTCACCACCAGGAAAACCAGGTACAGGAAGAGGAATCCAAAGAATATCCTGACCGCCACGCTGCCCTTCAACAATTTATAAAGTTGATACAACAGGATGCTTACCAGGGCGATATCAAAAAAATCTACCCAGGTTATTTCAAGAAATCCTATCCTAAATCCCAACATCAAAGCTCTTTAACTAATTTAATTGCTTCCATAGCATATTTTACATCGTGAACTCTCAATATGGATGCTCCATTCAGAAGTGCAACTGTATTCAATACGGTAGTTCCGTTCAATGCATCACCGGAAGTATTTCCTAAAATTTTTTGTATCAGCGACTTCCGGGACACTCCTACAAGAACAGGCTTCTTCAATATATCAAAAATTCTTAAATTTTTTATTATTTCGAAGCTTTGATCTGCTGTTTTTGCAAAACCAATTCCGGGATCGATCACTATTTTATTAACGTTGAGTTTATCTAAAACGGATATTCTCGATCTAAAATACTCCGTTATTTCTTCCAGGAGATTACTATAATCAGTGAGATTTTTCATCGTTTGAGGTGTGCCACGCATATGCATAAGTACGTATCCGACATTTTTTGAGGCCACAAGATTGAACATGTCAGGATCGCCCTCACCACCGGTAATATCATTTACCATATCCGCTCCTTCTTCAATAGCAGCACTGGCTACTTCGGCTCTAAATGTGTCAATTGAGATATGAGTTCCGGGAAAATGTGAGATTATGTTCCGGACAGCCGGAATAACTCTTTGCAATTCTTCTTCCAGACTGATGTGCTCCGCTCCGGGTCGTGAGGAGTATCCGCCAACATCTAATATGGAAGCTCCTTCTTCAAGGTATTGTCCGGCCTGGGCAATTATGGCATCACCTGACTTTCTGCTTTTTTCGTAAAAGCTATCCGGGGTAATATTAAGAATACCCATGCAGATGGGAGTCGTCAGGTCAATCACATCGCCGCCGAGGGTAAGCGTTTTTTTTGAAAATAATGTATCTTGCTCCACTATAAAAATATTGATCAAAAAGACGTGTCTGATACTGTTCGCGAATATAATGAAGTAATAAAGGGTTGCAAAGAGCTTTTCAAAAAGAAAACCCGCGACTACGGAACAGCATGGAGAATTTTACGGCTTCCCTCACTAACCGATCAAATCTTTATCAAAGCGCAACGCATCCGATCTATTCAGGAGAAAGGAGTTTCAAAAATTGCCGAAGGAATTCAGGAAGAACTGATAGGGATCATTAATTATTGTGTAATGTCTATTATGCAAATGGAATTTGAGGAAAAAGATAAAGTTGAAATGACATACGAAGAGCTTTCACCCATTTATGACAGGATAACAAAGGAAACAATGGAGTTATTCATGGATAAGAATCATGATTATGCTGAAGCCTGGAGAGAAATGAGGGTTCCATCCATTACAGATATTATTTTGATGAAGGTTTTGCGGGTGAAACAGATAGAAGATAATGAGGGCACGACTCTTGTATCTGAAGGGGTGAAGTCAAATTACCAGGACATTGTGAATTATTCTGTATTCGCGCTAATAAAATTAAACTATGAGAATAATGAAAATAGTTGATTGGATTGCAAAAATAATCGTTGGCGGGCTTTTCATCTTTTCAGGCTTGATTAAAATTAATGATCCGGTCGGAACGCAGATTAAGCTGGAAGAATATTTTGAAGTTTTTGCTACTGACTTCGGAAGTTTTTTTCACTTATTTATGCCGATTGCTTTGCCAATAGCATTTATACTCATCATACTTGAAGTTGTGCTGGGCGTTGCGGTACTGATTAATTTTAGAATGAAGATTTCTTCCTGGGTTTTGCTGATACTCATTTTCTTTTTTACATTCCTTACATTTTATTCAGCATATTTTAATAAAGTCACAGATTGTGGTTGTTTTGGCGATGCAATTCCATTAACGCCGTGGGAGTCGTTTTATAAGGATCTTATTCTGGTTGTTTTGATCGCTTATATTTTTGTCCGAAGAAAGCTTCTTGATGCGCTAACGGGCGAAAAAACGGGCAACTTTACCATATCGGGAACCGCATTGGCTACTTTGATCATTGGGATTTATGCTGTCAGGCACTTGCCTTTTATCGACTTCCGGCCATATAAAATTGGAGATAACCTTATGGTTAATATGCAGCCGCGGGAAGAACCAATTTTTGAATATACTTTCCGGAAAGATGGTGAATTGATAAAATCAGAACAATATCTTTCAGAGCAAGAGGGCTACGAATACATCGGATATGAAGTAAAGAACTCTAAAAATACCATTCCAAAAATTACGGATTTCAGTGTTTGGAATGATGAAGTAGGTGAATACACTGATTTGGCATTGACCGGGAATAAATTTATACTTATTGTACAGGACGCGGGAAAAGCTTCCCGCAAGGATTTAGCTAAGATTGGTAATTTAATGAAGACGGTGACTTTGCAAGCCGAAGTACTGGTGTTCACATCTTCAGGCGTTGCCAGTCTTCAGGATTATCTTGTTGAAGCACGGGTTGCAGTTCCCGTATTTTTTGTTGACGCGACCGTATTGAAGACCATGATTCGCTCTAACCCGGGTATGATGTTAATGAAAGAAGGCACCGTGCTGGGTAAATGGCATTATAACGACATTCCGGTTCCGGACCAGGTATTAAATCTTTTGTAGTGAAAATCTATCTTTTAGGAATGCCCGGCAGTGGTAAATCTACTATCGGTAAAATGTTGGCTTCTTACCTGGGCTTAAGCTTCATTGATATGGATATGGAAATTGAAACGGAAACCGGGAAGTCCATTAAAGAAATCTTTGAAAAGAAAGGCGAAAAGCATTTCCGGTTCCTGGAAAAACAACTCTTACAAATGCTTGCAGGTAAGGATTCTATTGTTGTAGCAACAGGGGGCGGAGTCCCCATTCACAATAACAATATGAAGCTGATTAATGAGACCGGAATCTCTGTTTACCTGAAAGCAAGTATCGAACAATTACAATCTAATTTGGAAGAGAGTTACTCTGCAAGGCCGCTACTTCAAAAGAAAAATCTTAAAGATTCCCTTATGCAACTATTAACAGAGCGTGAAGAAGTTTATTCAAAAAGCAGGTATATAATTCAGGTATCAGAAGATCCAAAATCAACAGTTCGGGAAATTGTTGAGATTTTTAAAAATTGAAACCGGCAGTTATTAAGGCTGAAACTCTTTTATTCTCTACTGTATTATACACGGAGGAAGCAAACGGACGAATTGAGGAGTCGTATTTGCTTGTTATAATACCTAAGTCAACATAAAACTTAGGCAAGCGAATTCCGCCGCCAAAAGTAATGTTGCTTCGCGAAGAATCAACAGAGCTTGATTTCCTGGGGTCATCAAAAAAGGCAAATCCACCGCGAAGTCTGAAAATCCCTCTGCGAAACTCCGCACCTAGCTTATAGTTCGTTACAAACCCGAACTGGTCATCAATAAGTTGATTGTCGTCCACAGTTTCAAAATCATCAGAACTTATATGATTGTAAGAATAATTGAGGAATTCAACTTCACCTGTAATAAACCCATGTTTGCCAATAAAAACAGACGCACCCGTATTAAACTTCAAAGGTGTTCGTAAATTATACTGGCTCACAAAAATATCACTTAGCGCTTCTTCTGTAGTAAGTTGTTTGTTTTCCGGAATGTAGAAATAATTGTCAAAGGTAGAAGTAAGTTTTGCTTCATATAAATCTTCGAACACATAGAAGTTAGGAGTGGAAAGTGACGCACCCAAAATTAACATGTCAACCGGTCTCACCATTATCCCAAAGGTCGCATTGATTCCTGCTCCTGTAATGTTCAAATCTTCTTCAAGAGTAAATTCACTCAGAGATCCATTGGACCGGAATTCTGAATACCTGGAATTTTCATGGTAATCGAGTGTTAACAGGCCAATGGTTGCTCCCAGGTAAACCTTATCTCCAAAATTTGCTCCGTAGGCAATGTTTACAGAATATTCGGAGCCTTTTGAAATTCTTGTTTCCCGCTGCAGGTCAGGATAGTCCAGAGTTTCGATATCAGAAGCCACATAATCATAGTACTGAATCAGATTTCCAGAACCGTCATCAATTTCAAATAAGTCAACCAGATAAGCTTCAAAAGCGAGGTCTGAGAAGGTATCTTCATTGCCGTTATCAAATTTGTCGAAAACAAAATCAAAGTAATCGACATCCACATTGTCTTTATCCCTTTGATAGGTAATTCTGTTATTAAAATCTTTTGTCTTGGAAATCGATAAGCCAAAGGATCCTCCCTTCAGGAACTCATTATTTTCGATTGGTCTGTGGAACACAACGCCAAGGTTAGCGAAATTAAGCACAGCCCTGCTGTCGGACACCGACTGGCTTCTGCTGTTTCCGGAGAGTTCCAGGTAAGAATCAGCAGAATTAAAATTCAAAGCCGGGGTAAAACTGGCTTCAGAACGATTGAAAAAGCCGAGGCCGGCAGGATTTGAAAATGCCGAGCTTATATCTCCACCCAAAGCAACCTGCGAAAACCCGAGAGATTGAATTCTCGCGCTACCTGATACAGGCGACTGGCTGAATAGCAGAACTTCGCCGGTTAACCCCTGTGCAAAATGCCGACCTGGCCACAATCCACCCACGCTTATCAAAATAAGCAAACTTGCCTTTCTCATGTTTTTAACCTTTAGTTTTTCCTTGCGGGTCTGCTTGAACTGGAATTATTATTTCCTGAACGGGTGCCTGAAGATTTTTCAGTAGATGATCTGGCAGGTGCTACATTGCTCCTGGCCGGCGCAGTGCTCCGTGATGGAGTTGAACTCCTGTTAATCTGGTAATCTCTGTTAGAACCCGGCGCAGTTCTGTTCCATTGCTGGTTAGAATTCTGCCTGTTGAAATCCTGAGAGCTTCTTTGTCTTGTATTATTGTTAGTATTAGGGTTTACCTGGTAACCAGAAGAACGCTGATTAGTTCTGACATCATACAAACTGCTGCGGTTAGTTTTTGGTCGTACATAATTCGTGGATGTACGAGTACTTTGCGTTGATCTCTGGTTGATAATCTGCGGAGTGGTCCGGGATGCGGAGTTTCTGTCTATTTCATCTCTGGAGATAATCTGGTTATCCTGTCTTGACCTCCTGTAATAACTGCTTTGAGAAGGCGCGTCTGTGATGGTTTGAGTTCTGGACCTTGATGGATTAGTAATATTACTCACGGTACTCCTTGAGTTATTATTTTCAGTCAGGGAAGAAACAACACCCCGGCTTGGCCTGGGACCTTTTACTATCTTGCGCGTATTACCATTAATATTATCCGGGTTGATATTAACATAGCTGTTATTGTAATAAAGGGAATTGGAATAGCCGTATGAACTATAGTATCCGCCACCATAATAACTGCCGTAATAAAATCCAGATGGAGGGCAATACATTGCCGCATATACCCAGCTGGGGCTGTAGCCATAATAAGAATCATACAGATACCAGTTGTTCCAGCGATTATATCCCCATCCATAACTATACGAAATGGTCACCCGAATTCCGGAGCCATAGTAATATCCTGAATAGAATGGATCCCAATAGAATGGATCATAATACCGGTAATTGTATCGATATGGAATTCCATAACCACTTCCGTAATAATTATTGATTATTGTTGACTTTTCATCCTCTGATGAATCGTATCCTTCCGCATAATAATCACCTTCCCCGTATTCGCTGCCCTCGTCCTCAGACAATTCAGAATTATATTTAGAAATATAATCAGGATTTAAGGTTTTGGCTGAATAATTATCAACAGTCAAATCTTCTTCGCCATCCAGTTTTAAAGGATTGGCATCTTCCCTGAAACTTGAATATGCATTGAAATTAACATCCTTGTATGATTCGCGCTGGCGATCAGCGGAACCATAATACATATCATCAACCTCTCCTTGATGTGCCAACTGAGAAGAGCTACAAGCACCTAAAATAAGTGCCGACAAAGCCGCTACCGTTAATCCTGTGATTCGTTTCATGGCTGTTTTGTTTATCGTTTTCACTTAACCAAATTTACGATTATTTTAATCGCTGGGAGGCGCATAAATACTTTATATTTGTCCTCCGTTTTAATACAAGTCCAAAACTATGCCAAAGTCAAAATGAGTAAGGGAATTACGACCAGGGAAGCGGATTATTCACAATGGTACAATGA
>DASWHX010000133.1:0-4923 GCA_036397995.1 Cyclobacteriaceae bacterium
AGGAATTAACACAGAAGGTCCAGCAGCAGCACTTGATGGTTCTATCTTCTTTGTTGACGTGCCCATAAGTCAGTTGCATGATAGCGTTACAGCTGGTCGTATCTGGAGGTTTGATCATCAAACTGGAAAGTCTACAGTTTATAGATCGCCCAGCGGAAAAGCGATCGGTTTAAAATTTGATGCAGACGGTAGAATGGTCGTTGCAGAATTTGCTGACTTCGGTGGCAGACGCATCACCCGCACTGATCTTGCCACCGGAAAGGCTGAAATTATCGCTGCGCTGTTCCAAGGAAAACCTTTCAATGGGCCGAATGATTTGACAATTGATGAAAAAGGCCGTATCTATTTTACTGACTATGGATACAATGCTCCCCATGAAGTTATTTATCATCGGGGTGATGGCGTATATAGAATTGATCCCAAAGGAACCATTGAAAGAATAATTAATCACGCTGGAAAGCCAAATGGTATCGCCATTTCTCCAGATCAAAAAACTATTTACATTGCTTCAAATCAGCTTGATATTTTTGGTACATCAGCAATCCTAGCTTATGATCTTTCAAATGACGGCAAGGTTGTTTTTCGTTCTATATTTGAACAGTTTGAACCAAACACAGTCCTTCCTGACGGAATGACTTTTGATACGGAGGGCAATTTGTATGTGGCCCTATTCTCAAGGATTGCTCGAACAGGCGTTGTAGTTTATTCTCCGAAAGGTAAAGAAATAGCATTCATTCCAACACCTGAGCGTGCTAAAAACGTTGCATTTGGCCGAGGTAATGAAAGCAACCTCCTTTACATTACTGCAGGGAAAAGTCTCTATCGTATAAGTGTTACAAAGACTGGTTATCAGTTGCCTCCAATCCAACGATAATATGTGATTCCGACAAAATGGGATTGACAGTTTACTAATGTTGTTAAGTAACCGAAAGACCAAATAAGAATTATTCCAGGCCGACACTGCTGACAAGAAGACAAATGGATAAAGTAATAAACAGGAGATGTAGCCTTCCCCTTTTTAGGACCACTCTAAAATCGACATTTTTTATTTTCATAGCCAACCCAACAGCCAATCACAATACCGCGCCAATAAATATTATCCAAAACAAAAAATTCTTAGAGAATCTCAAAAACTTTATATCTTTGCCCTGTTAAACGTTCTTTCTGTTGTTCAATCATCTATAATTTAGGTGTTCCGATTTCAAACCTGTCTGCCGCAGGAAGGTCGGAAATAATAGGGAACCGTGTGAGAATCACGGGCTGTCGCGCAACTGTAATCTCGTCCCAATACATAGGGAAAGCGCCTCTGATAAATTAATGCCACTGCTTAAATGTGGGAAGGCAATCAGAAGTCGGGAAAGTCAGGAGACCTGCCTAAACTGTTTGATGACTTTATTGCTTCCGCGAAATGGAGCATAGGTCAGGTTAGATGGAATTTTCCTTCCCGATACATCGGGCTTCCATTAATTATCCTTTCTTATTCTGTTTTTTGGTTTGCAATAAACGAACAACTGTTATTGCATTATTAACCCTTTAAAACCAAAAAACAATGTTGAACACAAACAAAAGAAAAAAAGGAAATGTGAAATCCCGATATTTATCGGGGAAACACAAAGCAATCCTTGTGGTTACAATGTTAGTGGCTTCGCGAATGAGCCATGCACAACAAGTAGACACAATAATGACAATGGAGCTGCAACCAGTAACCATCACTGCTACGCGCAGCGAAAAAAATCCAATTGATGTAGGTCGGAGCGTAACTGTAATCAGTAACGCAGACATCAAAAACTCAGGAGCTAACTCATTAGCAGAGTTTCTAACCATGCAGGAAGGGATTTATGTCGTGGGAGGTCAGCAAAACCCCGGTAGTTTGAACAATCTCTCTATGCGTGGGGCAAACGGCAATCAAACTGTGATAATGGTAGATGGCATTCGAATTACGGATCCCACGACAACTGATAATTCCATTAATCTCTCAGAACTTTCACTCAGCAATGTAGACCGCATTGAAATTGTGCGCGGTTCACACAGTACACTTTATGGTTCATCCGCAATTGGGGGTGTAATCAATATCCTTTCTAAAAAGAATAATGAGAAGACGGGGATTCATACTGATGCAGAGTTAAAAGGCGGTACTTTCAATAGCAATGGTTCTGTTCTTTCAGAAAATGTATTTATAAACTACACGCTTAAAAACGGCTTTTATGTAAATGCCGAAATGAATAACTCAGTCAGCAAAGGATTTAATTCCACAACTGACACTGTCACCAATCTGAACTCCTACAAACATCCTGAAATGAGCGATGGTTCCCAAAAACTTGACCTCATCGGGAAATTGGGATATAATGCAAAAAACTTAGATATGCATGCCAGCTTTAAACAAGTTAAGCAGAGTGTAGATATAGATGATGGCTTGTTTCAGGATGATGACAATTACATCATTAAATTTAAGCGTAACCTGTTTACCTACGGTGCTTCTTATAAATTCAATGATAAATTTTCTGTGAGTTACTATGGGGGTATGAGTAATATGGAAAGGAAAGCCATTGATGATTCTTCCCAAGTTGATAATATAGGGACAACCGACCATTCTTATTTTTCAGGGAAGTATAATGGTTCAATTGCCAGTAACGACTTGCAATTCAACTATCATATAAAAGGGATAGACCTTGTTGCGGGTGGAAATATTTATAAAGAAACCATGACAGCCCAAAACTATTATTATTCGACAGCTTTTGGAGTTTACGAATCCAGGAGCAATTGGGATTCGCTTAAAATAAATACGCAAACAGCTAACGGATTTATTTATGCTGATTTGAATGGAATTTTGCTGAATGAAAAATTATCAGTGTTATCATTTGGCGTTGGAGGAAGATATGTGAGTCACAGTTTGTTTGGCAACGTATTTACCTATGAGATAAATCCATCGCTGAAACTTTCGAAAGAGGCGCTCTTGTATTTTTCAAACACCACAGGATTTAATGCGCCATCGCTTTACCAATTATATTCACCTGATACAGACTTTAGTTCGGGTATTACCCGCGGGAATAAAACGCTGAAGCCCGAAGAATCACAATCGTTTGAAATAGGAATAAAGCAAAAATTGAATAATCAGTTTTGGTACTCAATAGCCTATTTTAATACAAAGGTAAAAAATGTAGTGGACTATGTTTACCTGTGGGATAAATCAATCTCCGTTGATTCCCTATCCTTCGGTGATTATAAAGGAGACACTTATATAAATCTTGGCACTCAATACGCTCATGGCTTTGAGTTTTCCCTTACGTCAAAAATAACTGAGAAGCTATTACTATCAGGTAACTTGTCAATTGTTCAGGGGAAAATTAAATACAATGCATCAGCTATTGACACTATGCATACACGAGGTAATCACATTCAGTTATTTTCAAGCGGTTCATTTGTCACAAAAGAAACCGAATCAATCGGCTTGGTTCGCAGGCCAAGCACAGCGAATGTCTTCATCACTTATACGCCTGTAAAAAAACTTGCGTTGCGTGTTGATGCCAGATTTGCAGGAGCGCGTAGTGATATTTATTACGATTCTGCACTTGGACCCTTTGGTGCTTTAAATACAGTTGACGTAGAAGATTATACCTTGCTTGATTTTTCAGCGCGATATGAAATCATAAAAGGATTTACAGCTATGGTTCGGATAGAAAACATTTTTGATAGGAAGTATACTGAAATAAGGGGATACGCAACTCGCGGCAGGGGTATCTACGGAGGAGTCAGATATTCATTTTAAAAACTAACAACTAACTACATAACCAATGAAAACAAAAATCAATTCTGTTTATTATCATCTCCTTTTAATAGTTGTAGCAGACGCCACTCCTGTTTAAGTTTTCGGTTTGTGAGTTGGATGTGGGTGACTTAACAAGCCGGTTGAAAGGTATAATAAGGTATAATGGAGAAATGTTATATCAAGGCTATGTCCAACTCAGTTTTTATTCACCATTTCTCCAAAGCCTTTAGTTTACTTTTCGCTCCATCATTTCTCACTGTTTTTTGTTATTATGTAGTTGAATGCAATCAGAGCTTCAACATTGCTTTAAAAAAATCATTTCTATGCATCTCTAAATGACGAATGACTTGCTTTACTATAAATTCTGGAACGGGGTCAATATGGGTTTGAATTGTAATCGGTCTATCCATTCCTGATTTCGACCACTTTTCGTGACCCCCTCTGCCTTTTGTGTCTTTTATTACATTTAAGCCTTGACTTATTAAAAACTTTCGGAAATCCTTTAACGGGATATTCGATAACTTTTTAGTCGACATCGGAATTGAGAATTATGCAAATGCAGGTATTCCGACCTCTTGATGAAAAGTATTTACCGGATATTTATCAAATATTTCCGAAACATAATCATTCTGACTTATCACCGAAGTAATGCTTGGAGCTAATACTTTTTTAGGTCTCTTCAAAGTTCCTTTTAATTCCCATCCTAAATTAGTCAAGATTTTACCTAAAGTTCTCTTTTTTAAAGTATAATCAATGAAATCTTCAAATACAATTTCAAATGACTTTTTTGCGTCTTTTAGATTCTGACCATATCCTGTTAAATCCAAATGTGGAGAATAAATAAAATGAATATTACTCTCATCTTTGAAATGAAAAAGTAATAAATTAACCTTTACTTCAACAGCTCTGTTTTTATAACCGCCCCGAAAAAGATATTCTGCCATAATTTTTTTAGAAAGGATTCAAATGTATGTAAATATAAATAACTATTGCCAATAATAGGGCTTCGTGTGGACAGAACAGCCTGCTCCGATCATTTTATCGGGGACCCAACATGAAGCTCTCATTCTGGCTTAAGCCTAAAACAGAAATGGACAAGTTTGTTAACTGGTTCAACAATAACGATAAAACAGACCCGGTAATAAAAGCAGCCATTG
>DASWHX010000134.1:0-9769 GCA_036397995.1 Cyclobacteriaceae bacterium
ACGATAGCGATACTGCCAATTTTGGGAATTGGAGGAATGCAGTTATTTATGGCAGAGGCACCCGGAATTACTGCCGATAAATTAAAGCCCCGAATCCAGGATACCGCTACCAGATTATGGCTCATTTATGTGATGCTTACAGGTTTTGAATTCATGTTGTTAATGGCTGGGGGAATGTCATTTTTTGATTCAATAAATCACTCTCTGACCACAATGTCTACCGGAGGATTTTCAACGCGGCAGGAAAGTATTGGTTATTTCGGAAGCCCATTTGTTCATTATGTAATTATTGCATTCATGATCCTGGGGGGCTCAAATTTCACTCTTACATACTTTCTTCTAAAGGGGCGGATACAAAAGCTGTTTCGAAATGACGAATTCAAGTATTACATTTTAATCGTCCTGTTATTTACCGTGACTACATTCATAGGATTATTAATAATCGGACAATTTGGATTTGAAGAGTCGTTCAGGAATTCTTTATTTCATGTAGTATCAATTGTGACAACAACAGGATTTGTAACCGGCGATTACACGGCTTGGGGACCTTTTCTCAAAATTTTATTTTTTAGCATGATGTTTATCGGAGCTTCAGCCGGCTCAACAGCAGGCGGAGTTAAAATTGTGCGTCATATTATACTTTTTAAGAACAGCTTCCTTGAAATGAAAAGGCAGTTGCACCCATCGGCTATAATTCCCATAAGGTATAATGGCCACGCGGTTGACAGGGAAATATCGTATAATGTGCAGGCATTTATAATGATTTACTTCACAACCTTTGCCATAGGTTCCCTTGTTGTTTCAGCTTTCGGCATTGATTTTGAAACCGCTATGGGTTCAGTAGCTTCCACACTTGGGAATATAGGACCTGGTATTGGTACTGTTGGTCCAATTTATAGCTACGCACACTTTCCTGATGCAGTAAAATGGATTTTATCATTCCTTATGTTGCTTGGAAGACTTGAATTGTTTACAGTTTTGATTCTTCTTACACCCTATTTTTGGCGTATGCGATAATGCTTTTTAAGGGAATCCCTTCTCGGGTCTTCAAAAATAAAAAAGGCCGCCCGAAAGGGGCGGCTTCAATCAAAATCAACTCGTGGCTGGCGCCTTGCTTAATTTCCTTTTCTGCAAATCAACTACAATTGGTGAGGCAATAAAAATAGATGAATACGTTCCAATTACAATTCCAACGAAAAGTGAAAAAGAAAATCCTCTCAGAACTTCACCACCAAAGAGTAATAGCACGGTTATTACTAACAATGTGGTAAGGGAGGTTATCATCGTACGGCTTAAAGTGTTATTGATTGCGGTATTTACCGTCTTCTCAATGTCAGAGGAGGTTTTTAATCCCAAAGTTTCCCTGATTCTATCAAATACAATCACAGTATCATTAATACTGTATCCAATTACGGTGAGAATGGCTGCAATAAAAACCTGATCGATTTCAAAAGAGAATCCCAGGGCTTCGGCAATTGCATAGCAAGACAAAACCGCCAGAGTGTCGTGAAATAAGGCAATGATAGCTCCAAGTCCAAATTGCCATCTTCTAAAGCGAATAACTATGTACAAGAAGATTACCACCAGTGAAAGGGCAACCGATTCCATAGAAGCATTCTTGATATCGTCAGCGATTGATGCCCCGACTTTTTCAGAACTGGAGATCGCAAAGGTGTTGTTGTTAACTTTGGAATCGTCCCGTTCGTATTCTTTACCAGTAATATTGGTTAACCCGTTAATAAGTGCCCGCTCAACTTTAACGTCTGAAGAGTCCGATTCATCATCAACCAAATAACTCGTTGTTACTTTAATTATATTACTGCCGCCGAAAGTTTTCACTTCTGTGCCGTTCCCCTCAAAAGCCCTGGTTAATTCAGACTTCATTTCGGACGCAGCAACCGGTTCACTAAAAGTTACAACATAGGACCGGCCTCCTTTGAAATCAACGCCCAGGTTAAGTCCATTTATTGAAATCAGGGCTACACCGCCAGAGATTAACAGCGCGGATATTATGAACGCGATTTTTCTCTTACCCAAAAAATCGATGGACAAGTCTTGTAATAAAGAGCCCGAAAGCGGAGTTCTAAATGACAATTTGGTTTTGTCTCCTTTCCTGGCTACCATCCAATCAATAATTACCCGCGTGATAAATACTGCTGAAAAAAAGGAGCAGGCAATACCTATCATTAAGGTAATAGCAAATCCTTTAACCGGACCTTGCCCCAGCCAATTAAGGATTACGGCTGTTAAGAAAGTGGTAACATTGGAGTCTATAATAGAACTATACGCTTTCCTGAATCCATTATCGATGGCCTCTCTTAACGGTCGGCCATTGCGCAATTCCTCACGAATTCTTTCAAAAATAAGTACGTTGGCATCGATAGACATACCAATAGTCAGCACTATACCGGCGATTCCTGGCAAAGTGAGCGCCGCATTCAACTGGGCAAGGATGCCCATAATGAAGAAAATATTGAAAATGAGTGCAAAGTTTGCCACAAAACCTCCTCTTGCGTAATAAGCCACCATGAACACAATAACTAAAACAAGTCCGGAAACAATTGAGATTATTCCCTGGCGCTGGGCTTCCTTTCCAAGAGTGGGCCCAATAATTACTTCCTGTACGATTCGTGTTGGGGCAGGTAGTGAACCGGCCTTCAGAATGTTAGCCAAATCTTTTGCTTCATCAAGAGAGAAATTTCCCGTGATTTGAGAATTTCCATTTGGAATTTCATTTTGAACTGTAGGAGCTGAGTAGACATAACTATCCAGCACGATTGCGATTCTGCGACCTACGTTGTCCCCGGTTAATTTTTTCCATGCTTTAGCTCCGGTTGCATTCATTTGCATGGAAATGGAAGGCCTGCTGGCTTCATCCAGATCTTGCCTTGCATCTGTAATAACCTCCCCTGTGAGTGGTGCCTGTCCGCTTCTCGCGGATTTGACAAAATGAAGTTCCAAATGCGGTTCTCCTGTATCACCTTCATGGTCATGGGGTTTTACATCCCAGAAGATTCTCAGAGTCCTGGGCATCAAACTTTGAACTTCATCCCGCTTGAAAATGGCATTAATCTTTGATGTGTCTTTCACATTATACACCAATGTGCCATCTCCTGTCTGGAGTAAGGTGAAAATTGGTGATTGATTTGAAGTTAATGAGTCCAGGCCTGTTGCAGTAGTATCTCCTTCCAACTGTGACGCAAGATCTTCTGCTGAATCATCTGCCAAAGAATCATCTTGATTTTCTGTTGATAACAAATTACCAAGGTCTTCCTGAGGAGGTTCTTCAATATTTCCCTTCAAATCCCTTTCAATTAATCGCAATTTCTCCTGCTCCTGAACCAGCATATTGTTTATAGCAAGCAATGAATTTTGAAATTCATCCGGAGTTGCCACTTCCCAGAATTCCAGCTTTGCAACTCCCTGCAAGAGTTTTCGAACTCTCTCCGGATTGTCAGCCCCGGGAATCTCAATTTGAATCCTGCCGGTGTTTTGTAATCGCTGAATATTGGGTTGTGAAGTACCAAAACGATCAATGCGGGTTCTTAAGATGTTGAAAGATCTATCTATTGCCGACTCAACTTCTTCATCAAGAATGGTTAATATATCATCATCAGGCGTATCAAAATTAATCCTACCTCTGTTAGCGGCGGTAGCAAAAATTTGTGCCAGAGGTTTGTTAGGCTCCAATTTTTTGTATGCACTATAGAAAAGGTTTACAAATCGCGACTGACTGCTTCGCTGGGCAATGCGAGCTTCATTGATCGCCTGAGTGAAGTTGGGATCTTCATTATTGCCACTTAACCCTTTTATGATATCGACAGGTGAAATCTCCAGGATAACGTGCATCCCGCCCTGAAGGTCAAGACCAAGATTCAATTCGTTTTCTTTTACTTCCTGGAAAGTGTAACTAATACCAAGGAGGTTGTAGGCCGGTTCCGTCCAAATGGAATCCAGATATTTTTGTTTTTTTGAAAAATCCACGATACCGGTGGAATCTATGGCGTAATTCGTAGCATCTTTCTGTATTCCTCTCGAGACCAAAGTAAAGGAGAGGTAGTAAAGACAGAGTGCTGTTACAATTAAAGTTAAGGCCACAATGGCACCTTTATTTCTCATGATTTATTTTTTTAATTGCTAAAAAGTAAGGTAGTGTAAAATTCAATCGGATTGAATCGTAAAACTACGGCGCGTTGGGAGAAATAATCCGTTGAAAAAGTGTCTGAAAGAATTGCGTTGATCCTGTTCCAATGATTTCGTGGACATGGATAACAGGGTTTTCAAGAAAATCAATATCTCTGATCCATTTCAGGATTGGCTGCATTTGTGGAGAAACAGTTACAGTAACCCAATCTCCGCTTATGAGCAAATGATCCTGTTCAGATTCATCATCAGCCTGTGATTGCTCGGTCTGACCGGGATTGCTGATATTTCTGTTGGACTCTGGAAACGAGCTGGAGTACAAAAAAAATACAACCAAAACACCAAAAATTAGTGTTGCAGTTGTGCTTTTCAATGGCTCCGGAACTTTCTTCATTGGGCGACAAAATTATAGCTACGCGTAGAAACGACAAAGGAATTACCGGGATTTTGTTTTGAGGAAAGTCACCAAATCATGCAAAACGGGAGTAGTGAGGTCATTATTCTCAATGATCAAGTCTGCTTTGTGACGAAAAGGCTCCACGTACTTTTTATAGGCAGGCATAACATGATTCCTATACCTGTAATTTACATCATCTGAATCGTATCCTCTCTCAGTTAAATCCCGTTGAATCCGCCTGTTAAGCCTGATATTACTCTCTGCCTCGACATAAATTCGATAGTCAAGCTCATTATCGATAATTTCATGGGAAAAAATAAAAATGCCTTCAACAAAGATTATGGGTGCAGGGGTGGTTTCGATAAGCCTGGGAGATTTAGCGGGGTTGTTATACGTATATTCCATTTTTGACAACCTCTCCCCTTGTTTTATTTTGATGATATCTTCCTGAAAACCTCCAAGATGGATAGATTCTGGTAAATCATAATTGATTATGCCATTTTCATCCATGGGTACCTTCTCGCCTGGTAAATAGTAATTATCCTGGCTTACAATCGCGATTTCATCAGTATGAAAATGCGATAAGATTGAATTAAGGATAAATGTTTTTCCCGAGCCACTACACCCGGTTATGCCTACAACAAAAGTGGATTTCATGGCTCAAATTTACCTCAGGAAGGAAAAATATTGGAGAGGAATGAAATTAATTTGCCAATTGCAATACCGCGGTGGCTCACTTTGTTCTTTAAAGAAGAGTCCATTTCTCCGAGAGTAATCTCAAATCCAGCCGGAAGAAAAACGGGGTCATAACCAAACCCGTTGTCTCCTCTTAAGTTGTCGATTATTTTCCCATTCAGTATGCCTTCAAATTGTTTGGAATTCCTGTTCAATAATAATGTAACCACTGTTTTGAATCTTGCTTTACGATTGACTTCGTTCCGGAGCTCTTGCAAAAGTTTTTGAATGTTCTTTTCAGGGTTAGCAGGAATGCCGGCATAACGAGACGAAAGCACTCCTGGTTTTCCTTTCAATGCTTGAACTTCAAGGCCGGTATCATCAGCAAAACAATTCAGCTTATAATTATTAAAAACAAATTCAGCCTTCTGACGGGAATTTCCTTCAATGGTATTTTGTGTTTCCGGCAACTCTTGCAGGCAACCGATTTCTTCAAGAGAAAGCAATTTTATGGAAAGCGGGAGCAATGCCTGGACTTCCTTAATTTTATGCTGATTATTTGTCGCAAAACATATTTCCAGCATAAAATAAATTTATAATTCCATTATATCTACGAGTTCAATTTCGAAAATCAAAATAGAATTTTCTACAATTATTTCATCAACCGGCTGATTTCCATAGCCCATTGAACTGGGTATATAGAGGGTGGCTTTTGCTCCTTCATTGAGTAGAGTTAATGCTTCGTCCCAACCATAAATTACTTCACCTAATCCTAAAGTAAAAGGATAGGGCTGATAAGGTTCTCTGCCTGGATTATACACGTTGTTATCTTGGGCAACCTCTTTTATGCTGGTATCAAAGACACGCCCATCCAATACCATACCCACATAATTTACTGAAATTCTGTCACCAGGTTTTGCCTTGTTACCATCGCCCGATTGCGTAATTACATATCTGAGGCCGGATTCCGTTCTTTCAGCCTGGATTTTATTTTTAGCCAGGTATTGATCAATAATTTCTCCATCCGTCTGGATTTGCTCTAATGAGAGAGCCAATTGAATTTTAGCTGATGCCATATATTTTTCAGCAATGCTTTGTGTATACTCCTGACGATTCATCACATTCACCACTCCGATATTGAAGATAAGATTTGAGTTCGCATCAATACTGTCAGGAACAGGTTGTCCAAAACTTTCAAACACCCTGGCTGCAGGTATTTTTGCTTCGATACTATCTCCTGCTTTAAGCATACCAAATATTTCTTCCAGACTTCCATTTTTAATAAATTTTTCTGATTGACATAAAACCGGAATTGGTCCATCTGAATCAACGGTCGTATTTAATAACTCTTTTCCATTTTCATCCTTGTAGATTAAGTGTAACTCCATTATATCTCCATCGGACGGAATATCAGAAGAAGATTGGGACAGGTATTTATATTCTATACCGGTTTCAGTCTTTTGATACTGCGTATTGGTGCAAGATGTTAAAAAGGCAAGGATCACAAAAGCAATTATTTTTTTCATTGTGTTATTAATTATTATGGGAATGAAATTCCTTCAATGCTGTTTTAAACTTTTGAACAGCTTCATCAAGCGTGCCGATAAGTTTTCCACCTGCCGCGTTTTTATGACCTCCACCGTTAAAGTATTTTCTGGCAAAATCATTTACTGAAAACTCCCCTATTGATCGAAATGAAAATTTAATCATATCCGGTCTTTCAATAATTGCGGCTGACACTTGAATTCCTTCTATTGATAAACCATAGTTGACCAGGCCTTCAGTGTCTCCTGTTTTACTGTTGAATTTTTCAAGGTCTTTCATAGAAATAGAAAAATAAGCGGCATTTAAATCCGAAATCAGGTGAAGGGAATTGCTAAGAGCGAACCCAATGTATCTGAGCCTGTCAAGTGAATTTGTGTCGTACACAAGTTTTGCTACCCGGGTGACATCAGCTCCCAGTTCAATAAGCTCGGCGGCTACCCGGTGAACCTTTTGGGTTGTATTGGAATGATGAAAAGAACCGGTATCAGTCATAATACCTGCATACAATTCCTCAGCGATATCTCGATCAATAAGAGACTTGTCTCCCAGTTCGCAAATCATGTCGAAAATAATTTCTGCAGTGGCGGAAGCTTTAGTATTTGAAAAAGAGAAATCCGCGAAATCATCCGGCTCCAGATGGTGGTCGATGAGTACTTTTACTGCTGCTGATTTTTCTACAATTTCACCCAATTTTTCAATTCTCTTAAGGCTTGAAAAATCTATACAACAAATTATGTCTGATTCATTAACATATTTAATACCCAATTCCGGATCTTTCTCAAAATTGATAACAGTTTCATTGCCCTTCATCCAAATCAGGAAATCGGGATAATCAGTCGGAGCCAGAACATGTGTCTGGTGTCCTTTTTTGATAAAATAATTACTCAAACCCAAAGCAGACCCCAGGGCATCCGCATCTGGTTTCTGATGGGGAATGATAGCAATCTTCTTTGGGGAGGATAATAGATCTTTGAATTCCCTGATATTGTGCATTAAGCGTTTTCCGGTAGATCCAATATGCTTATAAAAAGGCCTCAAAGTTGAGATAAAATTCAAACAAATCAAACCTGCAAGCCAACCATTAAGCTTAAATGCGTTTATTCAAAAATATTATTCTTACTTTTGCGATTCTAAAAAAGGACTAATAATGAGCGGAAACAGAACTTTTACTATGATAAAACCTGATGCAGTAAGTGCCGGAAATTCGGGTGCAATTTTAAAGATGATTGAAGAAACAGGTTTTAAGATTATTGCGATGAAATATACGAAGCTCACTAAAGAAAGAGCAGGTGAATTTTATGCTATTCATAAAGAAAGACCATTTTATACTGATTTATGTAATTACATGTCATCGGGTCCAATAATTCCCATCATATTAGAAAAGTCGAATGCAGTAGAAGATTTCAGAAAACTAATAGGAGCCACTAACCCTAAAGAGGCTGCTGCTGGTACTATTAGAAATCTTTTCGCGGAATCCATTGAAGCAAATGCTGTCCATGGTTCGGATTCAGATGAAAATGCGGAGATAGAAGCTGATTTCTTTTTTAGTAAAACCGAGCGGTTCCAGGAAAATTAATTGGACCGGACTGCTTCAAAACTTTCAATCCAAAAATTATTAAAGCCAATTCCGATATGCATGGTGATTAGCTTAAGCTGAAGTAAGTCAAGAATTGAAAGGAAGTTGAAAATAACAGCAATCTTGGTAGGATTGTCTTCAATAATTTGGGAGAAAGAAACCCTGGATTCCTTGCCAACCTTTTGCAGTATGTATTTCTTTTGCTGTTCAAGGGTATATGGCCACTGAATAACCTTATGAGATGGTCTATTCAGTTCATATTCATAGCGCTCCATTACCCTTTGAAACACTTTCAGAAGCTTATAAAGATCAAGGTTCAGAAGTTCCCACTCCACATTAGCATTTTCTGACAGACTTTTTAATTCCCTGGTAATATTTCCCCTGCTCTCAAGTTGTGATCTGTCTTCTTCAAACTTAGCCAGTTCTGAAAGCACAGACTTATATTTCTTATATTCCAAAAGATGCTTCACTAATTCCTCCCTTGGATCTATTTCCTTTCCTTCTTCATCAAGTACAGGTCTGGGCAGCAGCATTTTCGCTTTTATGCGCATTAAGGTTGCTGCCACCAAAATGAATTCGCTGGCAACCTCCATATTCATGGTTTCCAAATGGCGGATATAATCAAGGAAGTCTTTCGTTATCTGTGATATTGGAATATCATAAATATCCAATTCATCCCTTTCAATAAAGAACAACAAAAGGTCAAAAGGGCCTTCAAAAAGGGGTAATTTTATTTCGTAGCTCAAATTAAAAGGTTTTCACAAAAGTAAAATTTTGGCCCGGATAATTCACCAAACAGGGTTAAAAATGTAAATTTGTGTCCTTTATTAATCAAGAGTCCAGATTTACGTAACAATTGCCTTATATTGAACTAATCATCCCAGAAGCAGATGTTGATTAAGCCGGGTCCCCTTCTTGCGCAAATAAATTCCCCTGATGATGTCAAGAAACTGGACGCTATTCAATTGGTTCAGCTTTGTGAGGAGTTAAGGCAATTTATTATTGATAATGTCTCGGTGTATGGCGGCCATTTCGGAGCAAGTTTGGGGGTTGTTGAGTTAACGGTTGCCCTCCATTTTGTTTATGACACTCCAAAGGATCAGCTTGTCTGGGATGTTGGTCACCAGGCGTATGGACATAAAATTCTAACCGGCCGAAGAGAAAATTTCAGCACCAATAGAATTTTTAAAGGTCTATCAGGTTTTCCAAAAAGAAAGGAAAGTGAATATGATACTTTCGGTGTAGGTCATTCCTCAACTTCCATTTCGGCCGCCCTTGGAATGGCAGTTGGGAATAAGTATAAGCATGATCCCCGGCATCACATTGCGGTTATCGGGGATGGGGCCCTTACAGGTGGAATCGCCTTTGAAGCGATGAATCATGCAGGTGTTTCAAACACAGACCTTCTTATTATTCTCAACGACAACTGCATG
>DASWHX010000135.1:0-29061 GCA_036397995.1 Cyclobacteriaceae bacterium
CAGGGGGTTTGAATACCATTTTAAGAACCACCCCTAGCCCCTCCTTAAATTAAGGAGGGGAAAGTACCCCCTGCCCAGAAAAATTGTCCCCCTTGTTTTAAGGGGGACTACAGGGGGTAATTACCTTATATAGCAACCGCATTTCTATTTCACAACCACCCTTGCCTCCTAAAAAAGGAGGTGATTATACTTAGACAAGTTTTTCATTGGAAGGATAACAAAAAAGGCTATCTGATAGATAGCCTTTTTTAAGACATGTTTCAATTAATCCAAATACCTAATTATCCCACCAAACTCTGGAAGTTCCTTTGTCCTCTGCCGGAGTTAATCGTGAAACTCCTTCATCGTATTTGGAACCATTCAAAGTGTTTTCTTCAATTGGGTATAAATACCTTCTTGGTATTTGTCCATTGTTAAAATAATCTGTGGCCGGAACCAGATTAGGGATATCCGTTCTTCTCCATTCGGCCCATGCCTCAAATGCCTGACCGAACAAACTCACCCATTTTTCTTCAGCAATTACCTGGGCATTACCAATGTTGGCCGCGTCATTGAGTCTGGCAGCTAAATAGGCCGTTTCATCCAATGTCAGAGGGCTGCCGGTATTCTCTGTTAAAGCTTCCAGCGTCCGATAAGACATGGTAATACCTGAAGTAAGCATATTTGTAACATTTTCTCCAGTCCAACCCATTTCTGCGGCATCCGCTCTATTTAAGAAAACATAGGAAGCTGTCATCAGAGGAAGTGGAGTAGTGTTGTTCCAATAATAAGTATTTGAAACTGAAGCAGCGCCGGCACCACTTCCATCTGCCTTACCATAAGGCACACCATCCCTGGTGGGATCGTCCGCAAACACATTAATACGTTCATCAAAAGTTGTATTTGAAGTCGGATTTAGAGCCGTGGCATTTCCTTTCAATGCATCAGAAAATTCCCTGGTCATGAAGTAGTCCGGGGTCCTGTTGGCGTTCCAGGGATTCCTGAAACCAGGTGCATTCTGAAACTTGAACCATGCTTCATCAGCCAGAGTGCTAATGACACCATTGGGATCATTCAGGGCTGCGGCAAATTCGGTAGCGGCATATCCACCGGGGGTTGGATATCGATTTGATAACTGAAGAGACATTTGCATGATTACGGAATTTGCAAGTTTCTTCCAGCTATTAACATCTCCGTAATAAATGATATCCCCTATCGGTCCTGTTTCCGTAGCATTCAGCATATCACGGGCGGTTTTTAGTTCTGTGATCAGCCCTTTGTAGATGTTTTCCTGCAAATCATAGGCCGGTGCTATATTGCCTGCTCCCAGTAATGCCTCAGAATACGGAACGTCACCGTAGGTATCGGTCACCCGCTTAAGAATGATCGCCTTCATTATGGTGGCTACGCCTACCTGATTGTTAACCGAGCCGCTAGCAAGCGTGGCTGGGGTTTGATTTTCCGGAACAGAAATGAAATCAATTACTGCTTGCAGATTCTGCAACGAACTTATGTAATAGGTAAACCAGGAACTTGGAGTCTCTGCGTATAGCATTTCATCCACGTAGGTTACCTGAGCCTGGTATTGAACGTACAAGGTTGGTTTCATTAATCCATCCCTTCCGGTAGTAGTAGCATACGCCATTATTGCATTTGATAATAACCCGGCAGTATAAGGTTCTGAAGCTCCGTTTTTATTTTCATTCAGATCTCCAAAATCCACATTATCACATGCCAGGAAATTAAGTAGTAGAACAATTGTGAAAAAATATTTAATAGTTTTCATGGCTTCTTAATTTAGAAAGTAATTTGAAGATTTATTCCATAACTCCGGGTTCCGGGTAACTGTCCATTTTCACCATAATTGGTGGAAAGGATTGATGGATCCCATCTATGAACATTGTCTTTAGCAACCGATAGCAATGCCACATTTCTTGCAACAAAGCCTAGAGAAGCAGCCTTTATAAATCCAGTGTTAATAAACTTTGAGACATCAAACATGATTCCCACTTCCCGTAATTTGATGTAGCTGGCATCATGAACAAAAGGTTCAGCAAGTCTGTTGCTATACCATTGAGTATAATAACTTAAACCATCTACATACATGTCCACCGGGTTTCCATTGGCATCAACGCCGACAACGCGAACTCCACCACCATCTCCAACATCATCCCGGACATTCATACCCAGATCATTAAGTGCCGCGGTTTCTTCGGTAAGTCCTGAATAAGCACCCCATTGTTCAGATAAAGAAAAGAACTTTCCTCCTTTTTGGTAATCTATGGATGCAATAAGCTCGACTCCTTTATATGAAATTCTGTTGATGAATCCACCTGTGAAATCAGGTAGAATGGAACCAAAATATTGATCAGGAATAGTTTTATACAAACCGCTTGGTTGAATGATTGCATTTCCATTTGCATCCCTCTCAATTGCGGTTCCTCTTAGCTGACCCCAGTTATTTCCGAGTTCATTAATGACTGAAATGAAACCAAATGTACCTGTTCCACCAACTCCGTTAATTGCTTCCAAATCTCCTGGAAGAGATTCAACAGTAGTTTTATTTTTGGCGAAGTTGAATAAGATGTTCCAGGTTATTCCATTGCTCATTTCAATGACGTCAGCATCAAGACTAATCTCCACACCTGATCTTCTTGACTCACCTGCGTTGGTCAAATACGTGTTGTATCCTGAAGTCCTTGGGATGTTCACCGGAATTATTTCATCCTTTCTGGTTTCATCATAATACGTAAAACTCAGCCCCATTCTGTTCTGGATAAAACGAGTATCAAAACCCACCTCAAAGGATGTGTTTAATGATGGCTTGATATTCGGATCAACCAGCTGGGTAGGATTTGACATCAGAATGAAGCTGGTATTATTGCTTACAAATGGCTCGGCACCTATATTGTAAATCGGGCTTAAAGCCAGAGCATCTACATCTGAACCTACCTGGGCCCAGCTAGCTCTCAGTTTTCCAAAAGTTAGGGCATTAAAGCCGCCGAGGAGTTCAGAAAAAATGAAACTTGTACCAATAGCAGGGTAGCCATAGCCATTCTTACTCTCGGTTAGGGCTGAGCTAAAATCCCTGCGATAACTGGCATCAATATAAATGATGCCGTTATATCCGGCAGATAAATTTCCATAAAAACTGTTTACTTGCTTCTTATATTCAAAGTAGCTAGGAACTACATTTAGACCGGCGTTTGAAAAAGTATAAACATCAGGTATGATTAATCCCCCTGTTTTGGCTCCCACAGGCATTTGCGCACTAAGATTCCTGTAGCTATCTCTTCTAATATTGCCTCCAACAAGAACTGCCAAATCAAAGACATCAAATTTCTTGTTGTATCTTAAATCAGCATGGTAATTATTCTCAGAGACCGCTCTTCTATACTTGCCAAAGCTATTGCTCCAGGAGTTATATAATTCCGGAGCTGATGAGTTGGCCAGGAAAAATGGGAAATACCAGTCAAGTTTATACTCTGATGCATTTCGACCTGCACCAATTGATACTTCCAGATCCTCTATGATTTTATAAGCAACGTTAAAATTCCCCGCGAAGTTCTCATTAACCCGGGTTTGCTTATACTGTTCCATAAAAGTATAGGGATTGAACCAGAACGCAGCCTTCTTATAACCGCCTCCCAATGTATAATATTCAGGACCCCACCAGTTCCATGATGTCGAATAACCATCAAAGGTTTTCAAATCTTTCAGCTCTCTTAACTTGTCTGTTTCAAGTTGCCTGTTAAACCATGAATTAAACGAACCTGAAGTCTGATTGCCGTAACCATCACCAAAATCTCCCTTGGTTTTAGAACTTGAATACCTGATACCAGCTGAGATTTTTAGCTTATTTACAGGATCAAATTCAGTATTTACCAAAAGGAAATCTTTGTTATAATGGGTAAAAGGTGTAATTCCACTCTGTTCCACATTTGAATAAGACACCCTGGCCGCATAACCACTTCCTGATCCGCTTAATGAAATTGTGTTTTTCGCCGTGACCCCTGTCTCATAGAAGTCCTTTACGTTATCTGGCTGCGCCTCATACTTTGCAGTTTGTCCATAATAAGGACTATCAGGCCACCACGCGTACCACGGTACATAATCTTGTCCATCAAATTTAGGACCCCAGCTTTCATCCGCATAATTATTATCATAGGTGATATAGCGTTTGCCGTCAAAGACACTCCATGCAGAAGGGAACGCACTAAATGCGCCAGCCCCATAATCAAAGGTAGCCCAGGATGCCTCGCCTTCATAGCCGCCACCATACAAATTCTGGTATTTAGGCAGATAACCAATCTTGTCCCAGGTTGTGCTCATTTGGTAATCAACCAGCAGACCCTCAGCTTCGTGGCCTTTCTTGGTTGTAATCACGATCACTCCAAATTCCGCCCTCTGTCCATATAAAGCGGTTGCATTAGGACCCTTCAACACGTTGATGGATTCGATGTTGTTCATGTCAATGTCATTGGGATCAGGTGTTGGAACCCCATCCACAATAAACAAGGGGTCTTCATCCTTTGTTAATGAGATTGCACCCCTGACTCTGATCTTCCCAAATTGACCAAGTTTTGAACCTGCCTGGCCATTGAGCTGAACACCAGCAATCTTACCGGATAGTGCTCCCCTGATATCAATATCCTGGGTAATGTTCAAATTTTCCTGGGTGACTTGTTGAGATGCATAGGGAAGAGTTTTTGTTTCCCTGCTTACACCCAGTGCAGTAACAACAATTTCGGATAACTCTGTAACATCCGACTCCATTGTAACTTCAACAATGGATCGAGTACCAACTTCAACTTCCATATTAACATAACCCACGTAGCTGAATATCAGTACGGGGTTGTCTCCGGAAATTGTCATTCGGTAAGCGCCATCTACATCCGTAATTGTACCAGTCGAAGTACCTTTTAATAGGATGTTAACTCCTGGTAAGGAGCTTCCGTCTTCTCCGGAAGTCACCTTACCGCTGACTGTTCGTTCCTGACTAAATCCTTCATAAGACCACGAGATCCCATAAAGGATTGCCAGGAAGATTAGTAATCTTCTTTTCATGATTTTTACTGGTTAGTTGTTTTATTAGGTTAACCTGCTTTAGGTTAAAAATTAAGGTAGGGAATTACCATCCTAAAGTCAATGATAAATACCCCATATTAGGGGATTTTATTATTGGAAAATTTGATTAGAGATTTGAGTATAAGGATTACATATATATATATGTAGTTCTATCATGATTTAAACAATTGAATCCGAGTAAAATCATAATTTATCTTATTATTTCCATCAATATATTAAGGGTTAGCTTATGGCGATCCGGAAGCTGTATTCCCGTAGTAATAAATGTTAAATTCATGTCAGCATATGTCCGGATTAACGGTTCCTTCAAAAATTATTGGGTTTGGCATAATCTTGATTGCGGGTTTCCTTGTCTCCTTTTTGAGTGATGATGTACCCCAATACCTGGTTAAGAAGCTGAATATATATACAGGAAATTTTCCCCAGGAAAAACTTTATATACAAACAGATCGGGCTCAATATTTTGCAGGAGACGATATCTGGCTGAAGATTTATTTAAGTAATGCAGAAACTCAAAAGCCGGATACTTTGCAATCTCTGCTCTACCTTGCCCTGGTGAATGACAATCAGGAGATAATTGCTAATCGCAGGGTAAAGATGTCGAAGGGAATTGGAGAATCTAATTTTGAAACTGATCCTTGTTGAAGGATTTACAGACCATGGATTCCCCGTAAGTGGTACTTATCACTATACCGTAAATAAATAATTCTGAATTTTCTGTAACTTTTCGCATTAAAAAGAGTTTATAACTACAAATAGGAAATATTAATTAAATTACTTCTACGTTTAGGAAAAATAAATGTTCTTATGAAGAAAATACAGCTCGGTGAATTTGAAGAACTGGTATTACTTACCGCAGGACTTTTGCAGGAAGAAGCGTATGGAATAAGTATTTCCGATGAATTAAGGAAAAGAACCGGTAGAAACCCAAGTATTGGAGCCTTACATACTGCTCTTAATCGTCTGGAAAACAAGGGATTTTTGAAATCAAAGCTTGAGGGAGCTACTGAAAACCGGCGTGGGAGGAGAAAACGATTTTACCAGATAACCAGTAAAGGTGCGCAGGCTCTCAGGCACGTGTATGAACTTAGGACGGATATGATAAAACTAATTCCGAACCTGGCAAATAGATGAAGTCAAATCCTCCACGCCTGGCAGAAAAATTTTTCAGATGGTTTTGCCATCACAACCATCTTGAAGGACTGGAAGGCGATCTTTATGAAAACTTTGATCATAGAGTAAAGGAAAACGGATTATTCAAAGCCCGGTTATTTTATCTTGTGGATATAATGACGCTAATCCGTTCTTCAGTTTCAAAACCATTACCCCGAATTTCAACAAATAATATTATGGAAATATTTTTTAGCAATCTGAAAGTAGCTTTTCGGCAGGGAATTAAGCGTAAGGAATTTTCGCTGATCAATATCATTGGCTTAACGCTGGGAATAACCAGTATTCTATTTATTACTCTTTTCATCAAAGATGAAATTAGTTACGACAGCCACATCACCAATGCTGAAAACAAGTATCGTATCTACAATATAAGGCGCGGAACAGATGGTATTGATAACTATCTGCCCATTGTACCTCCGGTTTTCGCCGCAGCTTTTCAGGAGAACTTTGAACAAATTGAAAAGATTGGAAGGATTATTAATGATTATGGTGGAACCATTTTTACAATTGGAGAAAATTCCTTTTCAGAAACCAAAGGATTTTTCAGTGAAATTGCCGCGCTCGAGATTCTGGATTTAAAAGTAATTCACGGAGATATTAACAATCTAAGCGAGAGATATTCGGTATTGCTTTCTCAAAAAACATTTGAAAAATTCTTTGGTAATGAAACCTTTGGACAACAAGTAGTACTAATTGGATCCCGGGAATTGAAAGTAGCCGGTGTTTTCGAAAACCTTCCTGTCCAATCTCACCTGGGTGTGGATTATATCTTTCCCTTTGATTACGCCGTATCCAGCGTTACTCCTCAAAGAATGAGCAGTTGGATTTGGCAGCAGTTTTTTACATATGTTCAATTAAGCCCCGGAACGAATGTTGAAGAGTTTACGAATCAGGTCAGGAATTTTGTAACCGAAAAAACCAGAGATATCGGGGAACAGAGATTTTATTACATCACGCATTTTCAAAATATCAGAAACATTCATCTCCATTCATCAAATTTTGAATGGGATATCGCTGTAATAGGAAACTATCAGTCCATTGTTTTTCTTGCTATAGCGGCGGGCATTATTCTGCTGATAGCAGTTCTAAATTTTATCAACTTAACTATCGCTCAGGCATTGAAACGTGCCAAGGAAGTGAGCGTGAGAAAATTCGTCGGAGCAAGCAAATCGCAACTTTTTGCTCAGTATTCAATGGAGTCCATTGTTTACGCCATCCTTGCCGGAATTATCAGTGTGGCACTTTTATCAATTCTTCTTCCATCCTTTAATGACTTCACCGGAAAAAACTTAACATACCCGGATATTTTTACTCCAAATAATATTAGTCTTTACCTGGCACTGCTTGTCATTATCGGGTTATTGGCGGGAATTCAACCCGCTTTTCTACTAACAAGTTTTAAACCACTTGATGCCGTTAGAGGAATTACCAGAATTTCAATCGGAGCCAATGCAAAAATTCAAGTAAGACAGTGGTTGGTTGGAGCTCAGTATATTTTATCAATCGGGCTTATAATTTTATCGCTCATAATACAAGATCAATTTTCATTCCTGCAGAACAGCGATATGGGCTTTGATAAGGAAAACCTGGTAGTAATGCCACTAACGAATAGTCTAAGAAATGATTTGGAATCAACCCGGGCTGCTTTCACCGATTATTCCGGAATTACAAATCTAAGCTATTGCTATGGTGTTCCCGGAGGAATTGTTTCAGGTGATGGAGTAGTAATACCAAATAAAGGAGAAGGTGAACATGGCGCCAATGTTTTCATTGTAGATGAAGGTTATATTTCTACTATGAAAATGAGAATTATTGCCGGAAGGGATTTCTCTAAAGATGTAACAAGCGACAGGTCTGAGGGGTTTGTGGTAAATGAAACAGCGGTTAAAAACTTTGGATTGGAAAGTCCTGAAAAAGCGATTGGAGAGCCGCTTCACTGGAATATTTGGGGCGAGGATTCCATTAAACGGGGAGCGATAATTGGTGTTGTTGAAGACTTCAATTATAAAAGTCTGCACAATGAAATTTCCAATACTGTTTTGCATATTGGTCCACAGTACTTTAGTTACATGGTTCTCAGATTATCACCCGGAGACTTATCTGCAACCTTAAGCAATATGGAAAAAGCTTACCGGAAGTTTGAACCGACGCGTCCCTTCGATTATCAGTTCGTTGACCAGAGCTTCGATCAATTTTATAAATCAGAAGAAAAACTATCTCAGCTATTTAGTATTTTTACTAGCCTTGCCATAGTTACGGCAGCAATTGGGTTATTCGGACTTGTGAGCTTTAGCGTGGTGAATCGTGCCCGGGAAATCAGCATCAGAAAAGTTCTTGGTGCAGCAACTACCACCATCTTTATCATGCTCGTTCAGCGTTATTTCATTATGATTGCACTGTGCCTGTTAATCGCGGTGCCCCTTTCCTGGTACATAGCCAGGGAATGGCTCACGAATTTTGCCTATCACACCAATATTGAGGCGCTTGTTTTTGTGGAAGTTGGCTTCATTATTTTCGTGTTAACGCTGGTTACTGTAGGGTATCATGCAATTAAAGGGGCGTCTGCAAATCCGTCAGAGAAACTGAGAACAGATTAATGAAAGTCCTGGAAATCCCTGATTCAGTAAATAAAATTCTCCTAATCTCTTCTTCGTATCAATCCACCCGGAAAAGAAACCACGCTTTCATTTCCATTTTTGCCGACTGCCGAAACTCCAAACAAGTAGTTATCAATTACAATTCCCTCCAGTGTAAATTCCGTTACCTTACCCACAAATTTTGAATATTGCCACTGCGGCCCGGTGGTTTCTCTCCAGTAAATCATATATCCTAAAAGGTCCGGATCATCTGATCCTTCCCATGCGAGTGTGGTTGAAGGCCGGACCGCACCACCAATCTGAACATTTCCAGGTTGTGGCGGTGCCCAGGCCAAACCCGCAAGTGCAATGGCATTCACGGCGGTTAATTTAGCGGCGTATTCAAAATTAACCCCCTCAATTACATCACCATATTTAATTCCATTTTCCTCTCGCAAATCCTGGTGCTGCCGGTTATAGTTTTCATGGCTTTCCATTATCCGGACTCCGGCAAAACCTTCATCATTAAAGGGACGATGGTGACCACCCCGACCAAACCTATCCAACCTGTAAATCATGACAGGGTTCATTTCCGGCATGTAGGTTATTGTCATTCTATGAATATACCTCGCCAGCTGCCGGGAAATTCCATCCACTTCACCACCATAAAACCTGCGCCTTGTCCTTTGCTCTTCAGTTTCGGTTACGGGTGTCGGTTCAGAAAAAATCCTGAACGATCGGTTATCAATTACACCATCTACTCCTTCAATATTCCCGATCATGTCGTTGTTCAATACGCCGATAATATTCCAATTCTGTCCTTTGGCATTCTTTGCCATATATTGCCCGCCAAATAAACCCTGCTCCTCGCCTGATAACCCAACATAAATTATGCTGGCAGGAAATGTGTACCTGGATAAAACTCTTGCCGCTTCTATCGCGCCGGCCATTCCGGAGGCATTGTCATTGGCTCCCGGTGAATCAGATTTACCATTAAAAGCATCGCTTACTCTGCTGTCAATATCTCCGGACATGATTACATAAGTGTTTGGATACCGGGTTCCTCGCTGAATGGCAAGCACACTGATTACATGAGTATCCTCTTTAATGCGCGATTGTTCACGACCTTCCACCAGGTAATCCTGGTAAACCACTTCAAGGCAATTTCCACAAGCTTTGGAAATTTCATCAAATTCGCTTTTTATCCACCTCCGCGCGGCGCCAATTCCCCTGGTTTGAGAAACAGTATCCGATAAAGTGTGCCGGGTGCCGAAACTCACAAGTTTTCTAATGTCAGATTCAAGGCGTTCAGCTGAAACACTATTAATGATATCATAATGCCGGGTGTCTAGCGTTGGTATCTGGGCCAGAGCCGCACTGTAAAAAAATATTGAAATAAATAGACAGAGGGTTGCAATCTTGATCATAGTCAGGTAATTTATTTGCCAGGTGTTAAAGTTACTATTAATTGAAAATTAAATGAAGTCTATTCCACGTGCGGTTAGGAAAGAGTTGAAAAATCGCTCCAATCCAAAGAAAAGAGAATTTTATCCAAAGTTTTTTAAAGCCTATAAAGGAGGTTATGGCGAAGGTGATAAATTTTTAGGAACAATTGTTCCGGAGACCAGGAAGGTAGCAACCTTGTTTTGGAAAGGGATCAGTATTCCGGATTTGGTAACGATCCTTAATGATCCTTACCATGAGGTTAGATTATGCGGATTATTTATTCTGGAAAAAAATTATAAGAAGGTAAAGGAGGAAAATGAGAAAAAGAAATGGGTTTCAGTTTACCTTGACAATTTGGATTTGGTAAATAATTGGGACCTTGTGGATCTATCGGCAAGTCATATACTCGGTGATTATTTAAAAGATAAGAATAGAAGAATACTTTATGAGCTGGCGAAAGTTGATAATCTTTGGCGAAACCGGATTGCCATGATATCAACCCAGGCATTTATTCGTAATGATGACTTCACTGAAACTTTAAAGCTGGCTGAACATTTTGTTGGCCATCCACATGATTTAATGCATAAAGCGGTTGGGTGGATGTTGCGGGAAGTTGGAAGCCGAAACCTGATGGTTGAGCGGGATTTTCTCGATCGCTTTTATAAGATTATGCCTCGCACCATGTTGCGGTATGCAATTGAAAAATTTCCTGAGAAGTTGAGGAAAAAATATTTGGAAGGAAAAATCCAGCAAAAATAATGGGTTACGGATGCGATTCAAGCCATTCCTGACCATCATCGTAAATCTCTTTCTTCCAAATCGGTGCTGATTTCTTCAAACTTTCAATCACAAAGGAGCATGCTTCGAAAGACTCCTGGCGATGAGGCGAACTGACCGCAATGATTACAGCAATATCTCCAGGGTGCAAAACACCCTTTCTGTGATGGATAACAATTTTATTTACACTCCATTTAGACTTTGCATTTCGGGCTATCTTATCGAACTCTGCAAGAACCATTGAATCGTATGACTCATATACCAATTTTGCCACCTTTTTGGAGTTGTTTTCATTTCTTACTGTGCCAACAAAGAGATTTACAGCTCCTGAATTTTGATCAAGACTTTCATTGTATACTTCCTCTATTGAAAGCGGCGCGTTCTTAATAATAAAATTATTTTCCTGAGACATTTTAACCTCCAGCCACGGGGGGTATTACGGCAATTTCATCCTCACTGCTGAGGAGCTGATCTGGATTTGCATATTCATTATTCACCGCCACCAACACAGACTTCAGTTGCCTGAATTCTTCATGTTTATCCTGCAGCTTCTTAATCAGATTATCAACCTTCGGGTTCTCCAACTCAAGTTCTACACTGGAACTTCCGGCAATTTCCCGCGCTATTCCGAAAAGCAATACCTTTATTTTCATCAGCGCTAATTTAGCTAATTTTTAGTTGAAGATGATTTATAAAATTTTATTAATCCAATTTTACATTCCTTTAATCAAATCCACTCTCCATTAAAATAGATTTTAACCATGATTGTATAAAGGAATATTGATTAGCTGTTTCCTTATTGCTATATTGAATCACTTACATCCAAATTTTTTACTATGGCTACATACAATATTCGAGTAAATGGAAAATCGCATCACGTTGAAGCTGATGCCGACACACCCGTTCTCTGGGTGTTACGGGATAATCTAGGGCTGGTTGGAACCAAATACGGCTGCGGAATTGCGCAATGCGGCTCTTGCACTATCCACTTAAACGGAGAAGCTATTCGTTCCTGTTCCACCCAGGTATCCCAGGTAGCCGATAACGAGATTATCACAATCGAAGGATTGTCAAAAAATGGTACTCACGCGCTGCAAAATGCATGGCGTGAACATGATGTACCTCAATGCGGATATTGCCAGGCGGGACAAATCATGAACGCCGCTGTTTTACTAAATAAAAATCCGAATCCGTCTGACGCGGAAATTGATGAGGCCATGAACGGAAATCTTTGCCGATGTGCAACTTACGTGAAAATAAAAGCGGCAATAAAAACCGCCGCTCAAAATATGTAATTCTAACTATAACTCTGAAAGAAATGTCATTACTAAAAATAAAACAAGATCGCAGATCATTTATCAAAGCATCAGTATTAACGGGCGGAGGTATTATGCTGGGATTTAACTGGACCTTCACCGGTTGTACACCTGCAGAAACTGTTAAAGCTATCCCCAGCGAATGGTTTAAAATCAATGCATTCCTGAAGATTGCCGCGAATGGTATGGTAACTATCATGTCACCAAATCCGGAAATTGGCCAGAATGTGAAAACTTCTATGCCCATGATAATTGCTGAAGAACTGGATGTGAACTGGGATGATGTGATGGTTGAACAAGCTCCTCTTGATACCGAAAATTACACCCGGCAGGTTGCCGGAGGTAGTCAATCCATCCGGCAGGGCTGGACATCTTTGCGAACAGCCGGAGCCACAGCCCGCAAAATGCTAATCAATGCTGCCGCGAATCAATGGGAGGTGGATCCGTCAACTTTAACAACCGAAGCGGGATTCATTCACAATTCAAATGGAAATAAATTGGGATATGGAGAAGTAGCAACCGCCGCTGCATCTCTGGAAGTGCCTGTTGAAGTAGAATTGAAAGATCCCAAGGATTTCAAAATTATAGGAACTCCACGCGGTAATGTTGATATGGAAGGTATAATTACGGGTAAATCTCTTTTTGGTCTTGACTATAAGCGGGATGGAATGCAGTATGTCGTAGTTTTACGGCCACCCGCCTTTGGTTTAAAACTGAAATCATTTGATGACACCGCCGCGAGGCAAGTTAACGGAGTTACCAATGTCGTTCAATTCGGTAATAAGATCGCCGTATTAGGTAATAATACTTGGGCAGCTATGAAAGGAAAGCGTGCGTTGAACGCGGAATGGGAAGAAGATACAAAAGCGGAAAGCACTGCATACCACGATGAAACTATGCGCAATCACCTGAATACAAAGACAGAAGAACCCAGAAGAAAAGACGGTAATGTGGATAAAGTGTTTAAAGAAGGAGACGCTGTCATTGAGCGGGTTTATGAAGCCCCGTTCCTTCCTCACAACACGATGGAACCGATGAACTTCTTCGCCCATGTTACAACGGAAAAAGTTGATCTTGTCGGACCAATTCAAACCCCCGAATGGACTCGCTCACGGGTTGCGGAATTATTGGGCAGGGAACAAAGTGAGATCACCATTCAGATGACTCGCATGGGCGGTGGATTTGGTCGCAGACTTTATGGTGATTTCGCGTTGGAAGCCGCTGAAATTTCAAAAGAAACAGGTTTACCTATTAAGGTCGTATTTTCCAGGGAAGATGATATGACTGCCGGAACATACCGGCCTGCATCAAAGTATAAGTTCAAAGCAAGCATTAAGGAAAGTAAGATGACGGGATATCACCTTGTAGGAACAGGTACAAATATCGGGAATGCGACGCGTCAGGATAACTTCCCTGCCGCTGCCCTGGAGCATTACCTCTGTGAATCACATAGCCTGGAAAGTAATATTACGACCGGGGCATGGCGCGCGCCAATTACTAATTTTCTTGCATTTGCAGAGCAGAGCTTTCTGGATGAGGTAGCCGAAGAACTTCGTAAAGATCCGATCGAATTCCGTCTGGAGATGTTCGAAAGGGCAAAAGCAAACCCGGTTGGAGAATTGAATTACGAACCGGATAAATTTATCGGCGTAACCAAACTGGCCAGGGAAAAATCAAATTGGGGCAATGCCGGGGATGGAGTATTCCAGGGCTTCAGCGCTTACTACTCCCACAATACCTACGTAGCCGAAGTAGCCGATGTAGTAGTAGAAAACGGCAGACCCAAAGTGAAGAAAATGACCGTGGCAATTGACTGCGGTATTGTTGTAAACCCGCTTGGTGCTGTAAACCAGGTTCAGGGAGGAGTAATAGATGGAATCGGTCATGCCTTGTACGGCGAGCTGACTTTTGTGAATGGCCAGCCACAATCGCAGAACTTCAACAACTTCAGATTAATCAGAAGTAGTGAAGCACCTCTGGAGGTAGATGTCCATTTCGTGAAGAGTTATAATGATCCAACCGGACTTGGCGAACCCGCGTTACCGCCTGCGGGTGGTGCTGTAGCCAATGCCTGGTACAAAGCAACAGGCCAGCGGCTGTATAAGCAACCATTTATGAAAACTATGATTGAAAGAAGCTGAGCAGTGAAACAGTGAAACAGTGAAACAGTGAAACAGTGAAACAGTGAAACAGTGAAACAGTGAAACAGTGAAACATTTGTTAACTCTGTCCGCTTTACTTCTGATGGCTTCCTGTGGTCAGATACAGGAAAAAAGTAATGATGGTTGGGACAAAGAAATCGTTATTAATGAGGTAACTCAAATGTTCGACAATTATCACAATGATATCGAAGCTGAAGGGTTGACGGCTGAGTTTAAATATCTGGACAACTCCGACGATTTCTTTTGGGTTCCTCCAGGGTATAATTCTACTCTGTCTTATGATTCCGTGAGGCTTATTCTTGAAAAGAACGCGGCAGCATTTACTGAAATAAAATTCTCGTGGGAAACATTAATCGTAGTTCCACTTACTGATCAAATTGCGACTTATTCGGGAATAGTAATTGGCGCTATGAGAGACACTGCAGGAGTTGAATCTCCCGTCCGGATTATCGAATCAGGAACAGTTATTAAAAGAAATGATGGCTGGAAATTGCTTTGCGGACAATCGGCCAGCCTTACCCAATGATATTTAATAACACGCCACGGTGGCATCCATTTAATGTTTCATTCTGAACCATTCCTTTTGCGCATTTTTTGACAGCTGGATTTTGCTTGATATGCGTTCATTCCACTCTTCATAGTAAAAATATAACAATTTTCTTGCGCAAGTAAATACTTGCATATATATTTGCAGGCATATACTTTTTAATATGGAAATCCGAAGAGATGTATTCCAGGCAATTGCAGACCCAACGCGACGTAGTATTCTTTCCATGCTTGCAGCGAAACCGAAAAACCTGAATGCTATTGCCGAACAATTTGAAATGACCAGGCAAGCTGTTTCACTTCATGTAAAAATACTTGCCGAATGTGGAGTCATTGCTATTAACCGAAATGGGCGTGAACGTCTTTGTAATCTTCGGCCGCAAAAATTAACTGAAGTGGCAGACTGGTTATACCCGTTCATCCAGATGTGGGATGACCGCTTCAACCAATTAGATAATGTACTGGGTAAACTAAAACATAAGAAAAAATGATGAAAACAATTATTACCAAGGACCTCCGGAATAAGAGATTAAATATTTTGCGAGAATTTGATGCACCCCTTGAATTGGTCTGGAAAGCCTGGACAGACAGTTCCATTCTTGACCAATGGTGGGCTCCCAAACCCTGGAAAGCTGCTACAAAAGTTATGGATTTTAAAGAAGGTGGACATTGGCACTACTGCATGAATGGGCCGGATGGCGAGCAGCACTGGGCACGAGTTGACTATGAAAAGATTGTTCCCCAGGAAAACTTTTCAGGCATGGATTCCTTTTGTGATGAAAAAGGAAATTTGAATCATGATTTGCCCCGCATGCAGTGGCAGGTGAAGTTCAGCGGCACCGGCTCAACAACCAGGGTGGAAGTTGAAGTGACATTCGCAAGTGTAGAAGACTTGGAAAAAATTGTTGAAATGGGCTTCCAGGAAGGCTTTGCAGCTGCTCATGAAAACCTTGATGAATTACTCAAAGAGTTAGTTTCTATTTAAAGTTACGTCCGAATCAGAAACTGTCCAGATACTGTTCCGGTCCTAAGCCATAGGGACAGTATCTGCATTTCATTTCAGGTTCAAAATTCATCTCCTTGTCAAAGTAGACCGACTTTTAAAATGAGTGGTCTTTCTGAACTCTGCAATTTCCTTGAATACAAAGATGTATTGGGATGGTTTAATAGAACTCTTAAATCTTAATGCATGAAAAAAATATGGATTTTAATTCACGTTCACAAAGGTTTTATTCAGGAACCAGAAATTTTTTCTGATAAAAAATCAGCAGAAAGTAGAAATCGAATAATTCCTAATAATTTCAATCGTGATTATGATGATGAGATTGGAATTCATGAGAAGGAGGTTCTGGAATAGCACAAAAATATTCACATCTAATCTTTTTGTAAATTTGTAGTTCATATATATGAACTATGGCAATAGGTAGAATTTTACAGGTAAATGAATCAACGATAAAGGTTATCACTCAAAACGAAACTGACTTCATCAGTCTGACTGATATGACAGCAGGTTTAAGGAAGGAAGTGGCTTAATCGGTAAATGGATTACCAACAAAAACACGTTGGAATATCTGGGCGTTTGGAAAATATCAACAACCAGAATTGCAATTACCCCGAATTCGAGGTAATTGCACGTAAACGCAAAACGTTATTTTCATTATTCTACCCTTTCTCTAATTCTATTAATTTGCCCAAGGTGCCGATAAGTGTGTGCGATTTCATTGAGCATTAACTGATGCAAGTCCCGGACCTTCCTTATTCTGTAAAATTCATTTTGCAACAAATGTTCAGGGATTTCCCGGTAGGTGTAATGTTTTCGCAAATCCGATTTCGTTTCTGTAATAAACTTGATTGTTTCATTCCGCACCGTGATAAAATGATTCAACACAACTTCGAAATCCTTATAATTGCCGGTTGGCACAGCAAACCAATCTGCCTGGCCGGGGTTTGGATCGGTGGCATACTCCAGGAATTCAGCATCATTGGATTCCAGATTTTCAATTAAGGTAATTTCCTCCGGCCTCGAATTGATTGCGCTGAGTTCCCGGTAGAAAGCCTGATCCTGCAGAACCAAATGTTCAACCACTTCAGCCACGGACCACGAATTGCTATCCGGTTTTTGATTTAGTTTCTCCTCAGAAATGCCGCCGGTTAGAATTAGAAGACTATCCAACGATTGACTCAGACCATCAAGCAAAACCTTCCGATCCTTATCTGTCCACTCAGGTTTATAGGAGTCACCTGTTTCTGAACATGAATAACCTAACATTGTAATTCCAACGAGGAGCTTTAAAGAAATAGCTTTGAATAACATGCTTTAATTTAACTAATTCTGCAAAGCTTAATTTAATAACAATGAAGATTCTGTTAACATAAATTCCTTATTTTGGCCTGGCAAGTATTGTAAATGCGAATTCTTATCATTCATAATCCAATAGCCGGAAACGGTAAACGAACAAATGTGCTGGAACCGTTTGAAAGGAAAGGGTTTATCATTATTGAAACCAAAGGACCAAATGATGCCACCCAAATTGTTCATGAAAATATTGCCGGTTACGATTTGTTTATAGCGGCAGGAGGTGATGGCACTGTAAATGAAATTGCAAAGGCATTGATTGGTACGGAAAAATCAATGGGTATAATTCCGATGGGATCAGGGAATGGTTTGGTTAATGAAGTTGGGCAGATTACGGTAAAAGCATTGCTGGAAAATAATTACAGAACCACAATTATCGATTCTCTTTTTCTAAATGAAATTCCTTTTTTTAATGTGGCAGGAATTGGCTTTGAGGCGATTGTTGCCCATGAATTCGCTAAACAGAAAAAGCGAGGACTGATCGGGTATTTCACCACCACCATTTCCGGAATTTTTTCCTACAAGCCGTTAATAATCAGTTATTCTTTTAATGACATTCTCAAATCCGATAAAATTTTTTCCATCACTATCGCGAACTCAAAGCAATATGGTAATAACGCGGTCATCTCCCCTTCATCAAAACCAAATGACGGAATTTTCGAAGTTTGTATGATTAGAAGCTTTCCCCTGTTATATGGACCGATTCTCAGTTATCGTCTCTTCTCGCGTACTATTTCAAAATTCAAATACTATGAGGTAATCATGACTACATCTTTTCATTTGATGAACGAAATTTCAACGCTTTGGAATCTTGACGGGGAATCAATACGCCTGCCCGGACCCTTCCATATTTCTATTAAGCCGGCTTCATTGAAAATCATTTCCGAAATCCCAAACTAGTTCTCAAAACAGTGAAGCAGTGAGCAGTGAAGCAGTGAACTGTGAGCCACTTGTGTAAAAAATTATAAATCCATGGGAGTTGGTAAGTCTCTTTAGCAGCTTTTTTAACTAATTTTAAGGTTAATGAGAAAACTGCTGGCAATTGTTTTCGTTTCATTTTTCGGTTTCCAAACAGCTGGATTCCTGATCGTATTCGAACTGCAGAAATATTGCATTCGGAAAGAAATAAAGAATATGATTAAGCAAGGATTGCCAGAGGAGGATCTTGTAGTTTTTAGAATTGGGGAAGAAGAACAGAAAGCATTCCTTAAGAATTTTCTTTTTTTTGATAAAAATGAATTTCGATTCGAGGGTAAGATGTATGATGTAGTAAGGGTTGAAATGGAGGCAAATTTTATCTACTACTATTGTGTCTCTGATGAAAAAGAATCTTTATTGTTCGCTAATCTTGATTCTTCAGTTAGAAAATCTCTGGATGATTCTCCATCTAATCAAAACCAGCTACGAAATTTCAATACCTTTATTTCTTCACTGTACTATCCGCAAGGAAACAATATCATCTTTAAGAATTTTTCTATAGGCAAAAATATGTCGCATTATTTCTTTAGCGTTCAAAGCTGGAAAAACTCACCTTCAACCCGCCCACCCAAATCATAGTAATTTGTTGCAAGCCCGGTTGCTAAAGCAACTGAGTAATCTTACTACATTCTCACTATTACACAACAATGAATAATATATTCGTATTTTGTTTGTGCTTTCTTGTACAACAAAGTTTCGCGCAAACATTAACCATACGGGACGCTGATACTCGTCATCCAATCGAAATGGTCACGCTTTATAGCTCAAAGCCTGTTGTGTCAGCATTTACGGATGCGAAGGGAAACGTTGATCTGAGTCAGTTCGTTGATGCCGACACTATATACTTCAGGCTCATTGGCTACAAACCTGTTCAAAAAACTCTGCCCGAAATTCAGCGGATGAATTACATCCTGTTAATGAATCCGACAAATTTCAGTCTACAGGAAATCACAATTTCGGTTTCAAGATGGGAGCAGGAAAAACATGACCTTCCCAATAAGATTTCCAGCATAAAACCGGAAGAGATTTACCTTCAGAATCCTCAGACTGCTGCTGACATCCTTACTATTAGCAACGAAGTTTATATTCAAAAGAGTCAGTTGGGTGGCGGCAGTCCAATGATTCGTGGTTTCGCTACTAACCGCGTTTTGCTGGTGGTTGATGGAGTCAGAATGAACAATGCCATCTTTCGTAGTGGCAATCTGCAAAATGTAATTTCATTGGACCCTTTTACTATTCAAAGTTCTGAGATTGTATTTGGACCGGGCTCGGTTATCTATGGTAGTGATGCCATTGGTGGAGTAATGAGTTTCTATACCCTTTCACCTTCCTTTTCTTCCACGGAGAAACCATTGGTAAAGGGCAGTGTATTTACCCGATACTCTTCTGCGAACTCAGAATTAACAGGACACCTGGATCTTAATGTTGGCTTTAAGAAATGGGGCTCATCAACCAGCATTTCGTATTCTAATTTTGAAAATCTTAAAATGGGTAAACATGGTCCCGATGAATATCTCCGCCCAACTTACGCGGTCAGAATTAACGGAGTTGACACCATGCTGATCAATAGTGATCCTGAAATCCAGATTCCTACGGGATATAATCAGGTGAACCTCATGCAAAAGCTTCGATTTGTCCCAACCCATAATTGGAAAATTGATTATGGTTTCCATTATTCTACCACTTCAGATTTTCCAAGATATGATCGACACATCCTGTATAGGAACGGTTTGCAACGATCTGCCGAGTGGTATTATGGATCTCAGACTTGGATGATGAACTCTTTGGGGATTTTGAATTCGAGCGAAACATCTTTTTATAATCAGGTAAAACTTACACTGTCTTATCAGCACTTTGAAGAAAGTCGGCATGATCGTGATTTTGGAGATGTGATTCGATATAACCGGTACGAAGAAGTAGATGCATTCGGTGCTAATCTTGATTTTGAAAAAAAAATAAGCAAGAAGCATTCTATTTTCTACGGTGTGGAAGGAATCCTTAATGAAGTAGGCTCTACAGGAATTGATACCAATATAGCAACTCAGTCAGAGTCTCCTGGTCCAACTCGCTATCCGGATGGCTCAACCTGGCAATCTTATGCCGGATATATTAATTACCTTGTGCGCACTTCGAAGTTACTGACTATCCAAACCGGACTCCGTTATAATCATATTTTATTGAAATCGCAGTTTGATACCGCATTTTATCCGTTTCCATTTTCAGAAGCCAACATTAATGCCGGCGCCGTAACCGGGAGTGCAGGTTTGGCCTGGTCTCCCCTTAGTTCCTGGCAATTCAACGCTAATTTTTCAAGCGGCTTCAGATCCCCGAATGTGGACGATGTGGGAAAAGTTTTTGACTCAGAGCCAGGATCCGTAATTTTACCCAACCCTGATCTGAAGCCCGAATACGCTTATAACTTCGAGCTGGGAATAACCCACATTTTTGGCGATTTGGCGAAGTTGGATGCAACAGGATACTACACCATCCTGAAAGATGCCATGGTTCGACGAAATTACCGGCTAAACGGGCAGGATAGTATTCTCTATGACGGAGAGTTAAGCCAGGTACTATCAATTCAAAACTCCGCAAAGGCATTTGTTTATGGCATTCAGACAGGGGTTGAAGTTAAACTTCCAGCCGGGTTCAGTCTTACTTCAAATATTAATTACCAGGCTGGAGAAGAAGAATTGGATGACGAAAGCACGGCACCATTAAGACATGCGGCACCCCTGTTTGGCTCTACTCATATACTTTGGACCAGAGGTAAATTGAAAGCAGATTTATACTCATTTTATAATGGCAGGATTGCCTTTAAAAATTTGGCTCCGGAGGAACAGAACAAATCGTATCTCTATGCAATTGATGGAAATGGCAATCCTTATTCACCCGCGTGGTATACATTGAATTTTAAGTTTTTGTATCATGCCACCAACTTTATCACATTAAATCTTGGCCTTGAAAATATAACCAACCAAAGATACCGGCCCTATTCCTCCGGTATTGCAGCTCCAGGGACCAATTTCATCATTTCAACCAGATTTACTTTTTAGTTATCTTTCCTAAACATTGAAATAAAAAGCAATAATTTGGCAACCAATAATTGAATTATTAGTACACCTTTAGATTGTCTTTGATTTGAAGAAATTATCCATTCTTATTCCTGTTTTTAATGAAGAACGGACCATTTTTAACGTCCTTCAGAAAGTAACATCCGTCTCTTTAATTAATGATATTAGTAAAGAGATTGTGATTGTGGATGATTATTCAACTGACAATACCCGAAGTGAAATCAAAAAATTTATTCATGATTTTCCTGAAATGGAAATTATTTTTCTTGAACACCAGAAAAATAGAGGAAAAGGCGCAGCGATTCGAACAGGAATTGAACGTGCAACGGGAGATTATATAATTATTCAGGATGCTGATCTTGAATACGATCCGAATGAAATAAACAGGTTGCTACAACCCATTGTGGAAGAGAATGCAGATGTTGTTTTGGGTTCAAGATTCCTTTCAGGCAGTTCCAAAAGAGTTTTATACTTCTGGCACTCACTCGGAAATAAGTTTCTGACTTTGTTATCCAATTTTATGACCGACCTGAATTTAAGTGACATGGAAGTTGGGTATAAGTTGATTCCCACTTCAATCTTTAGGTATATCAAAATAAGGGAAAATCGATTTGGATTCGAACCTGAAGTAGTTGGTAAACTGGCAGCGATAAAAGGAATACGAATTTATGAAGTCGGTATTTCTTACCACGGAAGAACTTATGAGGAGGGAAAGAAAATTAACTGGAAAGACGGCTTTAGGGCCATTTACTGTATTTTCCGATATGCACCGGTTTTTAACAGAAGATTGAAAAATTATAAAAAAGACCCGCAAAGTGCTTTTCAAACGGGATCAAAAACATAAACATCTCCCAAACAAATCCAGGTTGATTAAGAAACTTCATCTCTCCCAATTCTTACATAGCCTTCCGCTATTTTGAAAGTAGAACCGGCTGCAAGTAATTCAATAATAGAAAGCCTCAAGATTTAACTAATACCTATATGAAAGCAAGCCTAACCATTCTGCTACTAATTATTTCGAATTCATTCATGACATTGGCCTGGTATGGACATCTTAAGTTCTATGAAATGAAAGGATGGGAAAAGCTGAGTCTTTTTTCAGTAATACTAATTAGCTGGGGAATTGCCTTTTTTGAGTATTGCTTCCAGGTACCGGCAAACCGGATTGGATTCCAGTCTCAGGGCGGACCCTTCACGCTCGTCCAGCTTAAAGTTATTCAGGAAGTAATCACTTTAGTCGTTTTTTCACTTTTCACAATTATGTTCTTCAAAACGGAAACAATTCGCTTAAATCACTTTATCGGATTTATTTTCCTGATTCTTGCTGTTTATTTCATTTTTAAAAAATAAAAAAACCATTTCACAATAAAAATATTGGAAGCCGGACATATTGTATCCGGTGAGAATTATACTCCTTTGAGCACACAATCATTCAGCAAACAACTGAGATGTACACCCATGTTGCCGTAAATACTTTTAAAAAGGTTAAAAATCCTTTAGATTAGTTGACGCTATAAAAGGGATATATTCAATAGATATATCCGGTTGTTGTAACCAATTAAAAAAAATATCAAGTGAAAATAAACATCTCAATTCTTTTGTTTTTTCTTTCAACTGTCTGTTTTGGACAAATCCTACCGCAAATTGATTCATTGATTGAAAATGAAATGAAATCAGACAAAGTCGCTGCATTGGCAGTTGCAGTAATCGATTCTGGCAAAGTAGTTCACCTTAACACTTATGGCTTTAGGGATTTGGAAAATAAATTTAAAGCAACTGTTAATACTCCATTCCATATTGCGTCCGTTTCCAAGACGGTAACAAATTTGGCCGTATTCAATTTAGTAGAATCTGGCAAAATTGAATTGGAAACCGATATAAATGCATATCTCCCATTTAAGGTTAAAAATCCTCATTTTCCAAATACAAAAGTAACCGTTCGTGATTTGCTAAATCACCGAAGTGGAATAAGAGATGATTTTGAGATTTATGAACCCTTTTGGACAATTCCTAATGGAGATCCAACCCTAGAATTAAATGACTTTTTAAAGAATTATTTAAGCGCAGGAGGAAAACTCTATAAAGATGGACATTTTGAAAGCAATTCAAATTACAAGTCTTTTTCCTATTCGAATACGGGAGTAGCTTTATTAGGACTTATAGTTGAGACCGTTTCAGGAATGAAATATGAGGATTATTGTCAAGAAAACATCTTTAAACCTATTGGAATGATGAATACGAGTTGGTTTTTAAAAAACTTAGACTCAAATCTGGTTGCAAAAACTTATGTGCATGAAGATTCTATCGGACTAATTTTTAAGGGACATAATGGCTACCCTGATTATCCTGGAGGTCAATTAAGAACATCAATTTCTGATTATTCATTATTGCTAACTGGATATTTGAATGCGGAAAGCTCTAACTTCATATTAGATGCAAATACCACGAGAAAAATAACCCCATTACCACAAATTTCCCATGAAGGGTTTTATACTTGGTTCCTTAATGCCATAAACGATAATATTTATTATGCTCATCCTGGTGGGGATACTGGTGTGAGAACAATTGTAATAATAGATGTTAGAAATAAAAATGGGATTGCCCTTTTTTCAAATGCAGAGATTGAATTGACCAACTTACTTAGAGAAATAGAAAAAAAAATGTGGAGTAAATAACGGGTTACAACACTGTATAAAATGCATTTTACAACTAAAACGTTAGCAGTAATAATTGCATGAAGGACATTGTAATTGAGACAGAAGACAGGTTTGGCCTAAAAGCGACAATTTATAAGGCAAGTAAAAATTCCATTAAAAACTGTACCCTAATCATTAATTCAGCGACTGGGATAGGTAGAAAGTTTTATTCGAGATATTCCAAGTACATGGCTTCAAACGGGTTTGACGTAATAACCTATGACTACCGAGGAATAGCAGAGTCCAGACCCCAAAAACTTAAAGGCTTTAAAGCGGACTTTGTGATTTGGGGGGAAAGGGACTTTTCATCTGTCATTAAGAAATCAAAGAATCTACTTCCTATTAACAAAATTGTTGTTTTAGGGCACAGTATCGGAGGAACAATCTTTGGGATGACTCTGGACTGCCAAGAAATTGAGGCTGTAATAATGATAGGGGCGCAGACATCTTATTATAAAGATTGGCCAAAGAAGCATCGTGTAAAGCTATATCTTCTGTGGCATATGGTAATGCCATTCTTAACTAACTTGGTTGGATATTTTCCTGGAAAAAAATTAAGAATGATGGAGGATATTCCAAAAGGAGTTGTGAGACAATGGAATGAAAGAAGGAAGAATCAATCAATGGCGGCTCAACTTCAGGAAAATAATGTAAACCTTTTTTATCACATCTATACCAAGAAGTTGTTGACAATTTTTATTGAAGATGATGTTATTGGGACGAAAAGAGCGGTAGAAAGAATTACGGAATTATTTATTTGCGCTGACAGACAAGTTATAAGTGTAAGCCCATCAGACTACTCTGCAAGTGTCATTGGACATTTTGGTTTTTTTAAAAAGGACTTTGAGAAAAATTTATGGTTACAGACTGTAAATTGGTACACAGAAGCAATTACTACTGCCAGCAGTAAGTTTCTGCCAGCTTGAGGTGCACCGTAAATTTATAGTTTGATTTTACTAATTTAGTTTACGTTTCGTGGGACAACACGCGGCTTCGAGAGGCCGGCCACATCGCAAACACAAACGTTGGCGGTAATTGCCGACCACACCGGAAAACGACTCAAAAAGATTTGGAGATTGTTGTCTGAATAGGTAACTTTGCCCATGTGACTAAATTTCTCCGTGAGACATATGTTTACCAAAATCATTTTTGGGACTTCTACAATAACCAGAAAAAGGAGGTTCAGGACAAGATTGATTATGTAATCGGACTCGTGAGGACTTTACAAATGGTTCCAGAAAGGTTTTTCAAACATCTTGAGGGAACTGATGGCATTTACGAAATGAGAGTAAAAGTGGGTTCTGATATTTATAGAATCTTCTGTTTCTTCGACCAAGGACAACTAATCATTTTACTAAATGGGTTTCAAAAAAAGAAAGATAAAACTCCGAGACAAGAAATTATAAGAGCAGAACGGCTTAAAAAGGAATATTATGAAAACAAAATTAAAAGATAAGTACCTGACTTCATGGGACGACCATCTTGACAAGAAGTATGGAAAAAAAGGATCAAAGAGTCGTCAGAAATATGAAGAAGATTTTGAGACATTTAAAATTGGAATTCTCATACAAGAGGCGCGGAAAAGACAGCATATGACTCAGCAGGAACTAGCAAATAAAGTTGGGACAACAAAAAACTATATTTCAAGGATTGAGAATAACGCTAGTGACATTAGACTGACAACGTTGATGAGAATTATTCGAGAGGGACTTGGTGGCCGACTAAAATTCTCGGTTGACATATAGAGAGTGAAGGCCACTACCGCCAATCGAATAGCCCGCCCCGCCAGTTGTAACTGAGGAGATGTGCCTCTCACACCTATCCCGACGCGTCGGGACGGTTCGTTAATACTGCAACCGCTCTTTATACCAGCTACAGCTTGTTCTACTTTGAACAAGGGCTGGCTAACCCGAGGTTTGAACCTCCCTATCTCCACACGAAAAAAAATTTGGTGGTTTGCCAAATAGTTCATAGTTTTGCGAACTATTAAACTTTTAAACAATGGTCGACAAGAAGATTTTTGAACTACACGCAGACGTTTGTAAAGCATTGGGACACCCTTTGCGTATTGAGGTTATTGACCTGCTGCAAGACAAAGAGCTTTGCTTTACTGATATTCTGGAAGTAACAGGTGGATTAAAATCAAACCTCTCCCAAAATCTTTCTGTAATGACAAAAAAGGGTATTTTAAAATCGAGACGGGATGGACAATGCACTTACTTTTCGCTTTCTTCCAAAAAAGTAGCTCAGGCGTGTCGACTAATGCGTGGGGTTCTTATTGACAGCCTTAAAAAACAAAAAAACCTCCTTGAAAAAATGTAATCTTCAGAAAAATGGGCAAAACAATATTGGTCTTAGGAGCAGGAACTGGTGGAATTATCACTGCTAAAGAATTAAGTAAAAAAGTCGGTGGTAAAACCAAAATATTGCTTTTTGAAAAAGAAGAAAAAAATATTTTTGCTCCTTCCCTTCTTTGGTTGATGGTTGGTAAGCGGAAACCGAAACAGGTTTACAGAAACACCCGAAAAATTACAGGTGCAGGCATTGAAGTAATTATCGGAGAAATTGAAAAAGTAAATCCCGAGAAAATTTCCGTTACCGTAAAAGGTCAGGAATATGAAGGGGATTATATGATTATTTCGCTTGGAGTTGAGCAAATAGCAGAACATAATCTGAATGACTACGGACACGATTTTTACACCCTTGACGGTGCAGCAAAATTCAATGAACAATTGCAAAATTTCAAAGGTGGAAAAATTGCGGTTTTAGTTCCGTCCATTCCTTTCAAATGTCCTGCTGCACCTTATGAAGCTGCAATGCTTGTAGAAAATTTTATCAGAAAAAAGGAGTTGAACAGTAAAGCAGAAGTTTCGTTATACGTTCCTGAACCTGGTCCTATGGGTGTTGCTGGAAAAGAATTATCGGGAGCGGTCAGGCAAATGGTTGAAATGAAAGGAATAAAATATTTTCCAGAACATCAACTAACATCAGCCACAGAAAGAATTTTGACTTTTAATAATGGTAAAACTTTCGAATATGATTTAATGGCGTTCACCCCAAAACATCAATGTCCTTCGGTAATCAGGGAAACCGCTTTAGTTGGAAAGTCGGGTTGGATTGAAGTGAACCGTAATACAATGGAAACAAATTTTCCGAATGTTTACGCTATCGGGGACATTACATTTATTCCACTTGAAATTGGCAAACCACTACCAAAAGCAGGAGTGTTTGCACACTATCAGGCAGAAACCGTTGCACACAACATTGCTCAAAAAATTGCAGGAAAATCTTCCGGCAAAACTTTTAATGGTGACGGGCAATGCTTTTTAGAAATGGGCGGCGGAAATGCGGGTTATGCAGGTGGTAACTTTTACGCTTCGCCTGTGCCGGATGTAAAAATGAAAAAGCCCGGCTATTTCTGGCACTGGACAAAAGTTTGGTTTGAAAAATATTGGTTCTTCAAATACTTTTAAAATTATAAGTGTAGTAATTACAGCAAATAAAGTTTATCCCTGTTCGACATGCAGGCATAAAAATGAGAAACAAAATGAAAATTTTAATCTTAATCAATGATGCTCCCTACGGTACAGAGAAAGCATACAATGCTTTACGACTTGCAAATCAATTAAACAAAGACCACGAAACGGTTGAAGTGAGAGTTTTTTTAATGGCAGATGCTGCCAGTTGTGCCGTTGCTAATCAGACAACTCCGAATGGTTATTATAACATTGAAAGAATGCTGAAACTTTCGCTAAACAAAGGAACAAAAGTGAAAATATGCGGAAGTTGCGCAGACGCAAGAGGTCTAAAAAATGTTCAACTCATTGAAGGAACAGAAATCAGCACAATGGCTGAACTGACCAACTGGGTTGTGGACAGCGATAAAGTTCTCATATTCTAAAACCCCGCTTCTTTTTAGTCATACATTTTGTGCTCCAAAACCCTTACGTTTCTTAGCCAAAACCGGTTGTTGGGCAATTGTGAAACACTTAAAAATACTGTTGACAATGACAAAACGGTTCAGACAACTGAGAACACTTTGAAATATCTTTCACTAAACCATATGGCATGGCTACTACCGGCCACTATTTTGGTTCACCGGCTGGAAGAATACTTTGGCCAATTTCCACGTTGGTATTCCAATCTTTTTAAATACACAGTCGTCCAACCAGGATTTCACTGTTATCAATGGAGTTGGCCTGTTCGTATTCACCGTATTTTCCTTTTCCTATATTTTCGATAGTTATTGCAGACAAATAAAAAAGGTATTTACGTTGTTGACAAACACTTTGGACAGAGGATGATATTTGAACCAATATAATATTCAATCAATTTGTTAAATTAAATTCTTGAGTCAGCTTGTTCTACTTAGAACATAGGGACTGTAACCTGGAAATTTTGGCTTTGCGAACCGACTTTTTGACTAAATTTAAACACTGACTTTTTATGATATGGCGACAGAAATAAAATATAAAATTAAGGCCGAAAACGTTTCGACAGTTCAAAATCTTTTCAATCCCTGCAACGTTGGGGCAAGACCGTTTTTAAAGTGGGCTGGAGGCAAGGGTCAATTACTCGACAAATTTCAAGAACTCTACCCAAAGCAACTCAAGCAGAAAAAAATTAAAAATTTTTACGAGCCATTTTTGGGCAGCGGTGCCGTATTCTTTGACATTGCACAGCACTATGAAATTGAAGGCGCATATCTCTACGACATTAACGATGAACTTATTTTGACTTATAAAGCCATTCAAAAAGACGTAACAAAACTGCTTGACTTTCTTTATCGCTACCAAAAAAAATACATCAAACTTGACAAAAAACAACGCCAGGAATTTTTCTACGACCAACGGACAAATTACAACTTGCAGCGTTTCAATATTGATTACGACAAATA
>DASWHX010000136.1:0-4800 GCA_036397995.1 Cyclobacteriaceae bacterium
TTTCCGTTGAAAAGACTCTTATATTCGTCATTCAAGGCGCACACAATGTATATAAAAAATAGGCGAAATAGTGCTGTATTCAAGGTTTTTGGCTCGTATGAAAGTTTGCTCTTAACCGAAAGTTTAGTGCTTCGAAATCGCCTACTTTTCATATACTAATCGTTATCGGTAATGCGAGCAGACCGTAAAACGAGAAAATTACTACCTTTAGACTAACATGAAATATGATAAATACCAACTCGAATCAGACAGGAAATTATTATTATTTGAATTTACAAGCGTTGGGCCAAAAGGTAAAATAAAAAAAATTGTTCAATACACTGAAACCAATCTAAAAGACTATTATAATTTGGGGTTCGGAGATAAAAACGAAAAGGCTGGTGAAATTGATGACACCGCAATCACAAATAATGGTGACAGCCAAATGGTTTTATCGACCGTTGCTTCGACTGTTTATGCATTCACAGATAAACATCCTGACGCTTGGATTTACGCCATTGGTAGTAACAGTGCGCGGACAAGACTTTATCGAATCGGAATTACCAATAACATACTAGAAATCAAGAAAGACTTTGAAGTATTTGGCTTAAAAGATGGCCAATGGCACGAATTTCGTAAGCATACAGACTATAAAGCATTTTTAATCCGAAGAAAAAAGTCGTAAATTTGCACTATGACAATGACTATAAAGCAGCTTAATAAATCCAAAACTCCTATTGTTAAAATCAATAAGGCCTTAGATAAATTTGCTGACAAAGTTTTATTCCCAGACAAACTTGAAGAAGCAAATCGCATTCTCAAGACGGTTGGTTTACCTAAGACCAAAAAATCGCACAACCGCTAACATATAAGGCTTAAACGAAGTCCAGCCACAAAGTATACCGTGTTACGAAGCTGACGGCTGTCATGGCTGGGGTTCGATGTAAGCCTGTGTTGAAACTACCTGTCCGGTTTACCTGCCGGAGGCATGGCAGGCAGGCTGAAGCTTTGGTAGTTTCTGGCGTTTTTGTTATGGGATTTCAAAACAGAAGATTGGCTGTTTTTCATAGAAAAAAGTGAGTAAAAATTTTCATCCAGGGAATAATTGCCATCGGGTAGGTAAAGTAGAAAGCGGAAGTTTTTCAATTTTACTTTTCAAAGTCATTATTCAATTATTTTTTTGGGTACAGGACTATAATTAACTAATGTAATAATAGCAATATTCGTTTCATACCAAAATATTAATTGGGAGAATGAAGATAATAAAAATTGGTTTACCCTTCAATGTAATTGAAGCATTGCCTGGATTGTCTTTTCAATTTCGTCTTCTGTTGTGTACATGGAAATACCGAGTCTTGTAACGCCGCCACGCTCCAGTAATCCTAAAGCTTCAATTGGCCTGATTGCGAAAAAATGACCATCCCATGCAAAAATCCCCATTTCGCCTAATTTTTCACAAACTACTTCAGGTCTGTATTTGTCATGTGTGAAAGAAACTGTGGGTGTTCTGGGATAATCCAGACCCGGCCCCTGAATTTTGACCGAAGGAACTTCAGACAATCCATGGAATAATTTCTCCAGGAGTATTCTTTCATGTACGGCGAGTAGTTTCATGGCTTTTTGGGGAGTGTCTTCTCCAGCCATTTCCATAATGAATTTTATGCAGGCCGTTACTCCGGCAATTGCTGCATGGTTCAGTGTGCCGGTTTCAATTTTACTGGGCGGAATTTGATCCTGAGTCCGAAGAGAATCAACCGGAAGGATATCCAGTTCACCAGGCTTTGAGTAAAGAATACCAACATGCGGTCCATAAAACTTATATGCAGAGGCCAACAAAAACTCGCAATCTAATTCCATAACATTAATTGGAAAATGGGGCGCAAAATGTACTGCATCCAATAGTAGTTTTGCTCCCACCCTCTTAGACATCTCACGGATGGTTTTTACATCGTTCACCGTACCTAGCGCGTTTGAAGCACAACCAACCGCCACCAGTTTTGTCCTCTCACTCAATTTCTTTTGAAAATCATCCATGTCGAGGATTCCTTGGGCGGTGATGTTCACTTCAACAATTGTGATTCCGCTTTCTTTAAGTACCAGCCACGGACCCCGGTTGGCTTCATGATCCAGCTGGGTAATAATTATTTCATCGCCCGGTTTAAGGATTCTGCCAAAGCCGGCGCTGAGAAAATATGCAAGGGTTGTCATATTCTGGCCGAAGGAAATAGTTTCCGGGCCTTCAGCACCGAAGAATTTCGCGGACCATTCACGCGCCTCATGAATTATTTGATCAGTTTCCCTGGTATTCCTGAAAAATCCATGGGTGTTGGAATTACTGGTTTTATAGTAATGGCTGATGGCTTCGATCACCTGAGCAGGTACCTGAGTGCCCGCGGGCCCATCCAGGAAAATCACCGGATTGCCCTTCATATTTCTGGCTAAAGCGGGAAAATGTTGTCGAGCTTGAAGAAATGTGGATTTTTGGATTTGCATAATCGCTATTTTGTAATCTATTTACTTTTCCAGTCTTGATTTTGCAATAGTAAAAAGGATATTTATTAATTCTCAAACCCTAATAGTAATATCATTGTTATAAATTGCGTTCTCCCCTTCAGTACAGCAATGCTAAATAAACTTTATAAAAGATTTGATCCTGATGCCGATTTTAATGAATTGGATTACGCGATTGCAGGCTCCGGGGTGGGTGGACTTACAGCGGCAATTTTTCTGGCTAAGGCGGGGAAAAAAGTGGCGGTTTTCGAAAGGCATTGGGTCCCTGGAGGTTTCACTCATACTTTTAAAAGAAAAAACGGATTTGTCTGGGATGTTGGAGTCCATTACGTCGGCAACATGGATAGTGAAGATTCGCAACTCAGGGTATTATTTGATTATCTCACCGATAACAAGCTTAAGTGGGAATCCATGGGCAATGTTTATGACAAAGTGATTATTGATGGTGAAGAATTTTCTTTTGACGCCGGAAAAGATAATTTAACTGCGGCATTATACAGACAATTCCCAGCTGAAAAGGATGCAATTGATTCCTATTTCAAATTATTAAAGAAGGCCGAAAAGACCAGCAAACTCTTCTTCTACCAAAAAGTATTTCCTGATTGGTTGAGAAATACCCTGGGGAAAATTTTCCTTTACTTTTGCAAACCCTATTATTCCAGAACTACTTATGAGGTTATCAGTGAACTCACCGGTAATGAAAAATTGATTTCAGTGCTATGTGCCCAATGCGGTAACTACGGCCTCCCACCGAAAAGCAGCAGCTTTGCAGCACATGCCATGGTTATTAATCATTTCATGGAGGGTGGTTACTACCCCGTGGGAGGTGCCGATAAAATATATAAAGGATTGATTGAAAATCTGAATATGTACAATGGACAGGTTTTTATTAATTCCGATGTTGAGGAAATTGTGGTTGAAAACAATAAGGCCCGCGGGGTGATTGTTAATGGCAAGTTTATTAAATCCAAAAATGTTATCAGTAATTGCGGTATCCGCAATACTTTAACAAAATTAATAAAACATGGCATCAAAGAAGAGTGGTTGAAGCAATTAGACCAGGTAAATCCTTCTCATCCTCACATGTGTTTGTATTTGGGTCTTGATTCCAGCGACAAAGATCTCAAGTTGCCAAAAAATAATATCTGGTTTTACCGGAATCATAACTTTGATGAAATTACAAATGAAACTTTGTCAGATAAAGACGGGGAATTAAAGTTTGCTTACATTTCATTTCCATCAGCAAAAGATCCTTCCTGGGAAAAGGACCATCCAAACATGGCAACTATACAGGCAATCAGCATTGCCAACTTTGATTGGTTCAAAGATTATGAAGACAGACAATGGCGGCACCGGGGGCCGGAATATGAAGCCATCAAAGAAAATTTCAAAGACAAAATGCTGAAGAAATTATATGAATTACTACCTCAAATCAAAGGACATATAGTGAGTTCGGACGTGTCAACACCGCTTACTACAAAAGACTTTACGAATTATGCTTCCGGAGAAATTTATGGACTTGAACATAGCCCAAAACGATTCAAATTAAGTTTTCTCCGCCCTAGGATTGGTATTAAAGGTCTTTACCTCGTGGGTCAGGATATTTCCATAGTTGGAGTAGCCGGCGCCATGCTTTCAGGCCTTATGTGCGCAATCTCTATTTTGAAATTCAGAGTTTTCAGGCAATTCCGGGAGATGGCGAAAAACAAAAATGCGGCCTGACATTTCAACTTAGTTTTTTGTAACTTCATATTGTGAAACGCATTTTTTTACAAAAAAAAATATGGCCTTTGCTGCTTACTCTTGTGATTGCAGTTCTTGCGTCATGTGTGAGTAATAAGCCGCATGGAAAACTAAAACCGGGAAAGCCAATTCCCTGTCCATGTGACCACTCTTAGTTTGGATTTAATAGTTCCACATCAGTATCGCCAACTCTTTGTATCCGACCCTTTTGGTGCCGACTTATTAATTCTTTCCAGGATTTTTGGTAGATACATGGTATTATATCGCAAACGACTGATTGCATTTGGATTTTCCTGGTCTCCGTTCCAGCAATGCTCGGCTCTGTCACCGTAGTCAACTTCACCCTCATAATAAGGGTTGGTAGTAGATTCCAAAAATTCTTCCATCAGGTAAACAGCGTTGTTCAGGTAGTAGTTATCCATATCTCCACAGAAAATATGGATCTTGCCTTGAAGATCCGCACCTAGTTTTTCCCAATCCCGTTCCAGGATGTAACGCAAATCGTAATTCTCCTTCCAAAACTCCGCAACTTCCGGATTGATTTCTCCGGTCATTTTATCCCAAATC
>DASWHX010000137.1:0-8496 GCA_036397995.1 Cyclobacteriaceae bacterium
CGCGTTGATTTTTCATTACCGGTTTTAGATGAGTGTTGAAGAACAAGACAAAATCATTCTGATCGACAAGCCCATTGGCTGGACTTCCTTCGACGTAGTAAAGAAAATTAGAAATTGTCTGGGAATCAGGAAGGTAGGACATGCCGGCACTCTTGATCCACTGGCAACTGGATTACTTATTCTTTGCACAGGAAAAAAGACAAAGGAAATTAATGAGATTCAGGAAATGGAGAAAGAGTACGTAGGTGAATTCACTCTGGGCCAAATAACCGATTCCTTTGATCTTGAAACTCCGGTTAAATTCGTATCCGATTGCAAAAATGTTACTCCTGATTCAGTTGTTGAGACAGCCAAAAAGTTTGTTGGCACAGTAAACCAGGTACCACCGGCATTTTCAGCAATAAAAATTGAAGGCAAAAGAGCTTACCTGAAGGCCCGGAAAGGAGAAAAGCAATCGATTCAGCCTAGAAAAGTAACTCTATACAGTTTTGAAATACTTAAAATAGAAATTCCGTTAATTGCTTTTAAAGTAATTTGCTCGAAAGGTACTTATATTCGAAGTTTAGCTAATGATTTTGGTAATGAAATTGGTGCGGGTGCTTATCTTTCCAGGTTAAAAAGAACAAGGATTGGAACTTATAATCTGGAGGATGCGGCAACTATCGAACAAATCTGTCTTCAATGAAAGTATATAATAGCATCGAAGAGTTCACGCCCCTTAACTTTGCCGTTGTCACAAGCGGAACTTTCGATGGAGTTCATTACGGTCATCAGCAGATTCTTCGAAAGGTTTCAAAGATAGCCACAGAAAATAATGGGGAATCTGTAATAATAACTTTCTGGCCACATCCCCGGCTTGTCCTTTTTCCCGACCAACAGGATTTAAAACTGCTAACTACATTTGAAGAAAAAGTTCAGCTCTTAACTGATTTGGGAATTGACCATTTGCTGAAAATTCCTTTTACCCGGGAGTTCTCAGAATTAAGCTCACAGGAATTCATTGATCAGATCCTGATAAAAATACTAGGAACAAAAAAATTAGTTATTGGATACGACCATCGATTTGGTAAAAACAGGGAAGGCAGTTTTGATCACCTGGTCGCCAATTCTTCCAGGTATGGATTCCAGGTGGTAGAAATTCCAAAACAGGAAATAGATTCTGTTGCCGTCAGTTCATCTAAAATCAGGAAAGCGTTACAGGAAGGCAAAATACCCGAAGCCAATGAATACCTGGGAAGACCATATAGCCTCGAAGGAATTGTTATAAAAGGAAATATGCTAGGTAGAAAAATTGGATTTCCAACAGCCAATATTGAAGTCAGAGATGAATATAAATTAATTCCTGCTGATGGCATTTATGCAGCCCGTATAACTTCAAGACAAAAGCAATTTGGAGGAATGTTGTATATTGGTAATAGACCCGTGTTGCAGCAATCCCAAAGAAGTATTGAGGTAAATATTTTTGATTTTAATGAGGATATCTACGGGGAGATCATCACGATTAAAATGATAAGAAGGATTAGGGATGAGGGCTACTTTAAAAGTATGGAAGAACTGGGATTACAACTGGCAAAAGACAAAGAGATCGTTAAACAGATTTTACTCAAGGAATAAACGTAATGGATCAGCCAAAGCTTCTGTGGCAACCCTCAACGGAATTCAGAGATAAGTCAAATCTTTCCGGATATAGAAAGTGGTTAGCTGAGTCAAAGAATATTTCATTTGTTGATTATCATGCATTATGGATTTGGTCAACAGAATACATTGAAGCATTCTGGAAATCTATTTGGGAATATTTCGATCTGGAAGGAAGTTTGGAAGCAATTGAAATCTGTTCCAGGGACAGTATGCCTGGAGTTAAATGGTTTGAAGGAACCCAATTAAATTATGCCAGGGAGGTTTTCAGGAACCGAAATAATGAATATCCCGCTTTAATTTTTGCTTCCGAGAAGTCTTCGATTGTTGAGATTTCGTGGACTGAATTAATTGAAAAAACTGCTTCCCTTCAGGCACATTTGGAAAAGGCAGGGCTAAAATCCGGTGACAGGGTGGCAGCCTTTCTTCCCAACATTCCGGAAGCAATAATTTCATTCCTTGCAGTTAATTCGATCGGAGCTATTTGGTCAAGTTGTTCGCCTGATTTTGGTCTCGGAGCTGTCACAGACAGATTCACACAGATTGAACCTAAAATTCTAATAACAGTTGACGGTTATCAGTACGCAGGCAAAAGCTATGACAAAAAAGACGTAATTAACGATCTAATATCAAAGCTCCCTTCCCTGGAGCAAATTATATACATTCCCTATCTGGATGATAGTGCATATAATTTTGCCGTAAACACCTCACAATGGGAAAGTGTAATCTCTGAAAGCAAACAAAGCCTTAAATTTTCTGAGACCGGCTTTAGCCACCCTATTTGGGTACTGTTTTCTTCCGGAACTACCGGAGTCCCAAAAGCTATAACTCACAGTAATGGAGGAATAATTCTTGAACATTTAAAATATCTCAGTTTTCATAATAATATAAAAGCAGGAGATCGATGTTTTTGGTATACAACTACAGGTTGGATGATGTGGAACTACATTATAGGTTCACTACTTGTGAAAGGGACCACGGTACTTTATGACGGAAGCCCCGCCTATCCGGATATGAATGTGCTTTGGAAATTTGCAGAACAAGCTAAGATAACACATTTTGGAACCAGCGCCGGATTTGTGATTGCTAATATGAAAGCAGCGACCAGACCAGGCAATAACTTTAACCTTAATCAACTTATATCCATTGGTTCAACCGGTTCCCCTCTGCCGCCAGAAGGATTCGATTGGCTCTACAAGAATGTTAAATCCGATTTGTGGGTTGCTTCTATTAGTGGTGGCACGGATGTATGTTCAGCATTTGTTGGTGGAAATCCATTGTTGCCCGTTCATAGCGGTGAGATCCAGTGCAGAGCTTTGGGTTGCAAGCTGGAAGCGTTTGATGATGAAGGCCGTTCAATAATTAATCAGGTAGGTGAAATGGTGCTAACAAAGCCAATGCCATCCATGCCAATTTATTTTTGGGGTGATGAGAATTTTGCAAAGTACACGGAAAGTTACTTCGAAATGTATCCTGGTATTTGGCGACACGGAGATTGGACCATGATTACAGAAAGAAATGGCATCATTATCTACGGCAGGTCGGATTCAACACTAAATCGCGGTGGGGTAAGAATTGGAACCAGTGAAATATACAGAGCTGTGGATAAAGTGGACGAAATTAGTGACAGTTTAATTATTTGTATTGAAAATAATGTTGGCGACTTCTACATGCCGTTATTCGTTACCGTTAGGCAGGGAGCGAAACTGGATGAAATTCTTAAAAATAAAATTAAAACTACCATCAGGTCGGAATATACTCCCCGTCATGTGCCGGATGAAATAATAGAAATTACCGAAGTTCCTTATACCATAAGCGGTAAGAAAGTCGAAACCCCAGTCAAGAAAATTTTGCAGGGTAAACCTTTCGAGAAAATACTTAATAAAGATGCACTTAAAAACCCCGCCGCCCTTGACTTCTTTATAGAATACGCTAAAAAGCTAAAATTTCACCAATGATTAAATCTCAGATAAAATTTGACGTTGAACTAGACAAGGATAGAATTCCGGAGAAAATAGAGTGGTCAGCCACAGATCACAAAGATGGGAAACCGGAACCAATCAATTCTTTTAGTGTTTCATTGTGGGATTCTGAACAAAGAAATACTCTTCGAATAGATCTATGGACGAAAAAAATGCCTGTAGACCAAATGAAACAGTTTTGCATCGATTCTATTGGCGGGATGGCGCAAACAATTCTCAATTCTACAGGAGATGAGTATATGGCTAATGAATTGAAGGAGCTATGTAAAAAGTTTTCAATTCACCTCGAAAAGGAAATTAAAGAAGGGAAATACCGCTAATCGCGAAGGAATATTGAAATATTCCAATAATTTGCTATTTTCAATAATTAATTACCAATCAAAAAAAGATGAAACAAACCTTACTAAAAACCCATCTGGGGACGTTTGTGGCACTATTAATCAGTGTAACGGCCTGGGCACAGACTACAATTTCAGGTAAAATAAATGAAGCATCGGGTGATCCCCTGGTGGGAGTTAATATAGTTGTAAAAGGAACTATTAAAGGTACCATCACAAACATAAATGGGAATTTCAATTTAAGTGTCTCACAGTCACCGCCTTTCACCCTGTCAATTTCATACGTGGGATTTATTACCCAGGAAATTGAGATTACAGAAACCAGCACCTCAGGCCTTGGAATAACCATGGCGGAGCAAACCTTACTTGGTCAGGAAATCGTAGTAAGTGCAAGCCGGGTTGAAGAAAGTATTCTCTCCTCCCCTGTGACCATTGAGAAGCTGGATATTCTTGCAATTCAGCAAGCATCAGCTCCCGATTTTTTTGATCAACTGAATTACGTGAAAGGCGTGCAAACTGCCCAGGGAAGCATGACATTCAATGCGGTGAATACGCGGGGATTTGCTACAATTGCCAATACAAGGTTTGTTGCCCTGGTAGATGGAATGGATATCAGCGCTCCACTTTTAAATTTTCCAACAGGCAACCTGGTAGGAATTCCTGATTTAGATGTTGAAAGTGTTGAATTGGTTCCCGGAGCTGCATCGGCTCTTTATGGACCCAATGCTTTCAATGGAATTCTTTTTATGAATAGTAAAAACCCTTTTGAATACCAGGGATTAAGTGCCCAGGCAAAACTCGGCGTGACTGAATCCAATGCCAACGGAACTAATCCCATGTACAACTTTCAACTCCGGTATGCAAAAGCCTTTAATAACAAGGTTGCCTTTAAGGTAAATTTCTCCATCATGGAAGCTACAGACTGGAGAGCCAATGACTATACCACTGACAAAAATTTTCCCATCAGGGCTCCTGGAGATTCCAATTTCGATGGCCTGAATTTATATGGTGATGAAGTTGAGATTTTCTATGGTGGCCTCGGTCCTTTCCTGGGAGCGCTTGACTTAAGGAGAACCGGATGGAAGGAGGAGGATTTACTTGAAACAGATGCAGCGAGAAGTATAAAGGCAGATGCCGCTTTGCATTACAGATTAACTGATAAAATTGAAGCGCTTTATAACTACCGCTTTGGCGGCGGTCGCTCTATCTATCAGGGATCCGGCAAGTTTATTCTCCGGGATTTTACCCAACAGTTTCACAAATTGGAACTGAAATCAGATAATTTCTTCGTCAGAGGCTACATGACTCAAACAGATGATGGTGATTCCTATAATATGGATGCCCTGGGGATCTACCTCAATGAATCAATAAGTCCGACAGCAACCGAGTGGGCTCCAATTTATATTCCGGCGTATGTACTTGCGCTACAAGGATATTATACCGCACTTGGAGTACCTGCGGGTAATAAGCAAGCTGCACACGCGTTTGCCAGACAAACAGCAGACGCCACCAGACCTGCGGTTGGAAGTTCACAGTTTACTAACCTGGTCGAGACAATCAGGACTACAAAATTTAATGAAGGCGCGGGAGCCGCATTTGTTGAAGGATCCCGGTTATATCATGGAGAGTTCAATTACGATTTCAAAAATATGATTGACATTGTTGATATCCAGATAGGTGGTAATTTCCGCCAGTATGACATTTTTAGCGATGGAACTATTTTTGATGAGGAACAGAATGCAGACGGATCTTATGAAAGAGTGAAGATAAATGAGTATGGCGGATATGTGCAACTTGGTAAATCTATTGGCAATCTAAAACTGGCCGCTTCCGCGAGATATGATAAGAATGAAAATTTTGAAGGACAGTTTAACCCCAGAGTATCCGCGGTTTATACCGCAGGCGGATCTCATAATTTCAGAGCATCATTCCAAACAGGTTTCAGAAATCCTGACTCACAGTCACAATTTATATGGTTCCCAACTGCATCCGGCATTTTAATTGGAAGTACAGAAGCCAATGCAGCCCGATATGGATTGCATAATGGGGGTGCATATACCAACAGGTCAGTACTATCTTTCTTTGATGCTGGTGGATCATTTGACACAGATGGGACTCCGCTGGATGCAGACGGAAATCCAACTGATCCAGTTTCCGCAGGTTTAGCAACAGATAATTTTGACTACGTTCAACCCGAAAAATTACAGGCATTTGAAGTGGGCTATAAAGGAATCATCGGCGGCGACTTGTTAATTGATTTGAATTATTACCACAATATTTATAATGACTTTATTGCCCAAAAAACCGTATACAACAAATTACCCATAATGAGGCGAGGTCAGGTTGTAACGGGAGCTACCGGAGATATTATTACTGAGTTCAGACCCTACCTGAATGCGCAGGAAAAAGTTACCTCTGATGGAATTGGTTTAGGATTCACTTACAACCTGGGACGCGGATTTAATTTCAACGGTTCCTATGATTATGCCACCTTTAATGTGAGTAAAGTTGACCTTAATTCTGAATTCGAAGCAGGCTTTAATACTCCGGAACATAAGTTTATGGTGGGATTCGCCAATAGAGATGTTGGTGAAAACATTGGGTTTAGTGTAGCGTTCCGATGGCAGGATGAATTCCTATGGCAATCCGCCTTTGGTGAGGGAACAATTCCTTCGTATGGAACCCTTGATTTTCAGATAAATAAGAAACTGAAAGCACTGAAATCAGTTATTAAAGTTGGCGCTACAAATCTTGGCGGCCAGGATTATCGAACCAATCTCGGTGCCGGATTTGTTGGCACTATCTATTATATCTCTTTAACATTTGACCAATTCCTGAATTAAAAAGTTTAATTAACTATGAAAACGAACATATTTAGATATCTGGTTTTAGCTATTCTGATTGGAGGTTGCAATCAGGAATTTGATGAGGTAATTCCCGACCGGACAGATTTGGGTTCTGGCCACGAAACATTCTCCGCCGGACCTCTTGACTTTACCACTTTTGTTGCTATCGGAAACTCGCTAACAGCAGGCTACCAGGCCGGTGCGCTATTTACGGAAGGTCAAAGCAATTCCCTGCCGCTTATTCTTTCGAAACAATTTGCAAGAGTAGGTGGGGGAACCTTTAACCAGCCGACAATAAATACAGTGAATGGGTATTCCGGCATGAGTGGATCTACAGTTTTTGGAAGGCTTTTGTTACAGCTGGTTGGTAATCCTCCAACACCCGTACCAACACCACAACTATCTGATGGTGGTGCGATTCCCAATATTCTGGTAAATCCGTCATTCGCTTATTCAGGGAACAAAGCTACTCTTAACAATTTTGCGGTTCCGGGCATCCAGGTGGGCCAGGCATTAATTCCTGAAACCGGAGACTGGAATAATTCCGGCCATCCGGCCTTCAATCCCTATTACGCCAGATTTGCATCGGCACCCGGCACTTCTACGATCCTTGGCGATGCGCTGACCCGCAATCCCACGTTCTTCTTCTTCTGGCTGGGCAACAATGATATTCTGGGTTATGCTGTTGGCGGTGCAAGCAACGAGGCTATCTTTACCTCCACAGATAATTTCACAGCCTATTACGGAGCCGCTTTGGGTGCATTAACCGCTAACCCTGCCGTGGAAGGTATTGTCGGAAATATTCCTAATGTAACTTCTATTCCTTTCTTCAAACTGGTTCCATGGAATGCTATTCCACTTGATACTGACAAGGCAACAGCATTGAATACTAACCCGAATTTCCAGGATTTGAACGGCGCAGTTACAGCAGGTAACAACTTAGGATTTATTTCGGATGCGGAGGCTGCATCCAGAATGTTAAGTTGGCAAGCCGGACAAAATGGAGCCCTTATAATTGATGAAGATTTGTTTGACCTGAGAAATTTGGATCCAAATATCCCGGAATTGTATGCAAAAGTCCGGCTTGCCAATAGCACTGATTTACTGCCGCTAACTGCAGGTACTGTTTTAGGTGTTTACCTTGTTCCTGGAAACGATGCCACTATTCAAGGTGTTTCATACCCTGTTGGGGATCAATTTGCCCTCACTGCAAGTGAACAAACAGCAATTGCCGATCGCACCATTGCATTTAACAATATTATTAAATCCATATTGGATGGAATTAACGCCGGTGGCAAAAGGGTAGCTTTATTTGATGCTAACGCCAGGCTTGCCGGCCTTAATACTGTTCCGACTTATATCAGCAATGTTATGGTTGATGCTACGCTTGCTCCACCATTTGGTGCATTTTCAGAAGATGGAGTTCACCCAAACAGCCGGGGTTATGCTCTGGCCGCATATTGGATTATTCAGCAAATAAATCAGGAGTTTGGATCCAATGTTCCCAGGCCCCAAATTTCGGAATACCAGGGAACCGGATTACCAATAAATTGAAAACCTAACGGGAGGTCATAACCAATGACCTCTTTTTTTTTGGAAAAGCAAACGTATTATTACCTATTGACAGGCTGGATTCTAATTGCCCTTCTCTCCTACCCGTTTCTGAGAAGGAAAACCCAACCCTACGGCCGACAT
>DASWHX010000138.1:0-12142 GCA_036397995.1 Cyclobacteriaceae bacterium
GTCAAAGAAGCTTTCAAGGTCATATTCAAATTGTATTTCCTCAATGGTAAAGGTATAGCCCAAATCTTCAAATGAAAGATTCACCATTTCCAGGATCATCGTTTGAAGTTCATCCCAGGTGTCTCCGCAAGTAACAAGGCTTCGGTTTCTCCATTGACCTACCGCTGTATATCCCTCATCTTCCTTAATGATTTTCAGCTTGATTTTAAGTTTGGAAGGGGACCGTTTGTGCTTCATTTTTAGATCCTGGATTGCACTGAAATGAAACATAATATCATTTCTAAAAAGTGTAACTTTCTACTGGATAGTTAGTTATAAAAATGGTATTGAATTTGTTTTCCTGGATGAAAATAAATAAGTATGGGTATAATCTTTAACTTTCTAAAGACATCACGGAGAATTCTTCTTAAGAGAAAAGTTTTCTTCTTTATTATTTTATCCTGCCTCACTGTTGGGTTTTCAGCATTTTTATCATTGTACAATTTTATATCATTTGAATATAGTTATGATCAATTCCACAAGAACTCGGACAAAATCTACAGGGTTCAGTTAGAGCGCAAGTATACAGACAGGGTTGATCTCACAGCCGGTGTCACGGCAGGTGTGGCTCCCTTTATGAAGGAGGAATTTCCGGAAGTACAGTCCTTTGTTAAGCTTTGGGGCACTTCTCACATGCGCAATATTATTCGACATGGATCGCTCAGCATAGAGTCGGAAAAGCTATACTTCGCTAGTGAAGATTTCTTTCGTATTTTCACCTTCCCATTGGTATCCGGCAATCCGGAGACTGCATTAGCAAATCCAAACACTGCGGTTATTACGAAGTCGTTGGCAAAGAAGATTTTTGGTGAGAACAATCCATTGGGGAAAACATTTATCTACCATAATTCCTGGGAAGCAACCAACGTTGAGATAACCGGCATTGTTGAAGATGTTCCGGTAAACAGCCACCTGAAATTCGATATGCTTGTTTCATTCAAAACGTTGGAAAGGTTTATACCTTCGGCAGCAGATTCATTTGGGTGGAGTGCATTTAACACCTATTTGCTAATGAATGGAACTGAATTGCCTCCAGACTTTCAAAACAGAGTTGATCAATTTATTAGCACACACTATGCCCCATTGATAGAGCAGGGAATTAAAGTAAACCTGTATTTTCAACCATTGTCGGAAGTTTACCTGGGACCGGAAATACGATTCCAGCCAGAAACAGGTGGAAGTCGGGAAATATTACAAACGCTCACGATTGCGGCAATTTTTATCTTATTGCTAGCGTGGCTGAATTACATAAATCTATCTACCGCCAGTGTTCGTGACAGAGCCTTGGAAGTGGGAGTACGCAAAGTTGCAGGAGCATCAAAGAAAGATTTGGTTATGCAATTCTTATTTGAGGCTTTTATTCTGAATCTGCTTGCCATTATCATTTCGCTAATGGTTGTTGAATTGAGTCATTCTTTGTTAAATACGATATTAGGAAAGCAGATTCCTGGTGAGATTTATCTTCGTCCGGATACATGGCTCATTTCAGGTATCCTTGTTCTTGGGGGAACATTGCTATCAGGCTTTTACCCAGCTATTGCATTGGCATCATTCAAACCGCTAAGTGTTTTAAAAGGAAGCCATGGAGGTTCAAAATTTTTGGGACTGCGAAAAGGTTTAGTCGCATTTCAGTTGCTGGTTTCATTCATGCTTATATCGGGAACGCTGGTAATCTATCATCAAATCCGGTTTATGCAGCAAAAGAATTTGGGTGTAAGTCTGGATAAAGTAGTTGCAATTAAAGGGCCGGGGTTACTGGATTCCGCCTGGACCCAAAAGCTGTTTTATTTAAAGCAGCAAATTTCCGGATTGTCTGATATTCAGATGGTGGCAAATACGACATCAATTCCCGGCATCGAGATAACATGGGTTAATAATGATGTGCGCTGGCTTGGGAACCCGGATGATAACCGGTATTCCCTGCCCTTTACAGGCATAAGTTCAGAATACCTGGATCTGATGAACATTTCTTTGCTCAAAGGCCGGAATTTCGTTGACGGAATGGAAGCGGAAAATGAGAATGTGCTTCTAACAGCAAGTGCAGCAAAAGTTCTGGGTTTTACAACTCCGGAAGCGGCAATTGGAGAAAGAGTGACGGATAGCAATATTGAGTATACCGTTGTTGGCGTAACATCCGATTTTCATCAGCAGTCTTTGAACAAACGAATTTCGCCTGTAATCTTCCGGTATGTTCCCAACGCAAATTCATACCTGGTCGTGAGATTAAATACCGGATCAATATCCGAAACCATTGGTTTTCTGGAACAGGAATGGAGCGAGGTTTTTACCGGAAATCCATTTGATTATTTTTTCCTGGATGAATTTTTTGAGAATCAATATTCAAGTGATAAACGATTTGTGAACATTTTTGGAATCTTCACTATTATTGGATTATTCATCGGAGGGCTGGGTTTGTTAGCATTGTCGTTGTTTATGGTTCGCAGGAGGGAATCCGAAATGAGTATCCGAAAAGTGATGGGAGCAACCGACTTGCAAATTATGAAACTATTTACTTCGGAGATTTTTACTATCCTGGGTATCGCAGTTGTTTTAGGAGTACCGTCATCCTACTATCTCTCTGATCGGCTTCTGCAAAATTACCCTTACAAAATCCCGTTTCAATTTACCTGGGTGATAGCTCCTTTTGGGATATTACTTGCCATCCTGGTTATCACCTCCGCATGGCGGATTATTCAGATTTCTATGAAGAGTCCGGTGGAGGCCATACGGGAACAATAGTTTCAATTAGTAACAAGCAATTTACAGTTGGTTTGAAATACCCTGTTTCAGTACCCTTTTAACTTTCATTATTCCCTTTCTTGTCGAGTCATCAAGTCACGCTGTTTATCCCTCAGGTAGTGCATTTAATTCGATAAAGCCATCTCTGGAGTCAATTCCTAAGATAATTAGTGATTGCCGTTTAAGTGAAGTCACTAACAACTTTTGCAAAAAAGATTTCGATAAATTGCAAAATTTAATTTTAACCACGTTAACCCTATGATTACATTTATATGAGAATGGTTTTAAATAATTGTTATGTTCTGCGGAATAAAGAACTTCTTTTAATCAGATTCGGAGCAGAAAACATACAATCATTAAAACAGAAAAGGTAACACCAAATAAAATGAATTCAATTTTCATAAATAATATAATCATCGTGTTTTTCTTCTTTATGAATGTTCAAGCTAACTATCTATTTTCACAACAATTGTCAGAAAATTCGTTCGATAGAAAATTAATTTATGATGAGAAGAAATTTTACCTGTCCATTGTTTTATCTCATAGTGTTTTGTCGGAGGGCAGCCCTTTAAAAAGTGTTTTTTCCAAATACAATCTTGACCAGAAATATTCTTTCTTGGGTTTCGGCACCAAATACCCCTGGTACGAAGATTATCTTAACCTGACTGCAGATATTAATTATCCCTTAACTTCTTCATTCTCATTGGGAATTAAATCCGGTCTTAATAGTTGGGGAAGAGTAGCAGGGTACGGAAATGGTGATTTTATTCTTCTCAGATATATGAATTTTGTGCTGGGTTCATTTATAGAGTTAAATGGAAAAGCGGGAGAATGTTATAAGCTTGGAACTACGCTCAACTATCACAGAATTATCAACACACATGACGACGTGAAGAATAAAAAAATCAATACAATAAAACCGGGGATATACTTCGGATTTGTTTTTCCACTCCGCAACTCAACTCGTTTCGGCTGGAATCTCACCTTTGATTATTATTACGGAGGCAATGTGCCCATCGGTCCTTATGAATCTTCCACGCAGGGTACTATAATGGCTCCACGAACAAAAATTGCCGCACATAATATTGCAATAGGAAATTTATTTAGATGGAGGCTTTCCCGTTAACTAAGATTTTCATGATCTCTGAAAATTTCAATTCCTGACACTTGACTGCTAGGGATTGTCTTTTGCAAGTAGATCACTGATTTGTTTGATTCTAGGACACTTGCTCAAAAGTGGTCAACTCTATCTAGGACACCTCAAATTGTAAATTGATAATTGTAAATTACTAATTGAAACCATGACAGCCCCCAACCACATCATCGGAGGCTAGTATTTACTGAATTTTCTGCTCATTTTTGGCCCGAATTCTTCGCGCATTAATAACTTTACCTTTAAATAAAGTACATTATGTCTGCTCCGAATCATGTTATAGGCGGAGTAGTCTTTACCGGAATATTCTGCTCCTTTTGGAACATCAACATTTCCTCAAGTCCATTATACCTGTCTTTACAATCTTCACATCATTACTCCCAGATGTAGATCACACCCGTTGCATAATTACAGATAATGGAATTTGTATCTAATTCGATTCGTGGATTTGGGCAACTATTATTTTCAATCTCCACGTGTAATTTGATCACCAGTATAACATCCAATTCCGAATCCCCTAAGTATTTTGACTGGATAACCCTCAAAATCACTTTCTTGGATACTTTGATCATCGAGGACAAATACTATAATTTCATTTGAATGTTCTGAACTAAAAACTGCCATGCTTTTATTATAGTAAATTTCACCCTCCTTTGCACCTTTAGGCAATTTTATGGGAGTATCCAGTTGAAGAAAGAATAGTTGCTGATCTGGCATGCCCTTGTTAAAGAAAGCTCTGTTTTCGTTTTTCGCCCGGGGAAATTCGATCATGCCTGCTAAATGCTTAAAATCCCCGGATTTAATGAGTTGTATGTCCTTTAAATTTGCGTTGGTTTCTTGTGCATGGGCATTCAAAATAGGGAATAAAAATGCCACACAAGTAATGAACAAAATTTCGATGAAACGTGGTCTATTCATTTTCACTTCTTTACAATCTAAGGAAAATTGGAAACCTAATAAGCAGGAATTTAACCATTTATGTCCAAACACCCTCCTTTCTCCTCTTGAATTTGAATTGCAACAGAAAAAGATGAAATTTAATCTTAAATATATGTTCAACAATGCCTCAAAAACGATCAACTCTATCTAGGACACCTCAAATTGTAAATTGTAAATTGTAAATTGCTAAAATGGTGACTTTTATTACATTTCCTCGTCTAAGGATTCGTATAGATAAAGAACTAAATGGCAAGATTTCTCGAAAAGCAGGAAGGGAAGTTTGGTAAAGATCCGGGCGACCTCACATTTATAGGTAAACAAAGGCTGGAAGTGCCAATTATTGAGGTTTTTGATTACTCTCAAAATCACTTCGAAAAAGTAACGTTTCAGAATCTGGATGAGCTTTCAAAACTTAAAGACTCCGATTCAGTTTCCTGGATTAATATTGATGGACTGCATGATATTGAGTTAATGCAGAAAATCGGGCAAATTTTCGATCTCCATCCGTTGTTATTGGAAGACATCATGAATACCAGTCAAAGGCCCAAATTTGAAGAGTTTGACAATTGCATTTTCATCGTTCTCAAAATGCTGTGGCTAATCAAAGATTCTGACTCGGTTGAGAACGAACATACCAGCTTTGTGGTGGGCAAGAATTTTCTTATTTCTTTCCAGGAGGGTTTGCCCGGTGATGTGTTCAATCCCATTCGCGACAGACTCCAGCGGGCAACAACAAAAGTAAGAAACCGCAGACCAGATTATCTGGCTTATGCCCTGCTTGATGTAATCATTGATAATTACATCATCATAATTGAGCGTTTCGGTGAAAGGATCGAATTGCTGGAAGGAAAACTTTCATCGAATCCTAACGAGGAACTTCTTCAGGAAATCAACAATTATAAGACTGAAATAAATTTCCTCAGGAAAACAATCAGACCGGTTAGAGAGTTGGCCGTCTCATTTGAGAAATCAGATTCAGAAATTATTGAAGACGAAAACCGGCCTTATATCAAAAGTCTTGTTGATCACGTTGCACATTCAGCAGAAGCCATAGAAACCTACCAAATCATGCTTAACGATCAGTTGAATGTCTATCAAACCAAACAATCAAATAAACTCAATGAAATACTCAGAGTATTGACGGTTTTTTCCGTAATCTTTATTCCTCTTACCTTTATTGCCGGGGTATATGGAACCAACTTTGAACATTTTCCTGAGTTAGAATTTCAATATGGATATTACGTTTTCTGGGCGGCAATGATTTTTACCGCGCTGGTGATGGTCTATTTTTTCAAAAGAAGAAAATGGCTTTAAATACCGGTTGTTTCCTAGTGGAGTCTTTTACATGTGCCACACTTTGCCAACATTGAAAATCAATCAATTTTCATTTAAAATAAAAAGTGGACTGTGACACACGTTGATGTTGATTTCATTTGGATTTAAACTGAGATACAACCTAAATCGCTGGTTCCTTAACTTATTTTGTGCAAATAATTTAAGAATTATGGATATTTAACGCGTAGCTCCAATTTTTCGGAGCATTCAATTTCCTTACTATTAATCGGCATTATTCCTTATTATCAAAAGAATTCATTCTTTTAATCTTCATCCTTTGTTGGTAATAAAATGTGTCCGAAGTAGTTTTGCTTGCATCAATCCAAAATCATCAACAAAGCATGACTAAAATTGCCATAAACGGATTCGGAAGAATAGGAAGATTAACCTTTAAAGCCTTATTGAATAAACCCGGTATTGAAATTGTTGCCATCAACGATTTGACAGAACCATCCATCCTCGCCCATCTATTAAAGTATGATTCAGTGCACGGAAGATTCAATGGTGAGGTTGTCGCTCAGGAATCAGCCCTGGTAGTTAATGGGAAAACTATCAAGATTCTGAAAGAAAGAGATCCCAGGAATTTACCCTGGGCAAAGGATGGTGTGAAACTGGTATTGGAATCAACCGGGTTATTTGTGGACGAAGCCGGCGCAGGCGGTCATATTCAGGCCGGTGCAAAGCAGGTAGTAATTTCTGCACCTGCCAAAGGCAATATTCCAACGGTCGTTCTCGGAGTTAATGATGATACCTTAAAAGGCGATGAACCTATAATATCCAATGCTTCCTGCACAACAAACTGTCTTGCCCCTATGGCAAAAGTTTTGGATGATAATTTCGGAATTGAAAAAGGATATATCTCCACCATTCATGCCTATACTTCTGACCAAAGATTGCAAGATGCTCCTCACAAGGACCTTCGCAGAGCAAGAGCCGCGGCATACTCAATAATCCCAACTTCTACGGGCGCTGCAAAAGCTGTGGGACTGGTTCTTCCGCACCTAAAAGGTAAGCTGGATGGAATTGCCATGCGAGTTCCTATCCCCGATGGTTCATTAACCGACCTTACGGCAATTGTAAAAAAGGAAGTTACTGCTGAAGAGATTAACGCGGTGATGAAATCCGCGGCATCCGGTGCCATGAAAGGAATTCTGGAGTACACGGAAGATCCAATTGTTTCCATAGACATTATTGGAAATCCTCATAGTTGCATCTTCGATGCCGGTTTAACATCGACCAATGGAACGCTTGTAAAAGTGGTGGGTTGGTATGACAACGAGGCGGGGTATTCAAACCGTACTGCAGACTTAATCGCGAAATTATTAGGTTAACCTTTTCAGCTTATTGACTCGAATTGTTCTGTGGAAGCGTCCAGGTTATGGTAAACCTTTTGGACATCATCATCATCATCCAGGGTTTCAATTAACTTGATAACCTTGGAAAAAATCTCATCTTCAACTTTTACAAGAGTATTTGGTATTCTTTGAAGTTCGGCTTCCTCAACCTCGATTTGCAGTCCATCCAATTTCTTTTGCATTCTTCCGAAATCTTCCATTGCAGTAGTAACAGTTACATAGCCATCCTCAATTTCGACCTCTTCGGCACCGGCATCAATCACTTCCAGAGTAAATTCATCTTCAATAAAATCCACAGGAACCGGGTAAGTAAAAATACCTTTCCTTTGGAAGATGAATTCAAGAGAGCCATTTGTACCTAAACTTCCGCCATATTTGCTAAATGCTGAACGAACATTGGAAACTGTCCGGTTTACATTATCGGTTGTTGTCTCCACAAAAATAGCAACACCGCCCGGTCCATATCCTTCATAAGTAATTTCTGAATATTCAGTTCCGTCAGACCCTGAACCTTTATTAATTGCTCTTTGAATATTGTCTTTGGGCATATTTACTCCCTTGGCATTTTGAACCGCCAGCCGGAGCCGGGGGTTTGCATCCATATCAACTCCGCCAATCCTTGCCGCTATGGCGATCTCTTTTATCAACTTTGTAAAGATCTTTCCGCGCTTTGAATCCTGGGCTTCCTTTCTTCTCCTGATATTTGCCCATTTGCTATGTCCTGACATTCTTCTTTTTCTTCAAAATTAATTCAACCTTTTAACTCTTTCAAATTACCCTGGAAGTTAACCTTTGCTTATACCAAACATTGAGAATTACTCCAACAATTACCATGATCATCCCCGTATAGGTTAGCCAATTAAAGGTTTCGCCAAAAAATACATACCCTAAGATAATAGCATATAATACTCCGAAATACTTAAGCGGCGCAACTTTAGAAAGCTCCTCATTTTGGTAAGCCATCGTCATAAAATATTGTGCAAACTGAGTCATTACACCAATTAAAATCAAAAGTAACCATTCCATCCCAATGGGATTAACCCAAAAGAAGTAGCAATAGATACCGGTTACCGGCAAGGTTACCAATGGAAAATAAAAAACAATTACCAGGGGATGCTCCGATGTGCCCATTTTGCGGATCAAATTATATGTAAATCCCGAGAATAAGGCAGAAATTATTCCTATTACTCCGAAAAATGCCGAAACCCTGGGATCAAAACCTTCAATTACTAAAACTCCACCGAATGCAATAGCAAAAAATGCCCACTGCCAGGGCTTTACTTTTTCTCTAACTACAAAGATTCCCAGTATGGTTGTGAAAATGGGAGATAGAAATTGAATAGTTACCGCGCTGGCAAGAGGCATTACTTGCAATGTTGTAAAATAAAGTATGAGGGCAACGGCTCCTGATATTCCCCGTCCAATCAAAAGCTTTTTATTATTTCCCCAAACACTTATCCTTAATCGGGCTAGAAAACCATAACTGAGGACAAGTGAAACCAGTGATCTGAAGAAAACAATTTCGATAGCCGGAATATTGGGAACCATTTTCACAAGCAAGTTCATTCCTGTAAAAAACAGTGTAGAAACCAACATGTACCTGACTCCCTTTGTGATTTGCAATAGCTGAAGAATTGTGTGGGGCAAAGGTATTAATCCAGCTTAATTTATTATGTTTAATCGGAAATTAATATAATGGCATTGCTGGAAGGAACTAAAGCACCTGACTTCACCTTGAAATCAACCACAGGATCTATGTTCTCTTTGCATAAAGATCAATTGGGCAGCCGCTGCATTCTTTACTTTTACCCAAAAGATTTTACTCCCGGTTGTGAAAAAGAGGCTTGCGATTTCAGGGATCAATTTTTCCATTTTGAGGAACTGAATGTTGCTATTTATGGAATCAGCCGGGATTCTTATGAGACTCACCTGAAATTTCGTGAGAAATTTGTTTTACCTTTTCACCTTCTTTCTGATCCTGATGGAAAAGTTTCCAAAAAGTATGATGCATCCGTTCCGCTGTTAAAAATCTCGAAGAGAATTACTTATTTTATTGACGAAGAATTGAAAATTGCCGCTGTTTATGACAACTTTTTCGGAGCACATCTGCACATGAAACGGGTACTGGAAAGAATTAACCGATAATTCCATCCACAATTGTTAATTTCCTATCGGCCATTTCGGCGAGTTCCTGATTATGAGTAACAATTACGAAAGTTTGATGCAACTTTTTCTTCAAATCAAAAAACAATTTATGCAGTTCATCCGCGTTGTGAGAATCCAGGTTACCACTGGGTTCATCCGCATATATGATTTGAGGATTATTTATTAATGCCCTTGCCACCGACACCCGTTGTTGCTCCCCTCCTGACATCTCCGATGGTTTGTGATCCCTTCTTTCGGAAATGCCCAGCAATTCCAGTAACTCTTTCGCCCTATCCGTCACTTCCCTATCATCTCGCTTTCCAATAAAACCCGGTATACACACATTTTCAAGGGCGGTGAATTCCGGCAACAGATTATGAAACTGAAAAATAAACCCGACATGTTTATTTCTGAACTCAGCCAATGAATTTCCCTGCAAAGTTTCCAGGTTTACCCCGTTTAACTTAACCTCACCCTTGTCAGGCTTATCCAGCGTTCCCAGGATGTGCAGCAAGGTACTTTTACCTGCACCTGATGCTCCTACAATGGACACAATTTCACCTTTCGCAACCTTTAAATTAATTCCCTTTAAGACGGGTAAGGTGCCAAATGATTTAGTTATGGAAAGTGCTTCAAGCATTTGGCCAAAGATAACCAACCGCCTCTTAGTAATAAAGATGGCGAAGAAATTAAGCTCTGAACGTCCCTTTTCTGCCTTGAATTATATACCCAAAAAACGTAGATTCGTGCAAAATTTAAATCCCAGAATATGAATATCCACGAATACCAGGCAAAAGAGGTCTTATCAGGCTATGGGGTCCGAATACAGCGGGGAATTGTGGCCTCCAACATTGAGCAGGCAGTGGAAGCGGCAAAGCAGCTAAACACTGAAACCGGCACAAAATGGTGGGTGATTAAAGCTCAGATTCATGCGGGTGGAAGAGGTAAAGGTGGTGGAGTAAAACTTGCCAAAAGTCTGGATGATGTGAAAACTTTATCTGATCAGATTATAGGAATGCAGTTGGTAACCCATCAGACCGGACCTGAAGGAAAGAAAGTTCACAAAGTTTTAATTACTGAAGATGTTTACTATCCGGGGGAATCTTCACCAAAAGAATTTTACCTGAGCATTTTACTTGATCGCGCAAAAGCGTGCGATGTCATTATGGCCTCAACGGAGGGTGGAATGGATATTGAAACGGTTGCCGCCAAGACACCCGAAAAAATAATAAAAGAATGGATAGACCCGCGAGTCGGACTTCAGGGATTCCAGGCAAGGAAGGTTGCATTTAAGCTGGGAGTTGAAGGAGAAGCATTTAAAGAAATGGTTAAATTTATAGGTGCACTATACAAAGCTTACGTCGGAACGGATGCATCATTGTTTGAAATCAATCCTGTATTAAAGACCTCAGATAATAAAATCATGGCGGTGGACGCAAAAGTTAATCTTGATGATAACGCGTTATACCGGCACAGGGATTTGGCTGAGCTAAGGGATTTGACAGAAGAAGATCCATTGGAAGTTGAAGCAGGTGCCGCCGGACTTAATTATGTCAAGCTTGATGGAAATGTTGGCTGCATGGTTAACGGTGCCGGTCTTGCTATGGCGACCATGGATATTATAAAACTTTCCGGTGGGGAACCGGCTAACTTTCTGGATGTTGGCGGGGGAGCATCTCCCAAAACCGTTGAGGCAGGGTTCAGAATTATTTTGAAAGATCCTAATGTTAAAGCAATTCTGATAAACATTTTTGGAGGAATTGTACGCTGCGATCGTGTCGCCAGCGGAGTTGTGGAAGCATATAAAAATGTCGGCAATATTGATATCCCGATCATTGTTCGTTTGCAGGGGACGAATGCCGAAGAAGGCGCAAAAATTATTGAAGAAAGTGGCCTAAAGGTTACCTCTGCTATTCTGCTTAAAGATGCCGCGCAAAAAGTTAAAGAAGCGTTGTCATAACATTTTGCATCCGTAGCTCAACTGGATAGAGCATCAGACTTCGGATCTGAGGGTTGAGGGTTCGACTCCTTCCGGGTGCACTTCATTCATCTTCATTTTTTAAGGATTCTTATCAGAAAACAAAAACGGGATTATTAACTGGAACATGAATCTCCCGACGATGTGTTATTGCATTCAAAATAAGTCATCCAATTGTAATAACTTTCACTATGAAAAAGATGAAATCCCTCACCGCATCCCTTTTGTTCCTTTTTTATATTTCCTGCACTTCGGAATCAACCGATTACATTATTTTATCTCCCGGAAACTTAAATTCTATTGAGTTCTTTATTTCTAAAGATGGAACTGCAAATTATTTAGTCAAACACAACAATGAAATTGTCATTGATACTTCGTCGTTAGGCTTTGAGTTCAAAAATCAACCTCCACTGCAAAATGGCCTGACCATTATAGGATCTTCAACCCAAACTATTAATG
>DASWHX010000139.1:0-5499 GCA_036397995.1 Cyclobacteriaceae bacterium
ATACTCACATTGGATTTGGAATCCATGGAGTATAAACCGAAGTCCAGGGTAAAGTTTGACACGCTGGAAAAAACAAAACCAATAGAAAATATTAGGGAAAGATTTAAGATACTTCTGGGGGGGAAAGATAAAGCGGGTGAATTCTACAGGAGTTCTTTTTACGCATTGTTTCAATATGCCTCGAACAGGATCCCGGAAATTGCGGATGAACTTTACAAGATTGATGATGCCGTTTGTGCCGGTTTTGGCTGGGAATTAGGACCATTCGAAACCTGGGATAGTGCAAATCTTCAAAAATCCTTACCTAAAATGGAAGAGGCCGGGTACAAACCAAATCAATGGGTTTACGACATGATTACCGCCGGTGCTGAATCATTTTATACAGTTCAGGACGGGGTTCGAAAATATTGGGACATTAACTCGAAACAATATCTGCCATTACCAGGCAAAGACGAATTCATTATTCTGGATAACATCAGGGAAAATAAAAAGGTTTGGGGTAATGCAGGAACCACACTTTTTGATGTTGGTGATGGAATTCTGAACCTTGAATTTCACACTAAGATGAATACGATGGGGGAAGATGTAATAAGAGGCGTCCATCATGCTATAGACACGGCAGAAAAAGATTTCAGGGGATTAGTAATCGGAAATCAGGGTACCAATTTCTCAGCCGGCGCAAATTTGGGAGTTTTGTTTATGCTTGCCATTGAACAAGAGTATGATGAGATCAACTTCTCTATTAAACATTTTCAGGATACCATGATGCGGGTTCGATACTCATCAATTCCTGTTGTTGTTGCACCGCATGCATTATCACTTGGTGGCGGATGCGAAATGACTTTACATGGAGACAGAGTACAGGCTGCAGCAGAAACCTACATCGGTCTGGTTGAAGTTGGAGTAGGATTGATCCCCGCAGGTGGCGGTACAAAGGAGTTGACAAAGCGAGTTTCGGATGGCCTGCAAGAAGGAGATGTTGAACTGAATGCTTTACAGAATGCATTCATGAATATTGCAACGGCAAAAGTAGCGACTTCAGCTCATGAAGCATTTGATATGAACATCCTGCGCAGGGGCGATGGCATCACTCTGAACAAGGACCGGCAAATCGCCGATGCAAAAAAACTGGCATTGGAATTAGCTGATGCAGGATATGTACAACCGGTCCCGGCTTCAAATATTAAAGTTCAGGGAAGAACGGGTATGGCATTGTTCTATGCAGGGATAAACGGGATGAAGATGGGCAACTACATTACTGAGCATGACATGAAAATTGCCAGGAAAATTGCAAATGTTATGTGCGGCGGAGATTTATCTTATCCACAGGAAGTAAGCGAACAATATCTCCTGGATTTGGAACGGGAAGCATTTCTTTCACTTACAGGTGAAAAGAAAACATTAGAAAGGATTCAGGCAATATTGCAGGGACAAAAACCATTGAGAAACTAGTACAGCTATGGATGCATATATCGTAAAAGGATTTAGAACCGCGGTTGGGAAAGCCAAGAAAGGTGGCTTTAGATTCTACCGACCCGATGATCTTGCCGCTGATGTTATTAAACATCTGTTAAATTCCATTGAAGGATTTGATCCGATGCAGGTTGATGACCTGATTGTTGGCAATGCAGTACAGGAAGCGGAACAAGGAATGCAAATGGGCCGCATGATCAGCTTACTGGCATTACCGAAGGAAGTTCCCGGCATGGTTATAAACAGGTATTGCGGAAGCGGACTTGAAGCTATAAGTATCGCTTCGACAAAAATTCATGCTGGACTTGCTGACTGCATCATTGCCGGCGGAACCGAATCCATGTCACTTGTACCGGTTATGGGCTATAAAACTGCACTCAATTATAAGATTGCTTCTGAAAACCCAACCTATTATACCAGCATGGGTTTGACCGCGGAACAAGTATCAATAGATTTTAATATTTCCAGGGAAGACCAGGATGAATTTTCATTCAACTCCCACAGGAAAGCAGCTGCGGCAATTAAAGAAGGAAAATTCAAAGATGAAATTGTACCGGTAACGGTGAAGGAAAATTATGTGGACGCTTCCGGAAAGAAAAAGACCCGGGAATTCGTGGTTGAAGTTGATGAAGGAGTTCGGGAGGACACCTCAATAGAAGCTCTGTCAAAATTAAAACCTGCCTTCGCCATAGGCGGAGTTGTTACCGCGGGCAATTCATCCCAAACCTCTGATGGCGCTTCATTTGTCATAGTGATGTCGGAAAAGATGATGCGGCAATATAATCTTCAACCCATAGCAAAACTAATAAGTTATGCGGCAGCCGGCGTTGATCCCAGAATTATGGGAATCGGACCGGTAAAAGCAGTGCCAAAAGCTCTGGATAAGGCAGGCTTAAAACTTAGTGATGTCGATCAAATAGAATTGAATGAGGCCTTTGCAGCGCAATCATTGGCAGTTATAAGAGAGTTAGGTATGGACATGGAGAAAGTTAATGTAAACGGGGGAGCGATTGCGCTGGGACATCCGCTAGGTTGCTCAGGCGCCAAACTGTCTGTTCAGCTCTTTAACGAAATGCGAAGAAGAAATCAAAAATATGGAATGGTCACCGCATGCGTTGGAGGAGGACAAGGCGTTGCCGGTATTTATGAATTATTGAATTAAAATTTATTTTGAAGATGGAAACGTTAGACAAAAAATCAGCGATTAAAGGCGGAGAATTTTTGGTAAAGGAAATTACCGCGGATGAAATATTTATTCCGGAAGAATGGAATGAAGAACAATTGATGATTCGGCAGACTTGCTATGATTTTGTGAAGCAGGAAGTATGGCCGAAGTTGGATGAATTGGATTCGATGAAGAACCCGGAACTCATGCCAAAACTTTTAGAACGCGCTGGCGAATTGGGACTGTTGGGCACTGCTTTGCCCGAGCAATACGGTGGATTCGGCACAGACTTCAACACCACAATGTTAATTGCGGAAGCTTTGGGCGCCGGTCATTCATTTGCCGTGGCTTTTGGTGCACATACCGGCATTGGCACATTGCCAATTTTTTATTATGGAACAGAAGCTCAAAGAAATAAATACCTGCCAAAGTTAGCGAATGCTCAATGGAAGGCAGCTTATTGCCTAACGGAACCGGATTCAGGATCTGACGCTAATTCAGGAAAAACGAAAGCAACATTATCCCCCGATGGGAAACATTACCTGATCAATGGACAAAAAATGTGGATTACCAATGGAGGGTTTGCCGATCTCTTCATTGTTTTTGCCAAAATTGATAACGATGAAAACCTTTCTGCCTTTATAGTAGAAAAATCATTTGGTGGCATTACCATGAATGAAGAAGAAAAGAAAATGGGAATTAAAGGATCATCAACTCGTCAGATTTTCTTTAATGACTGCAAAGTACCTGCAGAAAATTTATTGTCTGAACGAGGTAATGGCTTTAAGATCGCGGTAAATATTCTGAACATTGGTCGGATTAAACTTGGAATTTCCTGTGTAGGTGGTGCCAAAGAAACATTAAGCATGGCTATCCAATATGCCAATGAACGAAAGCAATTCGGAAAATCTATTGGCAGTTTCGGCGCCATAAAACAAAAACTCGCGGATATGGCTGCTTACATTTACGCGGCGGAATCGGCAGGTTACCGTGCATCGCAAAACATTGATGATGCCGTTGAAGCATACAAAGCATCAGGCGTGGATGAAATTGAGGCCAAAATAAAAGCCTTATATCAGTTCGCTATCGAATCTGCCATTATGAAAATTTTGGGTTCCGAGGCACTCGATTTTACTGTAGATGAGGGTGTACAGATTTATGGCGGGATGGGCTACTCTGCCGAAGCACCCATGGACCGGGCCTACCGGGATGCGCGCATCAACCGGATTTTTGAAGGTACCAACGAAATCAACCGGATGCTGACGGTGGATATGATTCTAAAACGAACAATGAAGGGAGAACTTGATTTGATGGGACCAGCGATGACGGTTGCTCTGGAACTGACATCAATACCGGATTTTAGTCAGGAAGTGGAAGAAGGTATCTTTGTAAAAGAGAAGAAACTACTGGCAAATTTTAAGAAGATCGGATTGATGATAGCAGGGGCTGCTGTTCAGAAGTATATGCAAAAGCTTGGTGATGAACAGGAAATTCTGATGAATCTTGCTGATATGCTGGTGGAGGGATATGCAGCGGAATCCACAATACTGAGAGTTGAAAAATTAATGAAATTAAGAGGTGAAGAAAATTGTCAGATCCAAAAAGAAATGGCCATGATTTATCTTTATCGCGCCTTAGATAAAATCTCAAATGCCGGCAGGGAGGCAATTTATAGTTTTGCCGAAGGCGATGAAATGCGAATGATGCTCCTGGGTCTGAAACGATTTACCAAAGCGGAACCCTATAACCTGAAAAACTCCCGTAGAAAAGTTGCGGATTATTTGTTAAAAGAAAACAAATACGCGTTGTAAGTTTCCGGATGGCTAGACCTGAAAAATCCGAGTATTCGCCATTCTACCAACCTTATATTGATCGGGTTGAACAAAGCGAATTGATTACCGCGCTGCAACACTCATTCAGGACCTTAATGGAATTTCCAAAATCAATTCCTCCGGAAAAATATGAATTCAGATACAACGAAGGAAAGTGGACTGTGAAAGAAGTATTTATTCACCTGGCGGATACGGAAAGAGTGATGCAATACCGGGCGCTGCGGTTTTCAAGAAATGACAAGGCCCAACTTCATGCGTTTGATGAAAACGACTTCATCAAAAACAGTAATTCAAAAAATTTAAATTTTGAAGAAGTTTATGAAGATCTGATCAACGTTAGAAAAAGCAGTCTTACATTTTTCAAATCATGTTCCGAAGCCATGCTTTTACATTCGGGAATTGCTAACAATGCCAATGTAACTGTCAGAGCCCTGGGTTTCATTATTGCCGGCCACCAAGCTCACCATTTCAATGTGATTCACACAAAGTATTTCTGATCAGGCGTCAGACGGTTCCAAACCGTCGGACGCCTCTGCTTTTCAATTCACACCAAATTATTATCTTTATAACATGAAACTTACAGCGATAATCGAAAAATCAGAAGATGGCTGGTTCGTCGGCCAAATTGAAGAGATACCTGCGGCTATTTCTCAGGGCAAAACCATTGAAGAACTTAAAAGAAATTTGCTGGATGCATTACAATTAATTTTAGAAAGCAATAGAGCAGAAACAGAAGTTATTCGTGAAGAACTGGTTTTGGTGTGAAGCGCAAAAAACTGATTAAACATTTGAGGAACGAAGGATGTCAGTTATTAAGGGAGGGAGGAAATCACTCCATCCATATTAATCCTGAAAACAAAAGACAATCCTCAGTTGGAAGGCATTAGGAATTATCTGATTTATTATGCAGAAAAATTTGCAAACAGCTGGGTATAAAAATTTTTAAGTTCTCTGATATGAAACGTCTTCCATGCTACTCATCATACTCTTATGGACATTCTGATCAGGTCGTCAGACGGTTCCAAACCG
>DASWHX010000140.1:0-5788 GCA_036397995.1 Cyclobacteriaceae bacterium
AGTTGTTATTTTATTCATTTTTCTTTATCAGCCCGGGTTGCTTAGGGCGGAAATCAAAAATGGCTATGAAATTGAATTGGAGGAAACACGCCAGAGTCTGGAAAATATTAACACTATGATTAAAATGGAAGGCAGGAATAATCGTGAGCGGATGATAAAACTGAAAAAGTATCTAATCAAACTCAAAAAAATTGAAGCCAGACAGAGTATATATTCTGAAAAGACCCGGAAATTACTACTTCGATTAAAAGAAATAGATCCGACATTATTTAGTGAAATTGATTCTATCAAAGATGGAAAAGGGAATAGTACGGATGTATATGTTAAAGTTGTGCCGTTAAATAAAGATCAGGAAATTCATGGGAGTACTAACCTTGACCAATACAATTTTGATGAAGACATGTATTCCTCCAATTTTGGAACAAAAACCACAAGTGTAATCGTGGCCGATTGTTTCCGCAGTATTTTTCTTCTTGCTCATGAACTGGGGCACGTAAAATATCAGGTGCCGAACCTGGCAGAATATTTCAATTTCTATTTCAAAACCTACCGGAATTCAGTTCAATCTAAAAAGGGCCATGCCAGGGCAGACCAAAGCGGAATGTCGGCCGATGAAACCGTTAAATCTTTTACACAGTTATATGTGAGCTATAGACAATCAAAAAATTCCAAAGCGGCAACAATTTCTTCAGTAAAACAAAAACCTGATGAGTATTAGTTTCTGTAATGACCAGTGTCATTGAAACGGCAGTCTTCTCCTGAGTTTTACAGAAATTTAGATTGCATTCCTTCCACGAATTCAGATTATACAGGACATGACAACTGCTGCCAGCAGTAAGTGTCTCAAAGTTTAATTTGACTAAAAATAAGGCAAATCCTTTATTTTTCCCCTTCCTAAATTCCACCGGAATTCAAAATTACTCCTGGGTAGTTACCTCCTCACGTTCCCGCTTATGCTTCCACCTTCGATGAGACCACAAAAAGTCTTCGGGCTTCCTGCGAACAATCTCCTCCAGGGTACGCATATATTTTTCAGTAATCTCTCCTTCAGAAGTCTCGCAAGGATTCTGAAACAATGTGGAAACCCCCACTGTATAATACCCTCGTTTAACCCGCTGCACATCAAAATAAATTACCGGACATTTTAAAAGTTTTGCAAAGTGCTCCGCGCCTTTTAGCACTGCGGTATCCTGATTCAATAATTCCATCCAATGAACATTCCTGATTCGTGCCGGACTTTGATCACCACCAAATAAATAAGCAGTGGGAATTCTTCTTTTCTCTGACAATGCTTTTCTGGCTTCAGATTTAGGTATCATTCCCGTACCGTACCGGGATCGATTCTTAATCGTGTATTTATTGATTCGCTTGTTAGTTAACGGAGTGTAAATGGCTGTCATCTGGTGTTTAACCTGGCGTGGAGCTGCCATAATTCCCCATTCCCAATTTGCATAGTGCGATCCCACGCAAATAATATCCAGTCCCAAATCAAAATAATCATTAAGCAACTCCGGATTAATTAGTTTATATCTTTTTTGAAACTGAATTTGATTCATGGTGAAGCCCTTCAATCCCTCCATAAGGATGTCACTTAAATTGTTGTAAAACTTTTTTACAATAGCAATCCTCTCCTTGCTACTTAATTCCGGAAAAGAATTATTGACATTTTCAAGCACAATTTTTTTACGATAACCAAAAATGAAATACAAAAGAATAAATACAAAATCAGAGAAAATATAGAGAAACTTAAAGGGAATCAGGCAAAGCAATAGTATTGTGGCTCGAAAAAAATAATAAGTAAGCATTTGATGTACTGGGTTTGGTAGGGTGTAAGTAAGATAAAGACTCTCAAATATGCTATAAATTTTTTGAACGGTGGAAGAACCTTTACAAATACTTCTCCGCCAACCTTCCGGTTAACCTGTTAAGTTCAATCTCCAGAGATTTCAAATTATACTTAATCTCAGTAACTGTGTTGAATGCATTGATAACTGAAAGTTGAGTAAGGCGAAAATCATATCCTGAAATAGCCTGCTTCTCCAGTTGTTCACGGGCTATGAATTGAGATTTTTCAGCTGCGGAAACATTTTGCTCCGCGATAGATAATTGCCTTGTTAACGATTCGTGCTGGAAAAACAAATCCAGCACGATGGCTTCAATTTCAGCTGAAATATCCTCCCTGGCAAAGGTAGTATTTTGAGTAACTATTTGTGCATTGCGTATTTCCCGGCGTTCATTTCTGCCATTGTATAAATTGAATCGTACTGTAAATCCATATTGTGCGCCGTAGCTCCGGTTTGATTCGGTTACTCCAATTTCATTGGTTGACCGGTTATACGCATACTGTGCAAACACATCTAATGTTGGGTACATATCAGATTTTTGAATCTTTAAATTAGTTTCAGCAATCAATTCGTTTAAGTCCGCCAACTTCAGATCGCGATTGTGAGTTGTCGCCCCGGTGACCAGTGATCCCAGATTATCAAATTCCTCTAACTCCAACTCATTAATTGTTTCTAACTGTAAATCAGGATTTCTTCTAATAATCCGGTTGATTCGAATCTCCAGGCTTTTATTGGCTCTCAGCTGATCGATAACCAGAAGGCTGTCAGAGTTGTAATCTATAAATGCCTGATTATATAGTAGCGCGTAGCTTGCGCCTACTCCCAGTTTTTTCTTTTCCAGGTCATGTCTGAATCTGGATACCGCCAGGGTCTTTTCAAAATTCTCCAATCTTAGTCTGCCGCGAACTAATTGGTAGTATAAGCCGGCTACATCAGTAATGGTTTGCTCGACAAGGTATCGCGTTTCTTCCTGACTTATGGTTTCCAATACACTCAATTGATCCCGCCTGGCGAACATCCCGAATCCATTGAAGATATTCCAATCAACTCTTATCAATCCATTAAGGCTGGTGTTTTCCGCATTTTTCCCTTCACGAATATCTCCATTAAAGAGTTTTTGTTTTGTATTATTGACAGTGTTAGATCGTCCTCCGGATAAAGACACTACAGGCAAAAATCCGGCATTGCCCAGCGTATTATTATTTTCATTAATTATTTCTTCATTTCTTAGAATGCGAATCTGGTAATTTTCGGAAAGTATTCTGTCTACCAAGCCTGGCAGATCAAAAGTCTCTTGCGAAAACACCAGACCGGTCGAAATAAGGAGAAAACTGAAACAACTAAATATTTTCTTCAACATAAACTTTTTTCGGTTTACCTGATATATAGGTATAGATTGAAGGAATTATAAACAAAGTGAGGATTAATGAAAACAACAAACCACCTATGATAGAAATACCCATGGGTATTCTGCTTGTTGAAGCGTCTCCCATGGCCAGGGCAATAGGTAATGCGCCTAAAGTGGTTGAGAGACTTGTCATTACAATAGGTCTGAACCTTTGTGATGCAGCTTCAATGGCTGCTTCAATTTTTGTCATTCCTTCAGCTCTTTTCTGATTTGCAAACTCCACAATCAGAATTCCGTTTTTTGTAACTATGCCAACTAAAACAATAATTCCAATCTGGCTGAAAATGTTTAAAGTTTGACCAAAAAAGTATAGAGTCATCAGGGCTCCAGCCAAAGCCAGGGGCACGGTGAACATTATGGTTAAAGGATCTCTAAAACTCTCAAACTGCCCGGCAAGAGTAAGGTAAACCAGTATAAGCGCAAAAATAAATATCATAGTGATGTTACTGGAGCTTTCGGCGTAATCCGAGGCACTTCCGGCCAGGGATGTCTGGAATGAATCATCCAGTACCTCACCCGCAATTCTTCGCATTGCGTCCACACCGTCACCAATTGTTTTTCCTTCGGAAGGTGCCGCGGAAACTGTTGCTGCCACGTAGCGGTTGTAGCGAACCAATTGAGGGGGTCTGCTTTCCAATTGCAATGTTACCAGGTTGTCCAGGGTGATCATATCACCTGCCGCATTTCTGATGGGTATTCTTGCCAGGTCCAAAGGCTCATCCCTGCTTTCCCTTTCCGCCTGAGCAATCACAAAATACTGTTTGCCATCCCTAATGAAATAACCTATCCGCTGATCACTAAGATACGTTTGAAGGGTTTCCGCAATATCGCTTACATTAACACCCATATCCAGCGCCTTGTTTCTGTTGATATTAACTGTGTATTCAGGCTTATTAAATCTGAGATCCACGGTTGAAGCCTGAAATGTTGGATCGTTTTCAACCCGCTCTAAAAATTTTGGAAGTACTTCTTTTAGCCGATCTAAATCGGGAGCCTGAAGCACAAATTGCACGGGCAAACTATTTCTTCCTCCGCGGCTGGCAATAATAGTAGGCTCCTGAATTACAAATGTCTGAGCAAAATTATATTTCTTGATCAAATCAGTAAGTTGCTGAGCTATCTCCATTTGACTTCGATCACGCTGCGACGGCTGCGTTAAGGAAATTCTGACGAATCCTGAATTTACCGATCCTGCGGATCCGAATCCGGGTGCGGTAAGTCCGATTAGAAATTCCTTTCCCCTTATGGTGTCACTCATATGCATCATAAGTCTTTCAAATTCATCCATACTTTCAAATGATGTTCCCTCCGGAGCAGAAATACTCATTCTGATTCTGCTTTTATCTTCAAGAGGAGCCAGTTCTTTGGGTATTATCATGTTCAGCGTAACAATCAAAACCGCCAAAATCAATACAATTGGAATAGCTAACCACCTTTGCTTCATGAAGATTCTGAGCGACTTATTATATTTCTGGGTAAAAAAGTCGACTACCGCCTTAAATGACATCATCAGTTTTCCTTTTCGTTTGCTTTTTTTCAGAATTCTTGATGACATCATCGGGGTTAGAGACAAGGAAACAAACGTTGAAATAACAATTGCTCCGGAAACCACCATGGCAAACTCTCTAAAAAGCCTTCCAGTTAATCCTTCCAGGAAGAAGATGGGTAGAAATACGCAAACAAGGCTTATTGAAGTTGCAATTACAGCAAAGAAAACTTCTCGTGAACCCTTAAAGGCCGCCTGAACGGGGTCGTGTCCCTTTTCAACCTTCGAATAAATATTCTCCATCACTACAATAGCATCATCCACCACCAGGCCGGTTGCCAAAACAAGTCCCAGCAGGGTGAGAATGTTTATAGAATAACCTGCCAGATACAACACTGAAAACACACCGATTAAGGAAATTGGGATAACAGTTACCGGAATCATAGTGACGCGCCAGCTTCGCAGGAAGAAAAAGATTACCAGCAATACCAAACCAAAGGCGATAAATATGGTTTCTTTTACCTCGGTGATGGCTTTTCTTATACTGATAGTTGTATCTAACGCCACATTAAGTTGGACATCCTCAGGAAGATCATTCTTAATTTGATCAACCCTTCGGACCGCTTCATCCACAATATCAATATGGTTTGCTCCAGGCTGTGGTTGTAAGGCTACTCCAATCATTGGCAATACGCCGTTCCCATACATCCGGGTTCTTTCATTTTCTGATCCTATAGCAGCATAGCCAATATCTTTAAGTCTAACCAATGAATTATTCCGTTTAGTTATTACCATCTCATTATACTCCTCTGGAAAATTCAACCTTCCCAAAGCCCGGACTGTTATTTCAGTCTTCTGCCCTTCTATTCTGCCAGCGGGTAGTTCTACATTTTGGGTCTCCAAAGCCCTTCGAATATCCAATGGCGTTAAGCTGAAAGCTTCCAGCTTATCAGGATTAAGGATAATGCGCATAGCATATTTTCTTTCACCCCAAACACGAATACTGCTGACTCCCGGAATGGTTTGAAGCCTTTCTTTAAACACATTATT
>DASWHX010000141.1:0-20804 GCA_036397995.1 Cyclobacteriaceae bacterium
ATCAATAATGAAGATTTTAAAAATCTGAATTGCTAATCTTAATTAAATCGCTATTGCTGCTATCATAAATTATACACTCTATCCGGGAACCATGTGAAAATGTTCGGGAATTTGAAAAAGAAATTCAATTCGTTGTTACATTTGATAAACGGGTTGCCTCCATAGCTCAGTTGGTAGAGCAACGCTTTCGTAAAGCGTGGGTCGCAGGTTCAAGTCCTGTTGGAGGCTCGTTCTAATTGTTAATTGCTAAGCGGGAGTAGCTCAGTTGGTAGAGCACTAGCTTCCCAAGCTGGGGGTCGCGGGTTCGAGTCCCGTTTCCCGCTCAAGGTATTATTCGCTGAAATGTTTTCAACCGGACCAGAAATTTATTCCGCCAGCAAAGCAAACGGGAAGTCCCTAAACTAAATTCCTACTCTATGAGCTCATCTTTATTGGAAAAAAATCCCAGGCTTTATATTTTCTTACCCCTATTATATATGGTGTGGGAAGATGCCGTGCTTACGCCCAGTGAAATCAAGACCATGCAGGATTTGATAGAAAAACAGGATTGGCTGACATCAGAAGAAATAGATTTCCTTTCCGGTTACCTGAATCCATCACAGCCTCCTTCACCACAGGAACTGAAAGAGTGGCTTGAAGAATTTAGCAAAATCAAACTTTCCGCCGATACTAAAACTTTGAGTGAAATTGGAATTGAACTTGCCAAAAAGAATGGCGCTGTAAACGGAAACGAGATTGATGAGAAAATCAAAAGTGACATCATGGAAATTGAGAATGTGCTGGGCATCATTAGCCGCGAATCAATTTTCAATTTTTATCCTGAAAAAAGAAAAACATTTACGGCAAGTCAGAAAACCGAACAAACATTTACTGTTGAGAAGTTGGCTGAAATCCTGGATGGGAGTCAGCGGGGTTTAATAAAGAAAATAAAACTAATTCTTTCCGATCCGGAATTCAGATACTTCCATGGAGACAATCTTCAGGCAAGAAGAGAGAAAGTTCTGGAATGGTCCAGACTGTTGGCAAAGCAGGGATTCGGCGCACTTGCCTACCCGGGGGAATATGGTGGTAAGAATGACATGGAAGCTTACTTTACAGTGATGGAGACTTTAAGCTACCATGACCTTAGCCTGGTTATCAAGTTCGGTGTTCAGTTTGGTCTTTGGGGTATGAGTGTTTACCTGCTGGGCACCGAAAAGCATCATAAAAAATATCTTAAGAAGATTGGTACTCTCGAACTGCCCGGATGTTTCGCCATGACGGAAACCAATCACGGCTCCAATGTAAAAGGCATTGAAACAACAGCAACATACCATCATACAACCAAAACCATTACCATAAATACTCCTCACCATTACGCTCGGAAAAATTATATTGGCAACGCGGCATGTCACGGACAGGCTGCCACTGTCTTTGCAAAATTAATTATTGAGGGCAAGGATTATGGAGTAAATGCATTTGTTGTTCCTTTACGTGATGAAGCAGGAAATACTCTTTCAGGAATTACAATAGAAGATTGTGGCAGAAAGATGGGTCTCAATGGTGTAGATAACGGTATCATTCATTTTGATAACGTACAAATACCCCTCGATGAGATGCTGAATCGTTTCGCCACTATTAATGAGCATGGAGTTTTTGAAAGTCTCATCTCCAGTGATAACAGAAGATTTTTTACTATGCTGGGAACATTGGTTGGCGGAAGAATTGGTATTCCAAGAGCCGGGTTATCAGCAGCCAAATCCGGTCTCACCATAGCCATTCGCTATGCTGATCAGCGATTGCAGTTTGGACCGGAAGGAGCCACCGAAGTACCCATATTGAATTATCGCACTCATCAAAGAAGGTTGATGCCACTTATTGCCAATGCCTATGCATTACACTTTGCGTTGCAATATCTAACGAAACGATTTCTAAATCGCACTGAAGAAGAAATGCAGGAAGTTGAAGCATTGGCTGCGGGCTTAAAAGCATTTGCCACCTGGAACACCACGGCAACCTTGCAGGAATGCCGGGAATGCTGTGGTGGAAAGGGGTATATGACAGAGAACCGGATTGATGATCTAAAAAATGATACAGACATTTTCACCACGTTTGAAGGAGACAATACCGTACTCATGCAACTGGTGGCCAAAAGCAGACTTACGGAATTTAAGCAGGAATTTGGGAGTATGAATTTGTTCGGTATTCTGAATTACGTGATCGATCAGGCGGCCACTTCCTTCATGGAACTGAATCCCATTATTGTGCGGAAAACGGATGCGGGTCATTTACTTGATCCCGAATTTCATTTAGATGCTTTTATTTACCGGGAAAGAGATATTCTGACTTCCGCGGCCCGCAGGCTTAGGAAGCATCTGGATAACGGAATGGATTCCTTTGACGCATTTAACCAAACGCAATACCATATGGTGAATGTGGGCTTCGCTTATGTGGAGCGAATTATACTGGAGCAATTTCAAGTTGCTGTCAAAAATACAAAAGATAAAGGATGCAAAAATATCCTTCAAAAATTGTGTAACCTGTTTGCCTTAAGTCAACTGGAGAAAAATAAAGGCTGGTACCTGGAGCATGGATATATGGAAGGAGTGAAAACAAAAGCTATACGCAAACTGATCAATCAGCTGGTATGGGAGATCCGGCAAGAAGCAGTTCCCCTGGTAAATGCATTTGAAATCCCGGATAGCTGCCTCTCCGCACCAATCGCTATCAGGTAGAAGTTCACTTTATTCGCTTTAATTAATAAAGATTTCCTATTAAACTGATAAAAATCAGTAATGAATTTTTCTAATCTTTCTAACTATAGGAAAACAATTGAACTATGAGAAACCAAAAGCATGAATTTGATCATTCGGTATTTATTGTTCCACCCGGCAAGAAAACCAAATTAAGCAATTTTGATCCTGATTATGTCGGTCAAATAAAGGGAAAAAAGCACAGTAAAGAAACCCTCCGGGAAGATATTGATGATCTGGCTTCAGCCCAGGAACTCCTTTGGGCAAGTGCCGAAAAGAGCATGTTAATTATTTTTCAGGCCCTGGATGCTGCAGGTAAGGATGGCACAATTAAGCATGTAATGACGGGTATAAATCCCCAGGGATGCAATGTTTACAGCTTCAAAGCGCCAACGGAGGAAGAAAGATTGCATCACTTTTTGTGGAGGCCTAACCGTTTTTTACCTCCACGGGGAAGAATAGCAATTTTTAACCGATCATACTATGAGGAAGTGCTGATTGTGCGGGTGCACCCGGAAATTCTCAAATCCGCATGGCTCCCCAGGGAAATGCGCAAAATGTCTCCGGAAAAAATCTGGAAGACACGATTTAACGAAATAAGGGATACTGAAAAGCGATGGACTCAAAACGGAATTCAAATTGTCAAGTTCTTTCTGAATGTCGGGAAAAGTGAACAGAAGAAAAGATTCATGGAAAGACTTAACAATTCGGATAAAAACTGGAAATTTTCAGTCAATGATTTTAAAGAAAGGCAATACTGGGACGGCTACATGAAGGCTTATGAAGAGATGTTAAACGAAACCAGCACTTCATATTCCCCGTGGTATGTAGTTCCGGCAAATAATAAATGGTATACCCGGGCGGTTGTTGCTGATGTTATCACCAAGCGGATTTCTGAAATGGATCTGGCTTTTCCTGCAGTTAGTGAAAGTACTATGGCGGAGTTAAGAGAGGTTAAGAAAAAATTAATGGAAGAATAGTTCTACCCGAAAATTATTATGCAGCAAGTCAATCAAAAGGTGAAATACTAATTTATTTTTTTTGCAATTTTGATATTTCGTTTTCCCAATTCTTTCAAAAACTTATCATATAGTTCTCCGCTAATAACTTCTTCCGGAGCAACAATACCTCTTTGAGTAATTGCATTAGCAGCGAGCATCATGCCGGCGATTGATGCAGAGAAACCCGTAACCCTTGCCATAGAAGTGATATTGTTGACTTTATCTTCTTCATCCCACATAAAAAACTCCACCGTACATTCCTTATTATCCTTAAATCCTTTTATCGTATTATACATTACGCAGGCATCGGCATCACCTTTAACCGGCCGGAGTTTTGGCTCCAGCTGTGCCAGCATAAACTCACGAGGTGAAATTTTACTACCTTGAAATTCAACCTGAGTAGTTTCTAAAAGTCCACACTCTTTTAATGTCTGAATTCCCTGCCAATGACCTGGCCAGCGAATAGTTTTCTCGGTAAAATAATCGAGTTCAGGATGTGTATAAATAAAGCTTGGCATGCCGGGGGTAATGAAGCATTCAAGCTTATCATTTTTCCCGAATTCAGTGAACTCAAAAATTTCGTGATCCTCCAATGCCTGAACCTGAACCACTTTACCATTTTTTCTAATGCTCAAACTAACCATGTATTCCCTGAGAACATGTTCAAACGACCAGGTAATAAGATACTTGAGAGGATGCCTGAGTGAAGTTTCCCTGGAAGGAATACCTCCCACTCTCGCTATCACCGAAACCGCTTTATCCAGGTAATCAATGGCAGACTGAGTAGTAATATTACTTAGACCCGGAGCAAAGCCCATTCCATCAAGAATTGTAACGTTTGATTTCATCGCACGATCGTGCAAACTCTCCCCGTATTTCTCCAGAGACATATCACCGGGAACTTCCAGTCCTTCCGTCTCATGAGGTTCCGGCCGTCGGTGATATTCTTCCAGGATATCAACAGCGTGGGTCCCGGCATTAATGGCACATTCAATGGCTTTATAACTGAGCCTGCGGTTCGGCAAGGTAATTATTGCAGCATCATAATCCCGGAGCAACAATGTAACCGCTTCCTGATTCTCTAAATCAACTTTGTGCATGTTAAGCTTATTGCTATTTAATTTGGATGCCATTTTTTCCAGTTTCAAATCACCCATTCCGGTCACTCCCACTGTATTTACAGCGTTGTTTCGAACAAGGTCATAGGCAACCGCAGAACCTATTCTACCGGTACCCCCAAGGATAATTATTCTCATAAAAATGTTTGATTGAACTTTAAGAAAAGATAAGCTGTTTTAGAATGACAATAATAATAAGGGGGAAAATTATTTTGTGGGTTATGTATTGAAACCGTTCAATCCGGGCTCACTTATTAATTTATGTCCGGGTAATTTTATGGAGTATGATATTTTGACAGATCAAACCATTCTGGCAAATCTTTTGCTTTTATAATTGCATAGGTTAAAAAACAGCTCTTAAGCTGCTATTAGAGGTTATTTATAAGACAAGTGAAGAAGGCAATTATCTTAATAGCAACGTTCTTGTTTTTGCAGTTTAATGTTGCGAACGCGCAATGGTTTGGTAGAAATAAGCCTAACTATGAACAGTTCAATTTCCAGGTTAAAGAAAGCCCAAATTTCTCTGTGTATTATTACGTAAAGAATGATTCACTTGTGGAATCATTTATTAAGAGCAGCGAAAAATGGTATAAACATCATCAGAAATTCTTTCAGGATACTTTACAGGAGCGAAATCCGATCATCCTGTATGGTGATCACACTGATTTTCAGCAGACCAGGATTATTAGCGATTTAATCGGTGTGGGAACCGGCGGTGTAACAGAGGGTTTAAAAAACCGGGTAGTAATGCCCGTCATGGAATTGAATTCTCAATTTGATCACGTTTTAGGCCATGAGTTGGTCCACGTATTTCAGTATAATTTGCTAAAAACCGGGGATTCCATTTCACTAAATCATATAAGGAATTTACCGTTATGGATGGTGGAAGGCATGGCCGAATATTTATCCATTGGCAGTTTTGATCCAAATACAGCCATGTGGATGCGCGATGCGGTTCTCAACGATGATATCCCAACACTGAAAGATCTTACTCAATCAAATAAGTATTTTCCGTACCGGTATGGGCACGCCTTTTGGTCATTTGTTGGCGGGGTATTTGGCGATTCAGTTGTGGTCCCTTTGTTCAGGGAAACAGCACTGCATGGTTATCAGAATGCCATCAAACGTATTTCCGGTTTAAATGAAAAAGAATTTTCGGAAGCCTGGAGTACACATCTCAAGAATTATTATAAACAGTTTGCTCCCGCTCATCCCGACAGTACATTGGAAAAAGATAATGTTGTGGGTAAATTACTGATCGACCCGGAAAAAGCCGGTAAATTAAATATTGCCCCGGTAATAAGTCCTAATGGTCAATATGTGGCATTTCTTTCCAATATGAATTTGTTCACGGTTGACGTGCATCTGGCGGAAATTAAAACCGGAAAAATCGTAAAAACACTATCCTCAGTTGTAAAAAACCCTCAAGTTGATGATTTCAGCTATATTGAATCAGCAGGTACATGGTCTCCGTTAAGCGATCGCTTTGCATTCGCAGTTCTCTCCAGGGGCAAGATAAAGTTGTCAATTGTAGATATGGGCCGCCATAAGTCGCTTACGATGGAAATACCCGGCGTTCATTATTTTAGCAACCCAACCTGGTCTCCTGATGGCGAAAGTATTGTAGTGTCCGGACTTGTAAATGGGCAGAGCGATCTTTTCATTTTTAACATTAAAACCAAAGATGTAAGACAACTAACCGAGGATTTTTACTCCGACATTCAGCCTCAATGGTCCAATGATGGTCAGCGATTAATTTTTACTTCAGATCGTCCGGTGGTTGGAAGAGAGTATGATATGCATGCATTGCAGATTTGCAGTTTAGATCTTATTAATAAACAAATAACCGTTCTTGATATTTTCCCGGGATCTGAAAACCTGAATCCTGTGTTCAGTCCAGGTGATACTTCCTTCTATTTTCTTTCTAACCAGGATGGCTTCAGAAATCTATACCAATATGACATTGATAGTCGAACAACTTATAAATTAACCGACTATTACACGGGCATTAGTAGTCTTACTCCCTATTCCCCTTCTTTGAGCGTTTCAACTAAAACGGGCAATTTAAGTTATGTTTATTATGGTAATCAGACCTATCAAATATATACGGCTTCGCCTGAAGATTTCAATAAAGTTCCTTTAGTGGATGGAATGGCCAATAAAAATGCCGGAGTTTTACCTCCATATAACAAGCAAAATATTCCGCAAAAAATAAATCTGAAAGAGGATTTAAGCCCACCTGATTCCACCATCAGAGACACAAAGTACCGGCCCAGGTTTGGCCTGACCTACATTGGAAACAGTGGCGGAATAGGTATTTCTACAGGAACTTTTGGATCGACGGCTCTATCCGGTGGAATAAATATGGCTTTTAGTGATATGCTTGGTTACCACAATTTATATGCTGCAATGGCAATCAACGGTGAGATTTACGATGCCGGCGGACAGGTAGCATATATTAACCAAAAACACAAAATAAATTGGGGTGTTACCTTGTCACACATTCCTTACCGCACTTCTTCGCTGGGCTATAAACTGGATTCTCTTTCTGTGGATAACCAGAATTATTTGATGGAAAATTATTTTGTTGATGTGTACCGAATGTTTCAGGAAAGCGCGGGAATGTTTTTTTATTTCCCAACCTCATCGACCAGGCGATTCGAATTAGGTTCAAGTTATTCCTATTATTCATTCAGGGGTGAGAGATACAACAATTATTATTATCAAGCCATTTATGTTAATCAGCAAAAAGAAAAGATAGAAGCTCCTGGCGGATATTGGCTTGGAAACACGTACGCGGCTTATGTCTTTGATAATTCTCACTTTGGAATCGCTTCACCCCAATTGGGCAGAAGATACCGGATAGAAGCAAGTCAAACCTATGGAGAATTGCATTTCAGTACATTGACATTGGATTTCCGTAAATATTTTTTCCTCAATCCTACTTCTGTAGCCTTCAGAATTCTACATTCGGGCATATACGGAGGAGACTCAGAGAAAGTTTATCCCATGAGTTTTGCTTATCCTGGATTAACAAGAGGCAATAGTCTGGATAACATTGAAGTGTATGGTTACAATGAAAACAAACCATATTCAATAAATCAAATATTTGGCAGTAGAATCCTGGTAGCCAATGCAGAATGGAGAGTTTCATTTACCGGACCTGAACGCCTGGCCCTTATAAAATCGCAATATTTCTTTTCTGAGCTCGCACTTTTTGTTGATGCCGGCATGGCATGGGATTCTGCTCATAACCCCAGCTTTGAACTAAAGCCCAATTCTACCCAGGACCGGGTTCCTTTCATCAGCGCCGGCCTGTCTTATCGCATTAATTTCTTTGGCCAGTTAATTCTGGAACCTTATTACGCCTTTCCGTGGAGAGGGGATAAATTCTTGAAAGGTAACTTTGGAATTAATATCGTGCCGGGTTGGTAATTATTAAATTGATGATTCCTATATTATCAGAGTTTCAACTCTGCTTTATTTTTTAGAACCCAATAAAGTCCTTTTACATTTGATTTCCATTTAGGTAGAATTACCACAATAATAATTTCTTCCAAAAGATCAGCTGTAGTTACAATAGCCGTTCCATAAAAAAGCCAATAAACAGGTTCTCCATAGAAGAAAAGTGAAATGAAGAAAAATCCCTGGAAGAATGCGGCTATTTTGGCTATGTAGGTATGGAAACTGGTAGGCTTGCCATAGCGTTTTAAAGCAAGGATGGTTTGAATAATAAAGAGTGTTAACATGGCGGCGATTATCCAAATCTCTTCCAAAAGGAAGTCTGGAAAATGAACCACAACGCCGATGAGCCCGGCCAGGATCGTTAAATCATCTCCGATAGAATCAAGTTTTGCCCCAAGGATGCTACTTGCATTGTGCTTGCGCGCCAGGTATCCATCTACTATATCTGTGAAAAAACTAAATGCAATCAGCCACTTTACGATATTTAAGTGACCTGTAAAAATAAAAAGAAGCAGGTAAGGAAAAGAAAATATCCGGTAGAAGGAAATAAGATTTACCATCCTCACTTCAGCTTTAGACCTGAAAAGAAGGTGCCAGACTTTAGGAAAAATTTGCGGAATTTTCATCCCCATATATTGAAACCATTAATTATGGCAAATTAACATGCCTCAATGATATTTATCATCACAAAAAATGACATTGAAGGAATTCCAATTATCTCCATTTGAAAGTTAATTACGGGATTTTCAACTTTAAACAGGCTGGTGCCTTTTTCCCAAAATCTTTTCTATATCCTCTCCAAATACGATTTCTTTCTTTAGAAGTAATTTAGCTAATAATTCCAGCTTTTCTTTGTTCTCCAGGAGGAGTTTTTCAGTACGATTGCAGGCATTGTTAATTAATTGTCTTACTCCATCATCAATTAACTTTGCAGTTGCTTCACCATAATGTTTTACCAGAGATTTTTCATAATTGCCTGATTAAAATCAATAAGTGGGTTGATGACCCTCATATATGAGGCAACAAAATCAACTTATATTTATCTAAATTCTTCAACTATTAAAAGCTATGACTGCTATAATTGATAAATTATTAGATGAGCGGGGGGGCCTATGCCTTTCCTTAATTACCACTGCACACAGGACCTCCCCTGAAAGGAGAATGGGTCCCATCTTAATGAAGCAGTCGGTGGAAAAAGCAGTTACATTGATTAACACAAATTATGCCTCACATCCTGACAAGAATATTCTCATCCGGAACCTCCACCGGATGAAAGAGACTATAGACTACAACCACCTGAAAGAAGGATTGGGACTCTTTATTTCAAAAGATATTCATGAACTTATTCATTTTCCATTCCCTGTTACAGATAAGGTTGAGGTTGACGACAGATTCCTGCTTCGAGATCTGCAGTATCTGAGGCAAGTGAAAAAAGAGTATTTAGTGCTAAGCGTTGGAAAGAAAAAACTTAGAGCATTTAGAGGAAATGGAGAGTATCTGGCTGAAATCATAAATAATGATTTTCCTGTTATTTTTCATGATGATTATGATTATGCAAGATCGGTTCGTGGAACCTCTTTTGGGCTAAATGCAGGAAAAGATTTTGAAAAAGATAAATCTATAGTTAAGCAAATCAGGATGAGAGATTTCTACAAGTCCGCGGATCAGCTGGTGCATAATAATCTGAAAGGAGATCAAGAACTGGTGGTTTATGGCGATCAGAAAGAAGTTTCCGCGTACCTGGAAATTACTCAGGACAAAGATAAAGTAGTTGACAAGGTCTTCAGTCGCTATGGAGCAAAGGGTGACACCCAGCTTAAATCAATGGCAAAAATAAAGATCAAAAATTCGCAGAAGGAGAGTCATAAGAAACTTATTGAAGCCATTAGAGAATTTCCGGTACAAAAGGTGGCCATTGGGCTTGGCAACATTTGGAAAGCTGCCTATCTCGGCAAAGGTCATCAACTGGTGGTTGAAAAAGATTATACAATACATGGATATTTATCAAGTGATGGCAGTAAACTCAAACTCAGAAGGCCCCGATCAAAAGATTCCTATGTCTTTATAAAAGATGCGGTGGAAAATGTTTTGAAACTCGTGAAAGATTTGAGTGGTGAAATTATTTTCCTGGATAATGATGAACTTAAGGACCTGGATAGAATCGCACTAATTAAGCGCTATTGATTTCAGGGTTTTTCTCCATAAAAGCTGCCTTCATAATAATCTTCGGCAAATGATGAATGAAGCGTTAGACTTCATGCTCAACCGGTTCCTCTTTTTCAACATCAATAATGTTCATACTCATTTGTGAAATCAGGAAACAAACTGTTGATTCCGCACCCTGGTTTAAATTGGCTCCGGTTTCTTCCAGCCCATCGTAACAACCACCGGTATTCAAATCGAACATCACGCGATTAATCTTATTGTTTCCCAAAAACCAGCTGAAAGCGATTTTCTTATATTCCTCGTAGTTGTTCAGCTGCAGAATTCTGTGAAATGAATCCAGTGCAAGAATTGTATAAGTTATATCAATAGGCTGTTCACCAAAGGATTTTTTGGACTCACCCTTTAACTGCCAGCCTCTGTTTGAGACAACCCTGATTTGATCCTCCTTAAATGTTTGAGAAAGCAGAAAATTGAAACTGTTTAACGCAACATCAAGATATTTGGAGTATCCGGTGATCTCGTAAGCCATAAGAACCGCTTCCGGCATCACAGCGTTTGCATAGGTTAGATAATTTTCAAACCATCTCCAGCGGAATTGATTTGAAGAGTTGTACATCCCAACAAGTTTATCAGTCAATTTTATGATAATCTCAGAAAGATCTTTGGAGGGTTCATGTTTATAGAGATAATATAGACCTTTAATTATAAATGCCGCTGAACGTGGTGAGTCAATCTCCTCCAGCCATAATAAGCTTTTAGTGAATGATAATTTTGCATCCATCGATATTGATGGCGGCAAGGAGTCACTTTTGGAGATCAGGAAACCGAGTGCCCAAATTGCGCGGCCGTTGGAGTCATTTAGATTTACATAATGATTTCTGTAATGGTATTTCCCTTGCGAGTCCAGGTAATTAAAGAAGCGGCCATCATCAAGCTGACAAAGCTGGATAAAATCTAAAAATTTTCGAATTAAGCTTAAGTCATTTGAATTACCTGTTTTCAGATAATGCATGGTTATTGCAATCAAAGCCCTGGCGTTATCATCCAACGTATACCCTGAAGATAGATCCGGTACATTGATTTTGGAGAATTGAACGATTCCTATGTCGTCGACAAGGTTTGTAAAGTGCGACATTCTTAATTCGGGCAGATTATAATTTATTGTCCAGGTAGCCGCTGACTTATCGAGTTCATGAAAAACTTTCATTAATTTGATGGCCACATTTTGCCAAACAGACTCCTGTGATATCCGGTAAGCTTCAAAGCTTTTGCTTTTCAGGTCATCAGGATTCTGAAGGAGTTTAATTGCAGCTTCTGCCAGCTGTTTGTGATTATCGAAATCGAAGAAATACCCCACCTGGTTGCTGAGTAGTTCCCTGGCATGAGGGAACGGCGTGGTAATGACAGGACAACCGCAACTTAGTGCATAGGCAAAAGTACCGCTTACTGCCTGCTTAGGATCTTTAGAAGTAAACAAATACAGATCAGATAGTTGCAGATACTCCAGGAGTTCAGGGGTGATTAGGTACCTGTTTATAAATCTGACATTCTTCTCCAATTTCAAGTCCTTCACCAATCCCTCTAAAAAAATCCGGTATTTTTCTCCATCTCTTTCAATAATTTTAGGATGAGTTTTACCAATCACCAAATAAAGGATATCCGGAAATACTTTTATAATATCCGGCAACGCATATAAGGCAGTCTCTATACTTTTATTTTCACTAATCAATCCAAAGGTTGAAATTATTTTTTTGTTTCCAAGTTCATATCTCTTTTTCAGTGCTTCGGGGCTACTCCAGCTAACATGATGCGTGCCGTGGGGGATGATCCGAATTTTTTCCTGCATAATACCGTAATCCTGGTTCAGGATCCCGGCTGAATTATCCGTCATCACAATAATCCTTTCCACTGAATCTGCTAACGCAACTACTACCTTACGCAACTCAGCGTTTGGTGCCGGCAAAACAGAATGAAATATTATGGTTACGGGGATATCAACTGCATTAAGGAATTCAAATATATCGTTACCATACTCACCTCCGAATAATCCGAATTCATGCTGGATGCAAACTCCCTTAACATATCTGTCTTTATTCAATTGAACCGCGAAATCCATGTATTGCTGCTTGTCAGCTGTATTCAGCCTGTACTTAACTTCATCCGGATAATCATATTCGTCAGTTTCATTTTCTTCAAGGGCACAAACTTGCCAGTTATAGTTTTCGCTGAATAACGTATCAAGAGCCTGAACCATGTCCTGGCAAAAAGTTGCTATACCACATTCCCTGTTTGGGTAGGTACTCATAAAAACAATTTTTTCTTTCGCGAAGGTCATTTGATCATTCTTTTACTTGTTTCTTTAATTCACTCATGAGTTCCGACTTGCTTACCCTGGCAACCCCTACTCTTTCATCAGCTGCACCATAATAAATGTAGAGGTCATCATTTTGAACTACGGTACCGGTGGGAAAAATTATGTTATTTACAACTCCGGATTTTTCCCAGTCTTCTGTGGGAGAAATCAGAGGTTCATGCAACCTGGAGATTTCGATTAGCGGATTTCCCAAATCAAGTAAAGCTGCACATGCATGGTAAGTCAATCCCTCCGGTGTGCTTTCAGATGCATGATAAATTAAAAGCCATCCATCCTCAGTCTCAATGGGCGGCGCTCCTCCACCAATATGGCTTGATTCATGACGCAACATGGGATCCATTACAATATGGCTTTCAAGATTAATGAAATAATCTTCCCAAAATTCTATGGTTAAGTCTTCCCAATGATCAAATAATACTAATTGAATACCAGGGTGGATGCGATGAAGCATTGCAAATTTGTCATCTATTTTTCTTGGAAAAAGCATCACATTTTTATCCCATACCATTAATTTATGGGCAACTTCCGGTCCCAGTCCATGCTCTTTAAAAATTTTGTAATGAAAAAGATATTTATCCCTCAGGTTTGTGCAACACTCTATCAGATGTTTGTATTCCCGGTAGGTAAATCTTGGAGTTATAATTCCTTTCTTTTCAAAATGATGTAAATCTTTGGAGATTGCCAATGCACCCAGCGCATTGGTATTATCATAAGCGCAATAGGTCAGATAATAGGTGTCCTCAACTTTGGTAATTCTTGGATCCTCGATTCCCTGGCTTTCGTAATCATGTTCGGGGAATATCAGCGGCCTTTCATTTCTGCATTTTACAACCATAGGGGACTCCAACTCGCAATAACCTATGGAGGAATAATTGCCGGTTCTCACTGCACGGTAATAGATAATAATTTTCCCATTATCCTGGATTACCGCGGGATTAAATACACCATCGTTCTCGAAACCATTGCCGGTTTTTTCCAGAAGAATTTTCTTTTCTTTAATTTCAATCATCAGTTTTGCCTAAATAAGGACATTCACAGCAAGTTTCTGATGATCTTAATCAAAATGCACGGTGATTAATGTCACAAAACCGGGAACCGGAAACAGCCTTTGAGAAATGTTATAAAATGATATAAATCATTCAGCAGGACGAATTCAGATCATTGAATTACTCGGCTATATAGATCAACTTAAGCCCTGTAATGAAGTACAAAGGTACACAAGATAAATTCAAAAGAAGAATACTATGGAAAGCAAGACGTTATTAAAGGAATTACTGCACCTGAGCTTAGGAGCTGTAGTAATATCCGCCGACAAAGTCAGGAAACAGATCAGGAAGTTAGTTAAGAAGCACAAATTGACCGGAGATGAAGGGGAGAAAGCCCTTGAACAACTGGGAAGTAAATCTAAAGAGATTAAAGAGGATTTTAACAAGTTAATCACCCGGATTTCCGGTAAAACAAAATTAGCTCGCGAGGAAGTTGAAGATTTTTTTGAGGAAATGATTGAGAAGCCGAAAGAAATGAAGGATAAAGTTGATTTTATGGCGCGGAAAATCTCTATTAATACTTCTCTGAAATTTGAAGAAGCCAGAGATGAGCTAAGGGATTTCATACGGGACACCTCTGATATCATAAGCAGAGCCAGATCTGACGCGGAGAAATGGATTAATAAGGGAGTTGCAAAATCCAGGGAAACCAGGAAGAAGGGTAAAGAATGGCTCGGGGAACTGAAAGAAAAATCAAATCACCTGGAAGAAAAAATTAACCCTGAATTAAAGAAGGTGATAGATCGAACCCTGGAAAAACTTCATCTCGCGAGAACAAACGACCTTGAAGACCTTGAGAAGCGGTTGAATTCTCTGGAAAAAAAGGAATTGACTAAAATGGATTAAGAGACTCTAAGAATCTACGCCTACATTATTAGCTTCTTTGGTAAAGCTACGGGCAATTCCGGCAATGCCAGAATGGGAACCTGGAAATGAAGCGCAATTTTTCTTGTTATCCTTTTCTTAAATATTGATTCAGGAAGATTATGCTTTCTGTGAAGCAATACCACCATGTTTATTCTATATTGATTAACAAACGTTTCTAATCCTTCATCAATTTTATCAGTGTGCAGTTGATGAAAAGAAAAATCCATCCCGGAAAATAATTTCCTTAATTCCAGAAGTTCGGATAATTCAGATTCCTTCATCTTCTTAATTTTGCCATTGATGTGTAGGATTTCCAATCTTGAATCTGATATTCCCGCTATCTCTCTTACCAGTTCCAAAGGGTTTGTATTCCTGATGTCCTTATAATCCGCGGCAACCAGGATTCTATCCAGAGTCTTGAATTTAGCATCCTTCGGAATTGCCAAAACAGGAATTTTGGATTCTTTGATTACAGAATATGCATTACTTCCGAAAACCGTTTGCAGTTTAGTATTTGTACCCCGGGTTCCCATCACGATTAGGTTCGTTTTGCTTTTGGATGCGGTTTCTATTATTCCCTGCGGAGCCAGTTTCATCTTAATAATGTATTCATACGGTATAATTTGTAACTCAGGAATTTCTTTTTCCAGTTTTTGAAATTTTTTTTCAGTTTCAGCTTTATACCCTTTCTCCAAATCAGTATCAATCTGCAACTTCAACCCGGCCACCGGCATTGATGGTGTGTAACAGTTGACCATAGTTATTTTTGCCTTGAAATACTTGTTCAACTTTAATGCATAGACCAAAGCATTCCTGGAACACTCTGAAAAGTCTATTGGTATTAATAATTGCGATATTTTCATCTTACCCGGAATTTTCATGTAAAACCAACAAAGGAATTTTGAGGTGACTTACTATTTTTTTAGTTAAAGATCGATGCTGAAGCTTTTCCACCATAGTATGCTCCTTGGAAATTATCGCCAGAACCCGGGCATTTTCATTCTTCAAATAGGTCGAGATAGTCTTTTCTTCGTCTCCTCCGAATAGATACTTGTATTGATGCTTGACTGTCTTAAAATACTGCTCCAGGTTCCTGGCTTCAAGCAATTCTTCACTTGTTAATTTCATTTCCTTGCCGATATGAATAATATTCACCTGTGCGCCAAAAAGTCTTGCCAGTTTTATCAGTGGCTCAAAAGAGGCATAGGGAGGAATTTCATCATAATCAACCGCTAAAATAATTTTCTTTACATCATTAATGTTGCCATCCTCTGGAATCGCCAGCACAGGACACTTTACACTGTTAATTACGGCGAATGTATTACTGCCAAATAGGGCTCTCCCTTTCCTGTTTTTGCCACGAGTGCCCATAACAATCAAATCCACCTCATTTTGAAGCGTGAATGTAATGATGGCATCTGGCGAAAGTGCATATTCCAACTTGAACTCGTGATCAATATCTTTCAGGTCAGGAACAAGATTAGTCATGCTCTCCAGATTGTCTTTTATTCCTTTTTCCATTTCCTCTGCCTGCCAACCTGAAGATTCCATATCATCTTCTCCATATACGACAGGTACCATTACGGCATGTACAATTGATATGAATGAATCTGTCTTCTTTGCCAGGGAAACAGCATTTTTCAGAGCATTTACTGAGTACGGCGAGAAATCAACCGGAACGAGTATCTTATATTTTTCCATTTCTGAGAACATTTGAGTTGTACAAGTTTTTAAGAAATGGCCGGACTTAATGTTTACCTAATACCTAAACTTTGAGGTCTCAGCCATTCTCAAATGGAGAACGTTGTTTACTCCTCCATTTCAACGACAATGTATTCCGACTACAATGCCTAAACAATGATCTTAATCAACAGAGGATTTGACTATTATCATTAAGGGGAAAGCTGAAATTTGGGTGGAATTACAGGAAAATAGAAAATCTGGTGAGATTATTTCAATATCATGGATTGTGATTTGTTTTTCGGGCGATAACTTGTTTAATTATTGGAATGAAAGCTTTGGTACTTGATAAAGGAGAATTTGATCTTAGTAAAGGTGATGAGCCATTACATATAGTAGAGATTCCTGTAAGGGAGCCTCTGGCTGAAGAGGTACTGATCAAAATTACATGTTGCGGTATTTGCCACACAGAAATAGATGAAATAGAAGGCAGAGCGACACCTTCATTTTTCCCAATAGTTCCCGGACACCAGGTAATAGGAGTTGTTGAAAAGACCGGGAATAAAGTAAAGCAATTAAAAATTGGAAACCGGGTTGGAGTTGCCTGGATATTTTCCAGCTGCGGTAATTGTGAATTTTGTTTAAATGGTAATGAAAATTTGTGTGCTGATTTTAAAGGAACAGGCAAAGATGCAAATGGAGGATACGCGGAGTATATTACAATAGGTGAAAGTTTCGCTTATCCAATTCCGGAGATTTTTTCCGATACTGAAGCGGCTCCTTTGCTTTGTGCCGGAGCTATTGGCTATCGTTCATTACGATTAACAAACCTGGCCGATGGGCAAGTGCTTGGACTATCCGGCTTTGGGGCATCAGGCCACCTGGTATTGAAAATGGCGAAATTTCTATTCCCCAATTCTCCTGTACTCGTATTTGCAAGAAGTCCCGATGAGCAAACTTTTGCCAGATCTTTGGGCGCTTTTTGGGCCGGCGACATCAAGGACGGCCCACCTCAAAAAGCACATGCAATTATTGACACCACTCCGGTTTGGAATACAGTGGTGGGTTCCATGAATCATCTGTTACCGGGAGGCAGACTTGCTATAAATGCCATTCGGAAAGAATCCAGTGATTTGAATTCGTTACTTCAACTTGATTATCAGAAACATCTGTGGATGGAAAAAGAGATAAAAAGTGTAGCAAACATTACCAGAAAAGATGTTGTGGATTTTCTTGAAATTGCAGCCGGTATTCCACTAAAGCCAGAAATTCAGGTCTACCCATTTGAGCAAGCAAATCAGGCATTGATTGATATCAAACAAAAACATGCCCAGGGAGCAAAGGTTTTAGTAATGAGTTAAAACAATTCCATACTGACAATGACAGAAATTACTTTTCAAATCGCCCTGTTTTCTCGGTAATTTTTATTTTGAAAAAAATAGGCATCAGGGGTTTTTCTACCACCCGGGGTGCTTTTTCAAAACTATCGGGAGGCTTACCTGCTTCACTTATCTGATAAGGGGCAAGTCTGTCTCGAAACAATTCCTGAATTTGCCGAACTTCCTTCACTTCTTTTATTTCCTCATATTCTCCCCATACCAGTGCCGACCTCCAGTTTACGGGTGAGACAATGTCTTCCACCTGAAAACACACGTTGGGATTCGTGCGCATCATTCTTATTTTCATTCCTTCCATGCTGTGTCCTATTATATATGTTCCATCATAAATATAAGTAATAGGAACCACATAAACTTTGCCATCTGCCGCACAACCAATTCGGCCGATCATCTGACTTCTCAGCAAATAATCAATTTGATTTTGATTAAGCTTATTCATTGTGATAAATTCTGAACCAGACGTTTCCTACACTGATTTGTTATCAATTTACAGCCATAACCTGATTTCAGCTATGATTTTCTTCATTTCCTGGGAAAAACAGAATCAGGCTTCAACAACTTTTATATGATGTCAATCATGTATTTGAGTATCAAAAATCCTGCAATTGGAATTATAGTTTCTCCTCATGAACAGTAAAGTAAGAGATTTGTTTAAAAGTGATGTATACCATTACGGATTGTCCGGATGGTGATTTAAAACGCTAACTTTGGAAATTGCAAACTAGAATAAATCAAAGAGAAGAAATGATTAAACCATTCACCGGTTGGAAATGAATTTAAAACAGAAATTTTATCAAACTCTATTTTTACTGATCCTGAATTGCACTTTCGTCTATTCACAAAATACCTATCAGGCTACAATTCAGGATAAAACAACACAAGAACCTTTAATTGGTGTTTCGGTATTTATTCCTGAACTGTCGAAAGGGAATATTTCAGATAAAAACGGGAGTGTAATTATTACCAATATTCCTGACGGGGTTTACCAGGTACAGTTTAGTTATATCGGTTACCAGACACTCAGGTTTCAGGTAAACTTCCCATTGGCCGACTCTCTGAATAACAACATATTGTATTTGTTACCCATTGCTGAGGAAATGGAAGAAGTTACAATTTCTTCGACACGAAGCACCAGAACTATTGAAGATATCCCGACACGAGTAGAATTTATTGCAGGGGAAGAATTAGCAGAAAAAGGAAATATGAAACCCGGTGATATTCGGATGATGTTAAATGAGAGTACCGGAATACAGACCCAGCAAACATCGGCAACCTCCTATAACTCCAGTATTCGCATACAAGGCCTTGATGGTAAATATACGCAATTGCTCCGCGATGGTCTGCCACTTTATTCGGGCTTTTCCAGTGGGTTAAGCCTGATGCAAATTGCACCGCTTGATCTGAAACAAGTGGAGGTTATTAAGGGAGCAACATCAACATTATACGGAGGTGGTGCAATCGCGGGACTCGTGAACCTGGTTTCCAAAACACCACGCAAAGAATCTGAACTAAGTTTTATGTTGAACGGGACTTCCGCATTGGGTTTGGATGCCAGCAGTTTTTACTCCAGGAAATTCAAGAGGTTCGGTGCTACTGTTTTCACATCATATAATCTTGGCTCACCGTATGATCCGGCAAATATTGGCCTCACTGCAATACCGAAATTTGATCGCTTTACATTCAACCCTAAGTTATTTGTTTATCTTAATGATAAAAGTGATTTCAATATCGGGTTAAACCTAATCACGGAAGATCGATTAGGAGGCAATATCGACTATGTTAAAGGAACCCAAACAGCAAATGCTTATTATGAAGAAAATGAAACTACACGTATTTCTACCCAGATTTCGTTTGAGCACAGGATAAGTACCCGGTCTAAAATAGGCCTGAAGAATAGTTACAGCAATTATGATCGAAAGATTTCCATTCCCAATTTCACGTTTGCAGGAGTACAAAATTCTTCGTTTACCGAATTGAATTACCTGCATTTCAGCGACCGGATGGAATGGGTATTGGGTTTGAATTTGTGGACCGATCATTTTGATCAATCAACAGGTTCAGCAGGATCGCCCCTGGACTACCAAAATGCTACAGTCGGCGCTTTTATTCAAAATATCTGGAAGGCAAGTAACAAAATTTCCCTGGAAACAGGTTTTAGAATTGACTACCACAGTGAATATGAATTTTTCGCATTACCCAGGCTTTCCTTCATGTATAAACCCGTTCAATCTCTCACATTGAGAGTTGGTGGTGGATTAGGTTATAAAACACCAACAATTTTTTCCGAAGAAGCCGAGCGCATCCAGTTCCGGAATGTGTTGCCCTTAAGTGTTAATGATCCTGATGCGGAACAATCGATGGGAACCAACCTTGATGTAAACTACAGGTTAAATATCTCCAAAGAGTTATTGTTAACTGCAAACATACTTGGCTTCTATACTAATATTGAAAATCCGGTCGTCCTTATTCAGAATAACCAAAGTTTTTTCGAGTTTCAGCAACCTGATGGAAATATTGATACAAAAGGAGCGGAAGTAAATCTAAAACTAAGTTACCATGATTTCAAATTATTCGTGGGGTACACCTTTGCAGATGTAAACGAACATTATAATGGCATTACTACTAAATTTCCGCTGGTGGCAAAACATCGCCTGAATAATGTATTAATGTTTGAAAAGGAAGAAAATCTTTGGGTCGGTTTTGAAGCCTATTATTTTAGTCCGCAAAAATTAAGTGACGGATTAACCGGACAATCTTACTGGATTTTAGGTTTAATGAGTGAGAAAATGTTCGGAGAACACTTTTCCATTTTTCTTAATCTTGAAAACTTTCTTGATACCCGGCAAACCCGGTTTGATACAATTTTTACCGGCACACCGGATAACCCACAGTTCAGAGATATTTACGCACCCGTGGATGGGTTTGTTATCAATGCTGGGTTCAAATTAAAATTCTGAA
>DASWHX010000142.1:0-3725 GCA_036397995.1 Cyclobacteriaceae bacterium
ATAGCATTTGATAATAAAATGGAAGAGCAGGCCCGGGAATGGCTACAAACCTGGGATTTTGTATTGGATCGAAATTCCGTAGAAGCCGGTATTTACGTGGAATGGGAAACCCAAATCAGGCGTGAAGCAAATATGCGGTTCATTCCGGTTGAAGTCAGGGGTTCAATTAATTTGCAGCTAACCCGTATTATTACTTATTTGTCTTCTCCTAATGAAATGTTTGGAAACGATTTCGAAACAAATCGAATTGATTTTCTGAAAAAGACTTTTTCAACCGCCATCAATACTCTCGCGGAAAAGTTTGGCAACAACATGGAGGATTGGGTATACGGTCAGCCAGGTTACAAGCATGCCCTTATTTACCATCCACTAAGTCGGGCTGTAAATAAGGAATTTCAGGAAAAGTTTAATGTTGGACCTGCCCCCAGGGGCGGCAATGGTTATACTCCGGGATCTACGGGCAATGGTCTAAATCAATCAAGCGGTGCCAGTTTCAGAGTAATAATACCAGTCGGGGACTGGGATAATTCTTTGGGCATAAATTCTCCCGGACAATCAGGTGACCCTGAAAGTCCTTTCTATAGAAATTTGTTCGAAATGTGGGCAAATGATGAGTATTTTCCCATGTATTATTCCAAAGAAAAAATAGAATCTGTTATGGCAGAAAAGTATAGATTAGTTCCCAAAAATTAAATGATAATAATAATGAAAAAAGTATTCTTACCAGCAATTCTTGTGTCAGCGAGCTGGATAGCCGCGGCGCAAACGCCTGAAGAAAGACTGGAGAAATCTCCGCGTCACCAGGAGTGGGTGGAAGTAAAGCAAGGCGATAAGACCGTACATTCTTTTCTGGTATATCCGGAAGTGAGTAACCAAGTACCGGCAATAATTCTTATTCATGAGAACAGAGGTTTGAATGACTGGGTTCGTGGAATGGCAGACCAGTTTGCAGAACGCGGTTATATTGCCATTGCCCCTGATTTACTCTCCGGAATGGGCCCCGCCGGTGGCAAGACCAGCGACTTTGAAACCGGTGATGCAGCCCGTGAAGCTTTGTACCAATTGGATCCTGATCAAATCACCAAAGACCTCAATGCAGTTTATGATCATGTTTCTAAACTGCCGTCATCCAATGGTAAAGTAATAGTAATAGGCTTTTGCTGGGGTGGCAGCCAGAGTTTCAGGTTTGCAACCAATCAGCCAAATCTGTCAGCTGCAATGGTTTGTTATGGTTCTCCGCCTGATAGCGGCTACGAAAACATAAAAGCTCCCGTCTATGGATTTTATGGCGGAAGCGACAACAGGATAAATGCTTCTATTCCCGATGCGGAAAAGAAAATGAAAGAGTTATCAAAGGAATATGATTATGTGATTTATGAAGGCGCCGGACATGGGTTTATGCGGTCCGGAGAAGCGGACGAGGGATCCGCAGAAAATAAGAAGGCGCGGGAAGAAGGTTGGAAGCGAATTGAAAAAATTCTATCCGAGATTAAAGGAAAGTAGGGCTAATGCCCTACTTTAATATTTCCAGGATAACCTTTTTTGGCTCATCATTCTCTATCGTGCCCGGATAGGGCTGCAAATCTTTTAATACAATTTGGTATTCAGTTTCATTCAAAACAAAACTGGCGGTATCTCGCAGTTTGTAATCGCTGCCGCAGAACAAATTACACAACTTAACCGGGGTCGACTGAGTTGCATCCGAAATCATTAAATCAACTCCGTAATTTCCTTCTAAAATGCAAATGGCATTGGCAGGACACCTACTGTCATAGACATTCTCAATTTCTATGGAGAGTTTGCCGTTTACCGCATCCACAATAGCTTTTTCACCTTTGGGAAGCGTAAAGTCAACTCCGATAGGTACGTCATCGAGATCAAGTTTGTCTTCTACACAACCCGCAGCCAGTAAAACAAAGGTTGCCATCATCATCAAAACATTTTTCATAAAGTTCTTAATTTGTTTTTTCATCATTAGACCCTCCATCCGTGTTAAAGGTTGGAAATTTAACACTCATCGCTAATTCGTAATACGGATTGCTTAAATATTTGGCAAACTTATTTGATAAATTTGTTGTTACTAAATTGTAGTGCAAGAATTTAGAATGCAACGAAAACTACCGGAAGAATTATTGGATTTACCGGAAACGCCGGTCATGCCCGTACTTTTTATTGGTCATGGAAATCCAATGAATGCCATTGAAGAAAATTTTTATACCAATGAATGGAAAAAGATTGCTTCCGGTTTAACGGTTCCCAAAGCTATACTTTGTATTTCTGCCCACTGGCTAACTAAGGGTACGTGGGTCACCGCTATGGAAAAGCCAAGAACTATCCATGATTTCTATGGATTTCCAAAGGAATTATTTGCGGTAAATTATCCCGCTACGGGTGCTCCGCAATTCGCGGAATTCACAAAATCTCTTGTTAAAAAAACTGAAATAGGTTTGGATCATGATTGGGGTCTGGATCACGGCACCTGGTCCGTTCTGAATCAAATGTTTCCTTCCGCCGATATTCCTGTTTATCAACTAAGCATAGATTATCACAAACCCGCAAATTATCATTACGAGCTGGCTGGCGAACTTAAGAAACTGCGCGCGAAAGGCGTCCTGATAATAGGAAGCGGAAACATCGTTCACAATCTGAGAATTATGCGCTTTGAAGATTTGAGTTACGATTGGACAATTGAATTTGATGCAATGGCTAAGAATTTCATTTGGACCAGGGATGATGAGGCTTTAATTGACTACGAAAAACATGGAGAGATCGCTAAATTATCAATCCCAACCCCTGACCATTTTTTTCCGCTATTGTACACCCTGGGAGTAACGGAAAGAAATGAAATAATTAATTTCTTTTCAGAAAAGACCACGATGGGTTCTATCAGCATGAGGTCGGTGTTGATAAAAAAGAAAGCTGAATTAATTTTTTGAAGAAAACTGCTTTACAAAAGTTTGATTGGCAAGATAATCAGGAATGGCAAATCATAATTAGTCTTCTTTGCCGGGGAAATAAAGAATAAGTTCTACTCTGCGATTTCGACTTCGATTTTCTTCAGTCTCGTTTGGATAAAGATGATCAGAGTCTCCTTTACCAATTGAACGCAATCGTTTACTATCTATCCCCTGACTAATTAAATAATTAATGGCTGATTCCGCTCTTCTTCTTGAAATAGAAAGATTGGTTTGTTTACTGCCAATGTCATCAGTATGCCCGATTGCTTTAAGATGAAGCAAATCATTTTCTTTCAATAAGTTAACAATATCATCCAGATATTCTTTTGCTTCATTATTAAGTTCTGCATCATTAAAAACAAAATTGAAATCTTTCCTTAACTCAAATCTCATATCCTGCATTTTATTTAAAGATACAATTGCATCATCTTCTTGATTAATTACTTTATCTTTCTCATTTATGTTTTCTTTAAAGAATGATCGAACTTCTGAAACTGAAGAAGATTCAAGAACCAATTTTCGCTTTTTCTTTTTATTAATTTTTATTTTAATTCCAAATTCCAGACCGGGAATAATAACAGAATTTCTGTTTGATAAGGAGGATGTTGAGTAACTTATGCCGATGCTATACGTCGGTTGATCAAAAATAATCCCCCATTTGAAAGAAGCCTTATGAGTGATAAATGTAACTGCTTTCAAGCCGCCTGATTTGAGAGGATCAAACGGATTGTGGTTAGAGAACTTATACTCCCATTCAGCTCCAACTGA
>DASWHX010000143.1:0-2843 GCA_036397995.1 Cyclobacteriaceae bacterium
GAAAAGGGTCTAAAATAATCAGGTTATGGAATTTGTAAATGAAATAATCCAAAATCGCGCTTCATCCCAAATAGGATGGAGTTTGCTGCACAGTTTGTGGCAGGGACTTACCATTTACCTGGTTCTGAGACTTATCTTAACGGTATTTATATCTGGCAACCCTGTTTTCAGATACAAGCTTTATTATGCCGCGCTGGTCACACAAATTACCTGGTTTTCCGTAACACTATTCAAATACCTAAATATTGAAACCGGATCTACCCTATTGGTTCCTGCTAAAGATTTTAGCCTTCTTATTCCCGAAACCACCACCAAAATTTCAGTTTGGTACTCAGTGGTGGAATTCCTTAATCAACAGGCGCCCCTGATATTTGTGCTTTGGGTGGGCGGCATTACATTTCTGACAATGCGATTTCTTGGCGGAATATACCAGGTTCATGTTTTGAAAACACAAAAAATATTGCCGGTTGATTATGAGTTAGATCTTTTATTCAATCGATTGCTTGAAAGATTGAATTTTTCCCGCCGGGTGAGAATCTTTCTGAGCGAAAAAGTAAATCTGCCGGTTGCAGCTGGATTTTTAAAACCAGTCGTACTAATACCAATTGGCTTTGTAAACGGTCTAACACAGCAACAGGTAGAATCTGTTTTACTTCATGAATTAGCTCACATTAAACGAAATGATTATCTGTTAAACCTTTTGCAATCAATAGTGGACATTATTTTCTTCTTCAATCCGTTTACCTGGTTAATTTCACGAAATATCAGGATGGAACGAGAGCAAGCTTGTGACGATTTTGCGTTGAAGTACACACATAAAATTGAGTATGCCCGTGCACTGATTGCAACACGGGAATTCCAGGCAAATCATTCAATTGCTCAGGGTTTTCATAACGGGAAAAATGAATTATTTACTCGAATAAACAGAATTATGGGAAAGTTAAAGCTCAACGAAAAAAGCCATTCATTCAGGAATATGGTGGCATATACGATTGTTTTAGGCATGTTGGCACTGACGCTGGCATTTAGCAACAAGAATGAGAATACCATTGATCAGGCACCGGCTGGTACTGAAAAATTGTATCCGGCGTCTAAAGGAGATCTGACTGCAAGGATGGCGATTTTTGAAAGTGTGGATGAAGAGAAATTACCAGATGAAAGTAATAAGCATGTGAACAAAAATCTTGAAACAGAAGAGGAATCGGGCAAAAGTAATTTGCAACTCAAAAGACTGAATAACATATTATCCGTGGTTGAAATTGATTCTCCTGAAATTGATAACCAAAAATTGAAAAAGTTGGTTGAGGAAATGAAAGCGCACCAGGAAGATTGGGCAAGACTTCTTGATGAAGATCAAAGGAAACTGACCGAAGCCATGAAAGAACTGAAGACTATTAATCTCACCATTGACCCTATCACCCTTCAGGAATTAGAGAAACTTCGTGAATTGCAAATTCAATTGGGTAAGCAAAATATCCAGAACCTCCAGGTGAGCATGATGGAGCTGAGGGAACAAATGGAACAAATGAATTTAGAATTGATGAACAGGGAAGAAATGAAGAAAATGCAAGAAGAAATGATGCGCGCCCAAAAAGAGATAAAAGTGATGGAGGAAGAAATCAAGGTAATGGAAGAAAAAATGGCAGCAGCAATCAAAGAATTAAGAGAGGCGGCAGTTAATGATGGATATCTGAAATCAAAATCTTCTGAAATGAGCATAGATTTTGAAGATGATGGAATATATATTAATCATCAGTTGGTAAAGAAGGAGCACGAAGAGAAGTATAGACAGGTCATCAAAAAATATTTTCCAAGGGAAAAAGGACGATTTAGAATTCAGGATAACCAGGACTAGAAAGGTTGGCGTGGGGAAGGTAGTGACTAAGTAACTGTGTAAAGGCCCGATTTGGCCAAGGCGGCAGTAGCGAAATTTTTTTGTGAATGTTTCTCAAACCTCGATTGGAAATATTTCAAAAAATGTAGTGGCTATGCGAAAAAGATGTTTTTTTGTAAAAAATCGGACTATATTACTAATGATGAAGACGATTTTACAGAAATAGAAGAATATTTTAAGTCCCACTAAAGGCTAATTATTATTGGTTCAAATAAAAACACTGGAAAAATTTGAAAGGGAGTTCAACGCAGTATATCAAACATACTGGGTTGCTACTTCTGAAAACAGGAATTATTTCCGAACAAATGAATTGGAATATACCGAAGATAACCGTCCAGACATAAAGAACACAAAATGGACACACATCTCAAATCCTACGCATTTGCAAATAACAGAACAAATGAAACGGACTAAAGTTTTTGAATATCAAAAACAACCTATGAGTTCAAAGGTTTTAAAAAAGCCCAAGAATAAAGACATGGGGATGTCAATGTAGTATCATTAAACGCTAAAATCGATTAATTATGTCCAGAAAGGTAGAGTGGAATCCGGATCATAAAAACGCAGATGATCAGCAGAATACTTTTATTGATAGATACTTGTCATGGTCTCCTATGAAAAAATGGGAATATCTTATGGAATTATCAAAACAAGGTTTGAAACAGGTCAACACAAAAGGGCCAAGAAGAATAGAATGGAAATAGAAGGTTTTTATAAGGAGGTATTGGAACAACTCATTAAAAATGAAGTTGAATTTCTCCTTGTTGGTGGGCTTGCAGTTGGATTTCATGGATATGCCAGGTTTACCGGAGATATGGATTTATGGTTAAAACCGTCAAATGATAATTTGGAGCGATTGGGTAATGCGCTTGGTGATCTCAACTATTCAAAAAAAATAGTTGATGATATTATTGAATCAAGGCCTATCGATCATCCAACTCCAATTCGT
>DASWHX010000144.1:0-49918 GCA_036397995.1 Cyclobacteriaceae bacterium
AAATTACTTTAAAAGCAATTAACGGAATTTCTATTTTAAGTATTTCAAAACTGTATAGAGTTACTTTTCTAGGCTGAATCGATTGCTTTTCTCCTTTCCGGGCCTTCAGGTAAGCCCTTTTGCCTTCAACTTTTATGGCCGAAAATGCCGGTGGTATCTGGTCTACTGTGCCAACAAACTTTTTGGCAGTCTCAATAACTGAATCAGGAGTAACATTTTTGCAATTGGATACGAATTTAACCGGAGTTTCAAGATCAAAGGAATCGGTTATTTGACCCAGAGTGAATTCACCTATGTACTCTTTCTCCATTTCCTGAATCTCATTAATTTCCTTTGTCTTTTTTCCGGTGCAAAGAATAAGTAATCCAGTTGCCAGTGGATCAAGAGTGCCGGCATGTCCTACCTTCCTGATTCCCAGACAATTTCTGATTTTCTTTACTACGTCGAAGGAAGTCCAGCCAGTGGGCTTGTCGATCAGAATGATTTTGTCTTGTTCTTCAACACTCATCTAAAACCGGTAATGAAAAATCAAAGCGGACATCCCAAGAATGAAGCAGTAGATCGCAAAGTACAAAAGCTTCCCGCTTTTTACAATTGACAGCATCCATTTGCATGCGATGTATCCTGAAATAAATGCCGCAATAAAACCTATTAGCAAAGGTTGAATTGAATAACCTTCTTCAAGCCACCCACCGGAAAATATTATTTTAGCATTTGCGCCGATAATTGGAAGAAGGACCATAAGAAATGAAAATCGTGCAGCTTCTTCTCTTGAAATACCTAATAACAATGCAGTTGAAATTGTGGCCCCTGATCTTGATATACCCGGCAATATTGCCACTACTTGAACCAAACCAATAATTATGGAGTGAAAATACCCTATCGGCTTTTCTCTTGATCGGTTGAAATGGGCAAATACAAGAATGAGTCCGGTGATAAGGAGCATAATTCCAACAATCCCAATGTTACCAAAAAATAAAGCTTTGATTTCACTTTCAAAGACCAAGCCTACAATGGCGATGGGAATAGCGGAGATCAGCAATTTTATTAAATAGGAGGATTGCTCGTTGTTTCCCTTTAGCGAAATTCCTGAAAGAATGAACTTAATTTCCTTTCTGAAAACAACTATGGTACTGAGGACAGTTGCACCATGTAGAATCACCGTAAAAAGCAATTCATTTCCTGGATGCAGCCCAAACAAAGCCTGGCCAATTTCAAGATGACCGCTGCTGCTAATTGGAAGAAATTCAGTAAGTCCCTGAAGGACCCCAAGAATAAAGGCCTCAAAATTTGTCATTTATTTCCTGGGCCGGTAGAGGATAGCAAAGAATTCAAGCACAAATCCACTCATAACTACAAGAGGGCCAATAGTTAAGCCTAACACTCCAAATCCATGTGGATCTTTATCGAGCGACATTATGGTAAATCCCAGTGCAATAGCTAAGATGCCTACGATCAATAGAATATAATTTATTCGCTGAAATGCTAAGTTTTCCTTTTTACTCATTTTAATAAAGTTCGTCTAAAGAGCGGTTCATATATTTTCTTGCAGCCCGCAAGGTACTAAAAAAACCCAGTACAATACCGGAGAGTATAAGGCTTCCAAGTAAGATCATAATCAGTCTCTGATCCCTTAATGCTACCAGCTCGTCTATTGTTTTGTATGAATAATTGAGCACAACCAGGATGGCAACTGAAGCAAAAACACCGCCCAGAAATCCATGGAAAGCAGATCGGAGAAGAAATGGTTTCAGAATGAATGCTTTCGTGGCTCCCACCAGTTGCATGCTTCTAATTAAGAATCTCTGAGAAAACAAGGCAAGTTTTATGGTATTTCCAATAAGTATAATCACTACCACAACCAGGATAAAAGTAAAGCCCACCAAGACAAGTCCAATCTTTGTTATATTCTGATTTATTGAAGAGATTAAATTATCAACATATTCTACTTCAAAAACCCCGGAAATGTTATTTATTTCTGACCTGATAGAATCCATTTTGAATTCCGATTGATATTTTTCATTCAGGTTTATGATAAATGCATCCCGAAGGGGATTCTCGCCCAGGAAGTCAAAATCTTCACCTGTGTTTTCAACAAAGTCCTTAGCGGCTTCTTCTTTTGAAATAAATCTTATCCGGGGTTCTCCGCTATTTGTTGCAACGAAATCCTGAGATGCGAGTGATTGCCTGATTGATATTTGCTGATTTTCCGAAAGATTCTTTCTGAGGTAAACCTGAATTTCAACATTCTCCCTGATGAGAGTAGCTAGTTTTTGAGAATGGATGATTAAAGATGCGAATAATCCAAAAACAAAAAGAGCAAGGGTAATACTGAACACAACGCTTATATAGGGATAACTCCCCAGCTTTTTCTTCTTTTTTGTTTTGATTGGTTTTTCCACTTTAACCTATATATGCTCAAATTTAAGCTAAAGATAGATTTGGGCAGCAAATAAAGAAAAAAATTAAGATTTACCGGTTATTGGTTGTCTTTGATAGACTTTAACCTGATGATAAGTCCTTCATTGGTTATTTCCTGAAGTGGAGTAATTTCCTTCTGTTCCCTATCAAGTTGATAGAATTTCTCTTTATAGGAGAAAAACAATTGTGACTCAGTGTCGTTTTTTATCTCCAAAATGTCATAGAGTTCCTCATTGAAATTTCCAAATAGGAAAAGTCTGTTACTAAGGAACTGGTAGTGGAAGTTGTATTGTGTTCCAATCTTCAACTCCACACTTATGCCCGCGCTTGCGGAGGGTGCATTTTCAAGAATATCATTTTCGGGAATAGAGATTTCTTCCCGCGTTTCCTCATCAGCAAATTCTTCAATTACATGAGGCGTTACTGGCGTTGGAGTAGTAACTGGTGTTGTCTTTTTGGTAGTTTCAGGAACTTCTTTTGAGGATTCTGCCTGGGCTTGATCAGGTTCATGAATAAGAGCGGGATGATCGAGTGAATCGAGCGGTATTTCATTTTGAGCTTCAGTAGTTACAGGACTTTCATTCCCGCTTCTTAATGCCCAATATCCTATAATTGAGACTCCGGTAATTATTGCTATGGATGTAATTAATTTGAAAATAGTTTGATCAAAGATACTGGTTGTAATAGAGATTGATTCCAGTTGTGCTTTAAGTTCAGCAACCCGTACTTCCTTTAATGCTTCATTTATATCCTCCTGAAATTCAAATTCCTTTTTAAGCTCCGGATCCTGGCTTACTGCCTCTTCAACATCCCTCATTTCAACCTCAGTCAGGGTTCTTTCAAAGTAGGCTTCTATTTTTTCCTTAATGTCCATTAACTAATCAATCTAAAAAATCTTTTTCTGAATACTGTGATTTAACCAACTCATCAAGTTTCTTTTTGCATTTGTATTTTTTCGTTTTTGCTGTATCCGTGTTGGCAAAACCCAGTTTTGAAGCTATTTCAGTCATGGACATTTTTTCATAATAATAATAGGTAAGTACTTTACGGCAGGTATCACCGAGTTGGTTGATGCAATTTTTGATGATCCTGATTCTCTCAGCCCTGTCCATATCCATATCCATGTATTCAGGAGTATCTTTTTCTTCATTTGAAAGTCGCTTCTTTCTGTCAAGTTCTTTTCTCCAAAGGTTTAAACAAATACTATAAATATATGTACTGATTTTGGAAGTAAGGGTGAGGTTGCCGCTGGTTGCTTTCTGCCAAAATACTATTAACGCATCCTGATAAATATCCTTCGCCTCTTGTTCGCTACCGCTATTAGTGATGACTAACTTGGCCATCATCCGATAGTATTTTTTGTAAAGTTCTTCCAGAGCTTTTTCATCACCTCGGCAGATTCTTTCAAAAATCTCCTTTTCCTTCATTCAGCTCTATGTTTTATACTATTGTCAAAAGATTGGTAACCCAGCAAAATTATATATTTTGAGCTGATAAAGCAGGATAGAGACAAATTAATACCCGAATACTTGTCCGATTCCTGGAATTGCTTTTGAATAGACTTCTGCCGGCGCTTAGTTTGATTTTTTAAAGGATATTACTTCTTCTTCAGGCATATTAGGATTTAAGGTTGAAACCTGCTCAATCTTATCAGATTTAACCTCAGCTTTATCGTTGTGCTTCTTAACCGAAATATGCGGTGCGATAATAAGTGCGACAATAGAAGTTAATTTAATTAAGATGTTCATTGAAGGTCCTGAAGTATCCTTAAATGGGTCACCAACGGTGTCGCCGGTAATGGATGCCTTGTGAGCTTCAGATCCTTTGTATTCCATCTTTCCATTTATTTCAACGCCCTTTTCAAATGATTTCTTTGCGTTATCCCATGCACCACCTGCATTATTCTGAAACATTCCCATCAGGACACCGGATACGGTGATTCCTGCCAGCAGACCTCCAAGCACTTCCGGGCCGAATGCAAATCCAACTAAGGTAGGTACTACAAGTGCCAGAGACCCGGGCAAGATCATTTCCCTTATGCTGGCTTTTGTGGATATGTCGACGCATTTTCCGTACTCCGGTTCCGCGGTTCCTTCCATAATACCTGGAATTTCTTTGAATTGCCTGCGAACTTCTTCTACCATTGCCATTGCTGCTCTTCCAACGGCCGCTATTGCCAGGGAAGAAAACAGAAAGGGAATCATAGCTCCGACAAAGAGGCCCGCCAGCACTTCAGCTTTGTAAATGTCAATAGAAGAAATCCCGGCCACTCCGCAAAAAGCTGCAAAGAGCGCAAGAGCAGTAAGCGCCGCGGAAGCTATCGCAAACCCTTTTCCAGTGGCAGCTGTAGTATTTCCAACTGCGTCCAGGATATCGGTTCGGCCACGCACCTCTTCAGGTAAACCACTCATTTCCGCGATGCCGCCTGCATTATCTGCAATAGGACCAAAAGCGTCTATCGCCAATTGCATTGCCGTAGTAGCCATCATCCCGGCAGCACTAATTGCAACACCATATAGACCGGCAAATTGATATGCAGTATAAATACCTGTTGCAAGAACAAGTATAGGGAGGAAAGTACTTTGCATTCCTACTGCAAGTCCGGCAATGATATTAGTTGCATGTCCGGTGGAAGATTGTCTAACTATTGAGTTAACCGGTTTTTTGCCAATCGCCGTATAATATTCGGTAATAATACTCATTAATGCGCCTACAATAAGGCCGACAAATATGGCCCAGAAGGTATCCATAGGGGTAAAAACTACTCCGCGAGTTGAAAGAGTTTCGGGGAGCATCCAGTTTACAAGGAAGAAAGATGCAATAACGGTGAGTATGATGGAAACCCAATTTCCCATATTAAGAGCATTTTGAACATTTCCACCTTCCTTCACTCTTACGAGAGTTGCACCAATAATGGAGAAAATAAGGCCGAGGCCTGCAATAACCATTGGTAGCAGGACAGGAGCAATTCCTCCGAAGTTATCATTGGAAATAATTTCGCGGCCAAGTACCATAGTGGCCAGAATGGTGGCCACATAAGAACCAAAAAGGTCAGCACCCATACCTGCCACGTCACCTACGTTGTCCCCAACATTATCGGCAATTGTCGCCGGATTTCTTGGATCATCTTCAGGAATTCCAGCTTCAACCTTTCCCACAAGGTCAGCGCCCACGTCAGCGGCTTTGGTATAAATACCACCACCCACCCTGGCAAATAGAGCAATGCTTTCAGCGCCCAGTGAAAAGCCGGCTAATACCTCGAGTGCTTTTTCCATTTCCAGCCCATTCACCCCTGCATTGAAGTTCAGGACATAAACATGATAAAAAATGATAAAGAGCGATCCGATGCCTATTACAGCCAGGCCAGCTACACCAAGTCCCATAACTGTACCTCCGGTAAATGAAACATTCAAGGCCCTGGACAAGCTGGTGCGGGCGGCCTGCGTTGTTCTAACGTTGGCTTTCGTTGCCACTTTCATACCAATGTATCCTGCAGTTGCAGAGAGAAATGCTCCAATGAGAAATGAAATGGCAATTACAGGGGAGGAGTTTTCTACTACTGTTCCGGAATAAGCCAGCAAAAGACCTACGATAATTGCAAAGTAGGATAAAACCTTCCATTCGGCCTTGAGGAATGCCATTGCGCCATCAGCAATATGTTTCGCCAGATCCTGCATCTTCTGGTCACCGGCATCCTGCTTTGAAACCCAGGCCGATTTGCCTATCATAAATAATATTCCAATTAATCCAAGAGCTGGAATTACATATATAAAGTTTTCCATTTGTAATCAGGGCTTAAAAAACTTGCGCAAAGATAGATGATGATGTTTTATTTAAAAAACATCCGCGTAAAAAGTAAAATGCTCGCTCATTCACGAATCTTATCCAGGAGTTTATTTAGAACCTTAATTTCTTTTGAATCCAGAGTCTTGAGAATTTCATCAAATTCCCGCACTTTATCATCAGTCTTCTTAAGCAGATCAAGACCCTTTTTAGAAATTCGTAATGAAGCAGACCGTTTATCCACAGAATTAATTTCCCTGGTTATTAATTGCTTGTTTCTGAGCCTTTCCACAATTCTTGAGGCATCAGACATTTTGTCGAGCATTCGATCCTTTATCAGGTTGATAGTAGCCGGGTTCGGATACTGTCCTCTTAAAATCCGTAATACATTATACTGTTGCCGGGTAATCTGATGGTCTTTAAAAAAATAATTAATCTTGTTGATAAGATAATTGTGTGTATAAAGGATATTAATCAGAGCTTTTTGATAATCGCTGGTGAATGATCTTTGTTTTAGATCTTTCTCTAATTGCATCTTGAAAAAACCTGCTTGGAATTCTTTTGCACAAAGATAGAGGTTCTCCTACTTACTATTTATATAATTAAGGAATTCCCTTTTAGTATTTTCTTCGCTAAATTTTCCTTTGAAGATTGCCGTTCCTGTTTTGCTATTTGTATCACCAACTCCCCTCGAGGATACACAAAGGTGATTAGCATCGATTACCACTCCAACATGAGGCGTCTTAAGAACTTGCATAAGTTCGTCCGCAATTTGAACTGTTAATCTTTCCTGAACCTGGGGTCTTTTTGCAAAATACTGAACAATCCTGTTCATTTTAGAGAGACCAATAACCTTTCCCGTTGAAATATAAGCTACATGAGCTTTCCCAAAAATGGGAACAAAATGGTGTTCACAATGTGAGTAGAAAGTAATATCTTTCTCAACAACCATTTCATTGTAACCAAATTTATTCTCAAAAAGCCTGGCTTTTGGTTTATTCTCGGGATTCAATCCTGAAAATACTTCTTTGACATACATTTTAGCAACGCGATTAGGAGTTCCCTTCAAGGAGTCATCTGTCAGGTCTAATCCAAGTGTTTCCATGATCTCATGGAAATGATGGGCTATCTTTTTAATCTTGGCATCATCATCAATTGAAAAAGCATCATCTCTCATAGGTGTTTCAATGGAGGTGGCAACATGGTCATCCCCATATCTTTCAATATCTGATGCCGTATATGTACTGGGATTTAAAATAATTTCTTTTGGTCTCTTCATCTTTGTTTATTTAAGCGGGATACTCCACATAATTTCTTTCAGTTTCGTAGAGTAAAACTTTTAATTCAAATTTCTTGTTGATTTTAGTTCTCAATAAATTCCAGATTGTTATTGCGATATTCTCCGCCGTCGGATTGCAATTTTTGAATTCGGGAACGTCTAAATTTAGATTCTTGTGGTCAAATCTGCTAATTATTTCCGCTTTTACAATATCGCTTAATGCTTTCAGGTCAAAGACATACCCGGTTTCAGCATCGGGCTCACCGGTAAGCCGGACCACCAATTCATAATTATGTCCGTGCCAGTTTGGATTATTACACTTGCCAAATACCTCCTGATTTCTTGTTTCTGACCAGGAAGGATTGTGAAGCCTGTGGGCCGCATTAAAATGTTCTTTTCTGTAAACTGATACTTTCATTGAAATAGTTTAACACCTCAGAAATGGGATACTGTTCTTGAAACGCAAATTTCCTGCTAATAATTCAAAAAGTTGCCTTTAAATCTTCAATTCCTCCTTTCGCGCGCTTCCAGTCAAGTTAAATAATTTTCCAGCCAAGCTAAGTAATTTAATATGGTGCGCTAAATTATGACAATACGAAGTGTTTATGCCATTTTCACAGGCTTGATTTGTGTCTTACAATAGTTTCAAATAGTTATATTTGGAATAATCAATTTATCCAAACAAAATAATTAAATCATGAGCAACCGTCGCAAATTCATTGAAAGAGCGGTGGGATTAGGATTATCGCTTCCCCTCTTTCCTGCCATAGCCAAAGCTTCTGCTCAATATTCAAATCCTGTTAAAGCTGCCAAACTGCCACTAATCTTATGCAGCAGGGGAGAATACTGGGGGAGAAAAGTGCTTGATCCGGCCTGGGAAAAGCTTAAAACGGGAAGTATTCTGGATGCTATCGAGGTTGGAGCCAATGTTGTAGAACTTGACCCTGAAGATAATTCAGTAGGATACGGTGGCTTGCCAAATGAAGAAGGAATCGTTCAACTGGACGCTTCAATAATGTATGGACCCACACATAATTGTGGCTCTGTAATGGCATTGGAAGGAGTAAAAACCCCTTGCTCTGTTGCGCGATTAGTAATGGAACGAACTGACCATATGGTATTGGCCGGGGAAGGTGCCCAGCGATTCGCCAGGGCGCACGGGTTTAAGATTGAAGAACTTCTAACGGATAGATCCAGAAGAATTTGGTTGCGTTGGAAAGAAAATATCAGTGACCGGGATGACTGGCTTCCACCTGCCGATGGAAACTATGGACTGGAGCGAAGCACCGGAACAATTAATGTATTGGGAATCGATACTGAAGGAAATGTGGCAGGTATAACTACTACCAGTGGATTATTCGGTAAGATTCCCGGAAGGGTAGGAGACAGTCCTATTATTGGGGCCGGGCTTTATGTGGATAATTCTGTTGGTGCCGCGGGTGCAACAGGTCGCGGAGAAGAAGTTATCAGAACCTGCGGAAGTTTTTACGTTGTACAGCTAATGGAGCAGGGAAAATCACCTCAGGAAGCCTGTGAATTGGCCTGCAAGAAGATTGTTGATATTAATGGCGGCCCGTCAAAAGCGGACGTGGATGACATGTTCGTGGCTATTAATGTGAATGGTGAAGTTGGGGTTGCTTCTATAAAAGGAAGAAAGGATAATCTGCCTCAGGCTGCTTATTATAGTGCTGAAGGGTTTAAAGTAGTGCGTGGAACATATCTGATGGAAAGAGATTAGAATCTTCCCTTATCTTCGGGATACATGGAAGGTACGGGATCACTTGTAAAAAAATCTTTTGAGTTTATATCCATCATGGAAAGACATCCATTCCAGCCGGCACCTGTATCCATAAACCAAATTTCACAAGCTTTAATTGGGTGGTTGTAGCCATAAGCATGAATGGGAGTGTGGCCCAGATAAATTTCATCAAATGAGGTGAGTTGCTTTTCTGCTTTAGCTGTCCTAAGTTCAAGGGCACTGGTGGCAAGCTTTCTATCCCACAAAAAGGTATTTGAAGACTGGTCATTCAAGTCGATTTCGGGTTGAACTCCGGCATGAACAAACAATGTATTGTCAATTAAATGGTATAGACTGGAGTTTTCCAGGAATGCTTTGTGTGAATCATTCGGCAGTCCGTTATAACTCCTCACAGTAGCATCTCCACCCTGGACAGACCAAATTTCCCCGGGAAATTCCCCTCTCATCCATTCAAGAGCCCAATAATCATGATTACCCATGATATAGATCAACTGTCTAATGCTCATCAGTGTATTGATACTTTCTTTTGTTTCAGGCCAGCCGTCACAAACATCACCAAGGCAAATCAGATTATCTTCATCTTTGTTGAATCCCGATCTTTCCAGGCATTGCAATAAGGCTTTATGTGCACCATGAATATCTCCGATAACGAATGTTTTTGCCATTAGCAAAATAATTAGTTTGGGTAAATTTTTTCAATGAGCAGGAGTTTCTAAATACTAATCATCATATAAGTCTAAGGAAGAATCTTCAGGTAGATTGGGAATCTGAAATCGTGGAGACACATTAAAAGACAAGGAAAGCCGAATCTAACTGAAGAATTAAATGAATTTCTGAATCAGTTTTCATTCTAATTCATTCAAAAACAGAAATGTTCATTGTCTGGGTAGTTGCTTCAGATTTTTTCTGAGCATCCAACCAACTCTGTAAGTCTGACTGCCTTCATCCATCAGGACGAGCCACCAGATTCTGCGATTGGAATCTGCACTGGATGCCACTGCAAAACCTCTGTCACCGCCCTTGTACATTTTGATAACATTAGTAGCTTCTGAAGTCGCAGCCCAGCGCAATTCCGGAATTTGCAGAATTTCAAAACCCACCGGGGGAACATTTTCATTAATCAGGACCAGATTGGGATGGAAGAGAAGAGTATTTTCTACTTCATAGGTAAGCTTTCCATTTCGAAAAACCGGGATATAATATTTTACCTCATTTTCAGAATTATTTTTTTTTATCAGTGTTTGAAAATTAATTGGATTCCACGGTTTTGCCCGGCCTATATTAATAATTGATTCCGATACTTCGTACTCCATTTCCAATTCATAATCCGTATTAATCATGAAGCCACTTTTTTGTCCCGGTAACCCTTTGTAAAAAACATCTAAATATCCATCGCTATTGATATCCAGTATGTTATACTGCTTTATTTCAAGTACTACTTTTATAGAATCCAAATTTTTGATTGAATCAGTCAGGAATTCAATTTTTCTGTGAAGCGAATCAATGGCAACCCACTGGTTCAAATTGAAATCCTTACTGGCCAGATATATATTTATCTGACTCAAGGAATTTGTAAAAGCAAATATGCCCAGAATGGCTGTCAATGTTAAGTAATGCATTTTCATAATTGGTGGATGTTTGGAAACGGAACTTTGAATATAGGCAGAATAACCATTTCAAACCAGTTCGGAATTCCAAAAAAATAACCTGTATGGAGTTCATCATTTATGGCACCATCCTTGATAACTATTATACTTAATTAAGTAGAAGTTGAAAATATTAATGAGTAAACTATGGTGAGTTTTATTGTATTTGCGGGTATCACAGTTGTTTTAGGTGCAGCGACGGGTTTATTTTTAACTTTGGTGATGCCAAAATTCTGGATAAAGCTAAAGAAATAAACCGGGGATTTATCCCTTTAAAAAATGAAAAGCCTCAGAATATTTTCTGGGGCTTTTGTTAAAGAGGTCAGTGAATTAACAATGCTCATTGAAAACTCCCATGAGGTGCTCGGCAATTAGTTCTGCAGGCCTGCCTTCTATCATGTGTCTTTCAACAAATGAAACTAACTCTCCATCCTTAAATAGAGCAATTGATGGGCTGGATGGTGGGTAGGGAAGTGTATATTCCCTTGCCTTTTCCGTTGCCTCAAAATCAACTCCCGCAAATACCGTTAGCAAATTCGCTGGCTTTTTAGCTGAGTGCGACAACGCCATTTTAATTGCCGGCCGGGCAGCTCCGGCAGCACATCCGCAAACGGAGTTAATAACCATCAAGGTTGTTCCTTTGCGATCAGCGAGGTGGCTCTCAACTTCCGCTGCCGTTTTAAGTTCAGTAAATCCGACTCCGACTAAATCGGATCGTATTGGGGTCACTAATTCTTCTGGATACATTCTATTTCAATTTTTAATTTTTAAAGAAAACCTAATTCTAATTTAGCTGACTCTGACATCATTTCCATAGTATAAGGTGGATCAAAAGTCAGTTCAACAGTTACATCGTTCACTTGTTCAATTTCCTTAACCTTCATCTCTACCTCTCCGGGAATCGATTCAGCACTCGGACATGATGGTGAAGTCAGTGTCATTAAAATATACACATTATTCACGGGGTAAATATTTATTTCATAAATCAACCCAAGCTCGTAGACGTCCACAGGAATTTCCGGATCGAAAACAGTTTTGATTGCTTCGATAATCTTTTCCTTTAATTCCGGAGCATTCTCAATCTGGTTATCTGTATTTATTATGTCTTTTCTGTCTTCCATTGATTTTGGCTAGGCATTTATCTTGCTCTTAAATGCGAGCGCATACATTTTCATCTGTTTTATCATTGACAAAAATCCGTTCGATCTCTGGGTTCCAATAAATCGATTCATGCCAATTTTGTCCATAAAAAACAATTCACTCTCAAGAATTTCATCCGGTGTTCTTCCATCGTAAATTCTAATGAGAAAATAAATTAATCCCTTGGTTATTGCAGCATTACTATCCGCATGAAAATTGATTTTGTCATCCTTGAGTTCAGGGCTAAGCCAAACTTTGGACTGACACCCTTTCACCAAATTAGATTCTATCTTCAAACTTTCATCCATTGCCGGAAGTTTCTCGCCAGATTCCATAACAAACAAGGTTGCCATTTCCATATCTGCTCCAATCATGGAAAACTCTAAAATTATTTGTTCCTGAACTTCTGCAATATTCATTTCTTCAGCTTCTTTATAATTTCCCTGATCGCATCAAACATAATTTGAATTTCTTCTCTGGTATTATAAACACCAAAACTTGCCCTAACAGTTCCATCTATTTTAAAGGCATCCATTAAGGGCTGTGCGCAATGATGCCCGGTGCGGACGGCTATTCCCTGCGCATCAAGCATTGTTCCCAGGTCCAGCGGATGAACACCATTAATCAAAAAAGAAAATACGCTTACTTTATGTGCAGCTTCACCGTAAATTACAAGATCTTCAATTTCCTTTGATTTCTCGTGAGCAAATTGGATCAATTCTTCTTCATGAGCTGCAATGGAATTTCTGCCGTGTTCAAGGATAAAATCTATGGATTCATCGAAAGCGATAACATCACCAATATTAGGAGTCCCGGCTTCGAACTTGTATGGGATATCATTATAGGTTGTTTTTTTAAAAGTTACTTGCCGGATCATTTCGCCTCCGCCCTGGTAAGGCGGCATATTTTCCAGGAGAACGCGTTTTCCATAGAGGACACCAACTCCGGTAGGGCCGTACATTTTGTGAGCAGAGAAAGCAAAGAAGTCGCAATCCAAATCCTGAACGTCAATTGACAGGTGAGGAGCTGCCTGTGCCCCGTCAATCATCACCAATGCACCGGCACTATGGGCAATTTCAATTACTTCTTTTACCGGATTAACGGTTCCAAGCGCATTGGAGGCAAACGCCAGAGATACTATTCTTGTTTTGTCAGAAATAAGTTTCTTAAAGTCTTCAATATCTATTTCACCTTTCCCACTTACCGGAATTATTTTTAATACCGAGCCTTTCTCTTCAGCAATCATCTGCCAGGGAACTATATTTGAATGATGCTCCATTCCGGTGATGATGATCTCATCGCCTTTCTTAAAATTCTTTCTGCCATAGGTTTGGGCAACAAGATTTATCCCTTCAGTTGTTCCCTTAGTAAAGATTACTTCTTCAATTTCAGGAGCATTAATAAATTCAGCTGCCTTCTTTCTACTTAACTCAAAAGTGCTTGTAGCTTTCTCGGCTAAAGTGTGCAATCCCCTGTGAATATTGGAATTGTACTCCCGGTAGTAGCTCTCAAGGGCATCAAGAACGCGCTGAGGTTTTTGAGTAGTGGCTGCATTATCGAAATAAACCAATTGCCGCCCATTAACAGTTTGGTGAAGAATGGGAAACTCGGAGCGCAGTTGCCTCATATCAAGCTTGCGGATAATATTTTCGCCGACGGAATTCACTGGTTTTCTCCTCCAAATCTTCTTATTATTTCCTTATCCAGGTAATCAACCACCGCTTTAACTTCGATTCTGCTTAAAATATCATGCTGAAATGCTTTTAGTACCATTTTCAAAGCCATATCTTTTGAAATTCCTCGTGATTGCAAATAAAATATTTGCTCTTCATCCAGTTGTCCGGTGGTACAACCATGGGAGCATTTCACGTCGTCTGCCCAAATTTCAAGCTGGGGTTTAGTATTGACAGCGGCATCATTGGAGAGCAGAATGTTTTTGTTAGATTGAAATGCATTGGTTTTCTGTGCCGAAGGCCGGACGTAGATCTTACCATTGAAGACACCGGTTGATTTTTCATCCAGAATCCCTTTATACAGTTCGTTGGAAACGGAATTTGGTTTTTTATGGTCAACAACGGTATGGTTATCAACATGCTGGTTATCGGTTAACTGGTACAAACCATAAAGGTGAGATTCAATATTTTCATCATCGAGAATAACATTCAGGTTATTTCTAACCATTTTTCCTCCGAGACTGACGCAAATGGAGTTAAAATTACTATCCCTTGATTGCTGAACGTATATGTTGGTATGCGTGATGGCGGCGTTACTTTCATTTTGAATTTGAGTTAACCTTGAATGAGAGGCTTTGCCGGAGAAAACTTCAACCACCGCATTTGTAAAAGAAGTGTAGTCTCCCTTTGAGAAATATCCAACATAAAACGATGATTTCGATTGCTCGCCCAAATCAATCAATATTCGTGGCATAGAAATACTATTTTCCTCCTGAACATCTGAGATGTGGATAATGAAAATAGGTTTATTTACCTGGGATGACTCTGCAATTTTGATGGACAGGCAATGGTCAAAGTGAAGCGCGTTAAGCGCGACAAAACCATTATTCTCAATTTTAGCAATCGTTCCGATCTGAGCATTGTCAGGCTGGTCGTTTACCTGCAATTCTGCAGGATAGTTTGATAATTCTTTTTTCCATTTACCATTTACCAATACCAGGAAGTAGCAGTCGAAATCAGGAATAAGAAACTCCGAAACTGCTGACAATTCTGACTTTGATGTTGGAGTAAGAGTATGGCCAAAGGTTTTCTCAATTAATGTGGAAATGGAGGTGTATTTATACTCCTCATTTTTCTTGTCAGGTAACCCTTTGGCTGCCAGGTAATCATTTGCCATGACTCTGATTTCCTTGAAGTCACTTTTGGAAAAAATATTATTTGAGTTTGCCAATTCCATTAGACAGCCTCCATTTTAATCCAGTCATAACCTTTTTTCTCAAGTTGAAAAGCAAGATCTTTCCCGCCAGATTTAACTATTTTGCCATCGTATAAAACATGCACGAAATCCGGAATTATGTAATCAAGCAATCGCTGGTAGTGTGTTACAACAATAGTGGCCTTCTGAGGGGAGTGGAGTTTGTTTACACCATTGGCCACAATTTTTAATGCGTCAATATCAAGTCCCGAATCAGTTTCATCCAGGATAGCAAGCTTTGGTTCAAGCACCGCCATTTGAAAGATTTCATTACGTTTCTTTTCACCGCCTGAAAACCCTTGATTAAGTGATCTGCTTAACAGGGATTGGTCTATATCAACAAGTTTCATTTTTTCTTTCACTAAAGTGAGGAATGAAACCGCATCCATAGGTTCCTGGCCGCGGTGCTTTCTTATCTGATTGAGCGCTGTTTTCAGGAAATTAGTTGAGCTGACACCTGGTAACTCAACCGGGTATTGAAACGCGAGAAAAAGACCTGCCCTGGCCCTGTCTTCAGGAGACATTTCCATCAGATCTTCACCCAAAAAGGTAATGCTGCCCTCATCAATGTCATAATCTTCTCTACCCGCGAGAACAGCCGCGAGAGTGCTTTTACCTGATCCATTAGGGCCCATAATTGCATGTATTTCCCCGGATTTAACTTCCAGGTTTATGCCTTTAAGTATTTTTATACCATTAACTGATGCGTGCAAATTCTTTATCGCTAACATAGATTATCTGATTAAAAGTAGTTGGAAATCACCCGACACTTCCTTCAAGGGTCAGTGCAAGCAATTTCTGTGCTTCCACGGCAAACTCCATAGGCAATTGATTTAGCACTTCCTTCGCATAACCGTTAACGATGAGTGCAACGGCGTTCTCTGTGTCAATGCCTCTTTGGTTGCAGTAAAAGATTTGGTCTTCTCCAATTTTCGATGTTGTCGCTTCGTGTTCAACCTTAGCTGAACTATTTCCAATCTCAATATATGGGAAGGTATGCGCTCCACATTTGTCACCCATCAACAAGGAGTCACATTGAGAAAAATTTCTGGCATTCACAGCCCGTTTCATAATTTTCACCAGGCCCCGGTAACTATTTTGGGAATAGCCCGCTGAAACTCCTTTAGAAACAATTCTGCTTCTGGTGTTTCTACCTATATGGATCATTTTCGTTCCGGTATCCGCCTGCTGCCGGTTATTGGTTAGAGCTACAGAATAGAATTCACCTACTGAATTATCTCCCTTAAGGATACAACTTGGATATTTCCAGGTGATCGCTGAACCGGTTTCAACTTGCGTCCAGCTAATTTTTGAATTCTCGCCTGAGCAGATTCCCCGTTTTGTAACAAAATTGAAAATACCGCCCTTGCCATCTTTATCTCCCGGATACCAATTCTGTACGGTAGAGTATTTAACTTCGGCATCTTTTGCCGCAAAAATTTCAACTACCGCTGCATGCAACTGATTTTCATCCCGCATCGGGGCTGTACATCCTTCAAGGTAGCTAACGTAAGACCCTTCTTCAGCAATGATTAAGGTTCTTTCAAACTGACCTGTGTTAGCAGCATTTATTCTGAAATATGTAGAAAGCTCCATTGGGCACCTGACTCCTTTAGGAATATAGCAAAATGAACCGTCGGAAAAAACGGCAGAATTCAGTGCTGCAAAATAGTTGTCGGAGGGTGGAACTACGCTTCCGATATATTTCTGAACAAGTTCCGGATGTTTTTTTACTGCTTCACTGAAGCTGCAAAAGATAATGCCCAAATCCATAAGCTTCTCTTTAAAAGTTGTTGCAACGGAAACGCTGTCTAAAACTGCATCTACTGCAACGCCTGTTAGTCTCTTTTGTTCTTCCAGGGAAATACCCAGTTTTTCGAATGTTCTTCGAAGCTCAGGATCCAGTTCATCCAGGCTTTTCGGTTTTACTTTTTGCTTTGGGGCTGAGTAGTAAATGATGTCCTGGTAATTGATTACAGGAAATTTAACATTAGCCCATTTTGGCACCTCCATCTTAAGCCAATTTCGATATGCCTTCAGGCGCCACTCAGTTAACCATTGCGGCTCTTCTTTTTTCGTACTGATAAACCTGACAATATCCTCATTCAGACCTTTCGGTGCTGAATCATTTTCCAGATCAATATTCCAACCATGTTCATATTCTTTGGAAGTAAATTCTTCGAGGATATGGGAATCTTTACTCATATCTACAAAGGTACTATAAATTCTTATTTATAATTGTTCCAAATAAGTTTTATTGAGGCTAAAATGCCCTTAAATTTGATAAATTTGAATACTTAGATCACTAAGGAGCAAGTTGTGGGCAAGGCCTACCGGCAACTTAACTGATAAAAAAAACCGTAAATTGAGGAATGATTCAAAGAATATATACACATCGGTCATCGGCGGCTACTTTGATGAAGAATTTGAATTCTACACAAAACTGTTCTTTGAGAAAGTTGAGCAAGGAATTTTTAAAATGATTCTATCGGACATATTAGCAACAGAACTCAATGGAGCACCTGAAGATGTATTAAAATTTTACCAATCAATTCCAAAGAATCAAATCGAATATATAGACCAGACTGAGGACTCTATTCGAGAAGGGAAGAATACCTAAAAGGGAGTTGTTGGAAAAACAAGCAGGACGGACTGCCGACATATTGCGTTGGCGACACTTGTTAACGCTGATATTTTGAGTTAGTTGGAACTTTAAACATATAGTTAACATTACAAGAATTAGAGGTTACAACTCGGTTAATTATTAAAAACGGACACCGAATTCTAGAAATAAGGACACCCAGAGAAATATTAGAATTATGAAAACAGAAACAAGAAGACTTTTGACGCTGTTGCGTTCATGAGAAAGCGGAGGGATGAAATTTCAAAAGAGATTGAAGGGATGACACCACAACAGGAGATTGAGTATTCCAAAAAAAATGCAATTAAGCTGAAAAATAAAAAGTGACGCACAACGGCCCAGCCCACAACAAAGGAGTATAATCAATGAGCCTGTTTTCTGCAATGTATTTACATTCTTTTACTAACTTAGTTTCTGTAATGGCTGACAGTGATGCGTAAGTCGGGCTTGGCATTCGTTACTCATTTAGCAAGCCCTCCTATCAGGCCACTACTAATCACGGGTCGGTCAGAAGACATGCTTCATGCAAAATGTTTGATTGAAATCTTTCAGTATATTTAAGAGTAAATTTTTCTGACTTAACTTAACTAAAGCGAAATGGCAGATTTTCCCTGGTATAAGCATTATCCAAAAGGAGTTGCACAAGAAATCAATCCTGATCAATACTCCAGTTTGGTGGAGATGTTAGACGAAGCCAGCAAAAAATTCAGCAGTTCCCCGGCCTTTGTTAATATGGATAAGAGAATTTCCTATAAAGAAATGAAGGAGAAAGCAACTGAATTGGCTGCCTTTTTTCAATCCATTGGTTTGAAAAAAGGAGACAGAATTGTTGTACAAATGCCCAATCTGCTTCAATACCCGGTGATAATTTACGGAGCCTTAAAAGCAGGTCTCATTGTTGTAAATACCAATCCGCTTTACACACCCAGGGAGATGGAACATCAGTTCAAAGATTCGGGTGCACGGGCAATCATAATACTTGCAAATTTTGCTTACAATCTTGAAAAGATTATTCAGAAAACGAATATAGAAACAGTTATCATTACGGAGATAGGGGATTTGCTGGGTGGCTTCAAATCCATGGTAGTGAATTTCGCAGTGAAGAAGATAAAGAAAATGGTTCCTGATTACCATTTACCGGGAGCAATCAAGTTCAATGTTGCTCTAAAATCAGGGAGGAGTAAAAAGTTTACTCCGGTTGAGCTTATTGGAAAGGATGTCGCATTTCTGCAATATACGGGAGGAACTACCGGAGTTTCTAAGGGTGCCACATTAACGCATCGAAATATTGTTTCCAACATTTTACAATCAAAGGAATGGTTTGTGGGCCTTAAGGAGAAAGAGGAGGTTGTTATAACTGCCTTGCCTCTTTACCACATATTCGCACTCACCGCGAACTTCTTTAACATGTATATGATAGGTACACTTGACGTTCTGATTACCAACCCAAGAGACATGAAGGCTTTCATCAAAGAGCTCAAGAAGTATCCGTTTACAGTCTTTTTAGGAGTTAACACATTATTTAATGGATTACTACATCAACCTGATATAAGTGACGTGAATTTCAGTCACTTAAAAATCGCCGTTGCCGGAGGAATGGCTCTGCAGAAACCTGTGGCAACGCTGTGGAAAGACAAAACCGGGAATTCAATAGCTGAGGGATATGGCTTAAGCGAAACTTCACCGGTTTTAAGCTGCAATCCCCTTAATGGCACTGAAAGAATTGGAACTATTGGTATCCCTTATCCAAGTACGGAAATGAAGATAATGGATGAAAATGGAAATGAAATGCCATTGGGTGAACCCGGTGAAATTTGCGCTCGCGGACCTCAGGTAATGCCCGGTTATTGGAATCGTGAAGATGAAACAGCCAAATGCTTCTTTGGTGAATGGTTTAAAACCGGAGATATTGGCGTAATGGACGAAGATGGATTCTTTAGCATTGTAGATCGTAAGAAGGATATGATCCTGGTATCCGGATTTAATGTATATCCTAATGAGATTGAAGATGTAATTTCAGGTCATCCGAAAGTTCTTGAAGTCGCTGCCATTGGTATTCCTGATGTCAATTCTAATGAAGCAGTAAAAGTTTTCATCGTAAAAAAAGATGAATCCCTAACCGAACAAGAGGTACATGATTACTGTGTGGAAAATCTTACCGGATATAAAAGACCCAAGGCGATTGAATTCATGAAGGAATTACCAAAATCAAATGTGGGCAAAATTCTCCGCAAGAATCTAAGAGAAGCAGTTTCTTAGTGGATTCTGTAGCCTATTCCTGAGTTCAGAAAAATATCCGTGGCATAAGTATTTAACCCTAAGCCAATTGCAAGGTCAATGGTGAAGTTATCTGTTAAGGTAAAGCCGACACCCCCATCAAGTCCAACAGCATTAGGGCCGCCATTTATAACATTGCTGAAAAACTCTGTAAAGGCACCAAGCCGGCCAAAAGAAGCACTAAGCATGATTGAATAAAATCCGTTTGTATTGCCTGAAAAATCCGAATCTGTGCCAATGGAGTAGGCCAGGCTTAAGTTATCCGACAACGGATTTTCGAGCAAAAGTCGGGTGTTTAGAGCACCGTTATTATCTTTTGCAAAACCTGTTCCGGTTCCTGGCAAGGTTAAATAGGCAGTGGCCGAGATTCTGGGGATTAATCCTTTTGGTTCCAGTATTTTCAATTTTGGGGCAATAAAAATTCCTCCAAGTTCTGTATTTGTTGTTAGTATGGAGATGTTTTCTTGTTTTTGATAAAGAAGCGCGGTGCCGGCACGTAACTCGAGCCATGGTAACAAGCCATATTTAAGCATCAGATTAGGAATATTCATCGAAGTAGTGGCGTTGCCCAGAACCTCGTCGTTGGACCAAAAATATCCGGATTCAATCTGGAAGACATTTTTGGGTAATAATGCAACTGCATCTGTCTGACTGGGCCGGTCGGTGAAAATGCTCCCAATATCCTGGGCTTGTGTAAAGCCTGCCATGCTTATCATGATAAGAACTAAGAATTTTTTCTTCATGTGAGGTGTTTTTGGAATAGGTATTATAATTAAAAATCTTAAGCAAAATATACCAAATTCACTAAAGTTAATACGTCAACCGTTTGGATATAATATGCAACTGGCGGATAATTGCCGTCTGATTTGATAAAATTATGAAAAGGAAAATAATTGAAACCTTATTAATTATTTCAATACTTCCCGGCTGTTCCGGCAGCAGCAATGAAGAACAGCAAAGCGACGAACTTGCAGCAGTTGATACTTTAGTTTATGAGGGTGAAAAGAATCTGACCAACGTAATACAATTGACATTTGGGGCTGATAATGCTGAGGCATATTGGAGCTTTTCCGGAGAGATGATTACATTTCAGTCTAATAATTCTGAATGGGGAGTTAATTGTGATCAAATTTTTTTTACTGAAGTTTCAGACGCTAACCCGGTTACCCAAAAACCTCAAATGATAAGCAATGGTCTGGGAAGGACAACTTGCCCATACTTTATGCCGGGAGATTCAACTATTATTTTTGCATCCACTCATCCTGGAGGAAATGATTGTCCGCCTGAACCAGACCGGAGTTCAGGAAAATATGTTTGGCCGGTTTATTCCAGTTATGATTTGTTTATTGCCGATCTGAAAGGAAACATTATTACCCGGTTAACCGATGAACCTGGCTATGATGCCGAAGCAACCCTTTCCCCAAAAGGTGACAAAATTGTTTTCACCAGCGATCGCTCTGGTGATCTGGAGTTATATATCATTAATACTGATGGAAGAGGGATAACCCAGATTACCAATGAACTTGGTTATGATGGTGGGGCATTTTTTTCTCCTGACGGCACTAAGCTTGTATTTCGGGCCTCAAGACCGAAGACTGAAGAAGAAATTAGTGAATATAAGAATTTGCTTTCCCAGGGTCTGGTTGAACCAACCATGATGGAGTTATTTGTATGCAATATAGATGGCAGTAACATGCGACAAATTACTAATCTGGGAAAAGCCAATTGGGCACCGTTTTATCATCCTTCCGGAAGGAAAATAATTTTCTCGTCGAATCACCATGGGTCAATTGGATTTCAGTTTAACCTGTTTATGATTAATGAGGATGGAAGCGGGCTGGAGCAGATAACTTTTGATCCTGTTTTTGATTCTTTCCCAATGTTTTCTCCCGATGGTAAGAGATTAATCTTCAGCAGCAATAGAAATAATAAAGGTACAAGAGATACCAATTTATTTATTGCTGAATGGGTAGAAAACTAGAAGATGATTATTCCAAAGAATTTTTGAAGAACGGTTACTACCACCATAATTCCCAGCAGCACGGGGTTTACCCAAATGATCATAAAATGCAAAAAGGTTTTCAGAATTCCCGTTACGAAATTTGAATTACCCTGAGTCATTTCTTCATCAAAACTTTTCATTCCCCATTTTTTATTGATGAAAATCATCATTAGAAATCCTCCAAGAGGAAGACCTACATCACTAAACACATCAAATACAAGATCGAAAAATGATTTATCAACTCCTTCGTAATGCAGGAAGCGGGTAAAGAAATCAATTGCACCGTGAGAAAGCATACTGGGGAGACTGACCAGAAAAATAACTGTAGCGGATAGAATTACCACGCGCAGTCTCGGCCATTTCTTTTCGTCTACCAGATAAGTGGTTGGAATTTCAAGAAGAGAAATTGTAGAAGTAAGCGCGGCAAAACAAAGCAATAAAAAGAAGGCTCCGCCTACAATTTTTCCGGTAATTAATCCCATCTGGGCAAAAATACCCGGTAACGCAACGAATACTAATCCGGGTCCCTGGGTTGGAGTCTGTCCCTGGCTAAACACCAGTGGAAAAATCATTAAGCCGGCCAGAAACGCCACCATGGTATCGGTAAAAACCACCATACCGGCGGAATTGCCAATATTTTCCTTTTTACTGATGTAGGATCCATAGGTAATCAAAGCACCCATTCCCAGGGATAATGAAAAGAAAGCCTGGCCGAGCGCGGAATAAATTGTTCTGACATTTATGAGGCTAAAATCGGGGATAAGGTAGAATCTAACACCTTCCATGGCATTTTCCAGGGTGAGGCTATATGCTATTAACCCAATCAATAATAAAAACAGAAGGGGCATCAAGATTTTGGATGCGGTTTCAATTCCTTTTTTAATTCCGCCGGCAACTATAATTGCCGTCAGTACCATGAATCCGAGGGAATAGAAAAAATTATCAGAAATATCGGCGATGTAAGTGCCGAATTTTCCTGGCAAATCAGAAGTGGAGAGCAGATCGCCGAATGAGATTTGCAGAAAATACCCAAAGGCCCATCCAGCCACAACATTATATGCCGACAAGAACATAATACCACAAATTATTCCCCAGATTCCAAGCAATCCCCAGTTTTTTGTTCCAAGTGAGCGATAAGCCCGGTATGGATTTGCCTGCGCGGAACGGCCCAATGAGATTTCACCAACCATCACCGGGTATCCGATAATGATGATGCAAATAAGATACACCACGAGGAAGGCGGCACCTCCGTGCTGGCCGGTTTCATAGGGAAATCTCCAGATATTTCCCAGGCCAACAGCTGATCCCGCAGCGGCTGCAACAAACCCAATTCTACTCGAAAAACCAACTCTATTCATAATTTCAGTAGGTAAAGGGTTCGAAAATATGGACAAATACTGATTTTTGAAAATAGAGACCCTTAAAATTAGGTGTGATCAGATACTTCGGGTTTTTCAGACGTCGGAGCAGAGCCATTATCAGGATTAGCTTTTGCAAATAGCTTACCCACAGTAAGTCCCTGGACAAGGATTGAAAAGAGTACGACACTGTAGGTCATGGAAATTATCAAATCTATAATCCGGGGGTTTACACTGAATTCTTTTGCAGTATCATACAGGGAAAGGGCGAGTGCAACCGATATACCACCCCTTAGCCCGGACCATGTGAGAATTCGTATTGTGTATTTTGGAATTTCGATCCTGGTTCTAATAATGCTTATTGGAATACTAACACCAATGAATCTTGCCAGTAGAACAATTATAATGGCAATTCCGGCGGCAACAAAAAATCCCAATTCCCAATTGATTACTATTACTTGTAATCCAATCAGGATGAAAAGGATAGCATTCATTGCTTCATCCATTAATGACCAGAATTTATAAACGTATTCTCCAGCAATTGGATCTGTTTCTTCCCCTCTTCCTTTTTCACCAACAAATATTCCCATTACAACTGTTGAAAGGGGCATGGATACGTGAAGCATTTCCGCTAAACTTGCTCCACCCAAAACCATGGACAGGGTAACAAGAACTTCAATTTCTGTGTGTTCATTATCAATGATAACGAGCAACCATCGTCCCACATAGCCGATGGCGGCGCCTAATAAAATTCCACCAACTACCTCAACTCCAAATAATTCTGCGACATGCATTGCACTAATTTGAGCTTCGGCCAAACCTCCTCTTGGAAAAGCAATTGAAAGTATGGTGAGGAAGATAACAACGCCAATACCATCATTAAATAACGACTCCCCGGCGATTTGGGACTCCAGGTTTTTTGAAACATGAGATTTCTTTATCATAGCCAGAACGGCGATGGGATCGGTAGGTGAAATAAGGGCACCAAAAAGCAAACAATGGATTAACTCCAATTGTATATTCACCAATGGAAGAAGAAAATACATGGCATACCCAACAACGAAGGTTGAGATCAGTGTTCCAAACACGGCCAGAATTCCAATCACCCACTTCTCTTCTTTCAATTTCCTGAGATCCATTTCAATAGCTCCCGCAAAAAGCAAAAAGCTCAACATCACCTTAAACAACACTTCGGAAAAATTGTATTTGGTCATTAAATCCTGTGCGAGAGTATTTAATGTTTTGAAAACAAGTTCACCGAAAATGATGAACAGGGAAAGACATAAAGCAAGGATCATGAGACCAATAGTGGACGGAAGTTTGAGATACTTGACGTTAACCAGGGTGAAAAAGGCCGCCATTATGATCAAGAGGGTGATAAAATCTAATACATCCATTGGGTTAGTAGTAAGTTAGTTTGAAAATTGGGTTCTTATTGGTAGTCAATTTAGGAAATTCAACCAATAATTAAAACTTCAAGACTTCCGGGGATCAAGTTCTCCAAATCGTTAATTCGAGACGAATTTGGCACTTTTCTTGATGATTTCGATTTAGAAAGCCTACCTTTGAGGCAGAATTGAATCGCGCCTGGGAAGACGGCAAACGGGTAAAAATGGGAACCTACAGGAACCTTACTACTAAAGAGAAGGCCTTACAGATAAATCTGGATTCATCCATTTATGGTTCCTTTGCAGAAATCGGTGCGGGCCAGGAAGTAGCGGCAAATTTCTTTAAAGCCGGAAGCGCCTCGGGTACAATTGCCAAAACCATCTCAGCGTACGACATGACATTCAGTGATGCCATTTACGGGCAGTGTGAACGATATGTCTGTGAACCCAGGTTAATGGGAATGTTAGGCAAAGAATTTAACCTCCTCCGGAAAAGACTGAGCAGAAAAGCGGATAAGAAGAAATTTTTTGCCTTCGCGGATACGGTTGAAACCTCCCCCTTCGGTCACATGCGCGATGGTCATGGCTGGATTGGCCTTCGATTTCAAACATCACCAAAAAGAGAACCGAATGAATGCATTATTCATGTGCATATGCTTGATGACGATAATGTGTTACAACAACAAACTTTAGGAATTGTTGGAGTGAATTTAATTTATGGATGCTATTTTATTGATGATCCGGAAGCATTAATTCTTTCCTTAATGGATGACCTGACATCAAGGAGAATCGAAATTGATATGTTCAAACTTGAAGGTCCGGATTTTCAGCATGTTGACAACAGATTAATGAGTTTGAAACTGGTTAAAAATGGTTTAACCAAAGCAGCTATGTTTGGCCCGGATGGCGAAGTGTTGCAACCCTCCGAAGTTCTTTACAAGAAAAATGTGCTGGTTTTACGGGGAAGATTTCGTCCGGTAACCCACGTAAATATTGATATGCTTCTTTCCGGAAGGAGAGAGTTCAAAAAAGATCCTGATGTAGATAAGAAAGACATTCTTGTCATTTCTGAGTTAACCCTTCAGGATTTGAGTAATGAAGGGGAGATTGACGATCTGGATTTTCTAAGCCGGGTGGATATCATTTGTTCACTGGGACAAAATGTGATGATCTCCAACTATTACGAGTATTACAGGCTTGTTGATTACCTTTCCTTATATACACGAAAGAAGAAGATTGGTATCATCCTGGGGTTTAACAATCTGGCCAGAGTTTTTGATGAAACTTATTATGAGAATCTGCGTGGCGGGATTCTCGAATCATTCGGAACGTTGTTTGGACATAACGTCACCCTGTACGTTTATCCGTGTCGTAATCAGGATTCAAATGAAATTTGCACAACCAAGAGTTTTAATGTGCCCAGGCACCTTCGGGGTTTGTTTGATTACCTGATGGATAACCATAAACTGCAGGATGTTGAAACAGCAAATCTTGAACTTTTGGATATTATCTCTGACAATGTTCTGATAAAGATTCAAAGAGGTATAGCTGGTTGGGAAGAAACCATGCCGACTAAAATTGCTCTTGCGATAAAAGAAGGTGGACTTTTTGGTTACAAAGCTCCTGCTGAACAACAGATTACTTAAGCCTTTCAGGCCAACTCTCTCAAGTCTACAGGAACTACCCTGGAAACTCCTTGCTCAATCATCGTGATACCATAGATAACATCGGTATACACCATAGTTCGCTTATTGTGGGTAACAATAATAAACTGAGATTCCTTTGAGAATTCTTTGATAATCTCATTGAACTTGTCAATGTTAGCATCATCCAATGGTGCATCAACCTCATCAAAAATACAGAATGGTGCCGGCTTGAGCAGATAGATTGCAAACAGGAGGGAAGTGGCTGTTAATGTTTTTTCACCACCCGACAATTGGTTAATAGTGATGGGTTTTTTACCCTTAGGTTTTGCAATTATTTCTACAGAAGATTCCAGGGGATTTTCCAAATCAGAAAGAATTAAATCACAATCATCCTCCTCAGTGAATAATGATCTGAATACTTTAACAAAATTTCCTTTAATTTTCTCAAATGCATCCAGAAAAGTATTTTTTGCCACTAAGTCAATTTCAGCAATTGTCGCAAGCAGCGATTCTTTCGCGTTAATCAGGTCTTGTTTTTGGGTGGTGATGAATTCATATCGTTTCTGGATTTCCTGATATGCTTCCATGGCCATCGGGTTTATTGGACCCATCTTTTCCATGCGCTCTTTGGTTCTGGTAACCTTGCCTTTCAATTCGTCAACCTCCTCATCTTCCACCTTCGGAAGTTCTTGTTGCATTATATCGTCCAGGTTGATATTGAATTCAATTGACAATCTTTCTTTTACTGAATTTAATTCCAGTTTGGTTTCATTCAACTTATTTTGAAGTTCAAGCAAGAGATCATCTACCATTTCTTTTGCTTTATGAGCTTCTCTTTCTTCTTTCTCTTTATCATCTATTTTCCCACGCTGTTCATAGTAGTCTTTCTCCGCTTCATTTACCAGCCTGTCTTTCTCCTCCTTCTCTTTATACAACTTCACCAGTTCATCATCTTGTGAAGCGGTGTTGGCAATCAACACCTGGATATCTTGTTCATTGAGTTGCAGCTCTTCTGAATTCTTATTTATTCTCTCGGAGCTTGATTCAAGGGAACTCTCCTTGAATTTCAATTCCTGATCAATGCTGTTAACTTTGTTTTGCTGCTGATGAAAATGCAGGTTTTCCTCATTGTAAGCAGCGGATTTCTCATTTAGAATGGCATTTTGTTCTTTCAGATTGATGGTCAGCAATTTCAATTTCGATTCCATCTCACCGAGCTCCTGACCTTCATTTTCAGTCTTCGGTTGCAATTCAATAATCTCTTGTTTGAGCTGATTGATTTTATCAATCATGTCTTCTTTACGCGTATCTGTGCTACTTAGTAATTCCCTGGTTTGTTCATGTTTGGTTTTAAGAGAAATTAATTCTTCATTCAAAAGATTGATTTGATTTTGCAATTCTTCGATCTCTTCCTTGTGTGTCGCATTTATTAAGGATTCAAGCTGAGCTTCTGAATCACGGCGACTTTGTTCTGCTTCGTCTAATTTAGTATTAAGTGAATTGATTTCAATTTCCAGCTTCTCCAGGTTCTTTTGTCTTCCAATTCTTTTTCCTTCAAAAAGACCCACGGAGCCACCGGAGATACTAAATTTCTTACGGGTAACTTTACCATTTTTAGTTATAAAAATGCAATCTTCATGGTTCGGTATTTCCTTGTAGTCACCGATTACTATGAAGACATTATCAAACAGGAAGCTAACCAGTTTCTTGTATTTTGGATCGAACTCCAGTATCTCAGTTGCCGGGAAGGCGTTATCAAATATTTGGGTTGAAGAGGGTTTGAATTTTTCAAAAAGATTAAGGATAAAGAAATTTGCCTTTCCTTTTGCCGAATCGCTGAGAAGATTAATAGCCCTGTATGCTTCCTCCGGTTGCTCTACCACATAATGATTCATCCATGACTCCAGAAAATTTTCTATGGTCACTTTATATTCTTCTCCGCAGGAAATGATATCGGAAAGTAGGGGTACTTTTTTTCCCCAGCCGGCTTCTTTTTTAAGAAACTTTATGGCTTCAGGAAAACCTTCCAGATTTTCAATCATGGATTTGGTCAGATTATACTCATTTTGTCTCGCATCCAGCTTGCGGTGTACCTGCACAATCTCATCCCGAATCATTTCAATTGTTTTCCCGGAATTCTCTATCCTCGATTCGAGGTTAACTTCATCCTCTTTTAATTGTTCCTTTTGGGTATTGAGATCTGAAATCTGAAATGTTAATCCGGCAATCTTTTGCTCAAATTCAATCAGGTTTTCGCTTCGCTTGCTGGAATCAGTTGAGGTCTTCTCTAATTCCTGAGTAAAGGAATTGATCTGGATTTCCCGGATTTCTATTGACTTCTTTAGTTGGTAAACTTCATCTTGCCGGCTTCGGAGCGTTTGATTCAGTGAATTTACTTCTTCCTGCAGCTGGTTGGTGAGTTCTTTGAGGTCCTCATAATCCTTATGTAAAACCTCAACCTGTTTCCCTATTTCTCCCAAAACCCTTTGAACTTCTTCCTTTTCCTGATTTAAGCTCTGAATACTAAAAGCGGCTCTGTCTTTACTTTTGCGATCCTGCTCAATTTGTTCGCGCAGCATATCACTCTTATTGTTCAGAAACCGAAGCTGCTCATTCTTTATTTGTTTCTCATTTTCGTATGTCCTTATTTCATTCACATGATTATTAAGCGCCTTCTGTCGAACGGAGAGTTCTTTTTCCTTTGAAATGAGGTCAGTCTTAAGCTTTTCAATTTCGGCCTCAATTTCTATAATCTTATTATTTAATTGAAGCTTTCTATCATTCTCATTTTCAATACTTTTTGATAGTTCTTTGAATGTGTTATTCTGTTTGCCAATGCTGGTACGAGCCAATTCTACGCTAAATTCCTTGTACTCTTCCTTTAGTTTATAATACCGCTCAGCTTGCCTGGCTTGCTTTTCGAGGGATTTAAGATTCTTATCAATCTCAAATAATAAATCTTCCACCCTTTCCAGGTCAGCATCAGTATCCTGCAATTTTCTCAGGGTTTCTTTTTTTCTTTGTTTGAATTTTGAGATGCCCGCAGCCTCCTCAAACAGGTTTCTTCTACTGTTATCCTTATCATTAAGGATGTCATCCACCATTTTCAATTCAATAATTGCATAAGAATCTGAGCCGATTCCCGTATCCATAAACAAGTTATTAATGTCTTTCAACCTACAATGAACACCATTCATAAGGTATTCACTTTCTCCGGTTCTAAAGTATCTTCTTGTGATTGTTATTTGTGAATACTCTGTGGGTATCAGGTTCTTAGTATTGTTGAATGTAAGTGATACTTCGGCAAGATTTGTTGCTTTACGCTTCTTGGTTCCATTGAAGATGACATTCTCCATTTTATCGGAGCGGAGAGATTTTATTTTCTGTTCACCTAGAACCCAGCGAATTGCATCAACAATATTGGATTTTCCACATCCATTTGGGCCTACCACGCCCGTTACCCCTTCATCAAAATTGATAGTTACCTTGTCGCCAAAACTCTTAAAGCCATTTATTTCAAGTCTGGAAAGCTGCATTGATTGTTTAAGTATAGACCCTTAAAGTCGACAAAGTTAAACTTTATTTTCATAAATTTGATTTCGATATGGATGACAGTCTACAGATAATTATTTACATCGTATTCATCGCGATATATTTCCTTTCAAGATTTTTGAAAGGAAACAAGCAGAAAGCATCGCGCCCTCGTCCCAGGCAGGAGTCGGAAGAAGAAGGGCAGGTTGAGACTAATGAACAGCCTATGACCTTTCAGGATATACTTCGTGAGTTGACTCAACCGCGTGAAGCGCCAGCTCCACAACCCAAAAAGAGGGCTCCGGTTGAGCCCGGGCCGCGAGATTATGAATTTAAAGGTGATTATCCGGATGAAGCGGAAATTCAGGAAGTATATGAAGAGTCATTGAGTAGAGCGAAGAATGTAAAAACTTTGGATGAAATGATTAATATCGGGGAAGAATCCATCAAATTCAAAGAGTACCAGGAAGCTGATCAGCAAAATGCCCTTGCAACTGAAATCCGGGAAATGTTAAAAGATCCTTACGATGCGAAAAGGGCAATCATCTTAAAGGAAATTCTGGATCGAAAATTCTGACCGAAACTTACTGAATATGGGTAAAAGCGAATGAGATAATATTGGCTCCCATTTGCAATGCTTTTTGCCTGATTTCCTCAGGATCATTATAAATAACCTGGTCTTCCCATCCATTTCCCAAATCACTTTCAAAGCTGTAAAAACACACCAGTCTGCCTTTATAAATCAGGCCAAATCCCTGGGGCGGTTTTCCGTCATGTTCATGAATCTTTGGCAGACCCTGATCGAAGTCAAATTTCTGGTGATAAATCGGATGGTCGAAAGGTAATTCTACGAATTCAAGCTCCGGAAAAACCTTCTTCATTTCAAGCCTGATAAACTGATTCAGGCCATAGTTGTCATCTATATGGAGAAATCCGCCTGCTATCAGATACTTTCTGAGGTTCTGGGCTTCCGGGGGTGAAAACACTACATTGCCATGTCCCGTCATGTAAATGTAGGGATACAGGAATAGTTCGGATGAACCCACCTCCACAATATCTTCCTCAAGCGCCAGATGCATGTTTAGATTTTGATTGCAAAATTTTGCCAGATTAGGCAGGGCAGTTTTGTTGGCATACCAGTCACCTCCGCCGCTATACTTTAGTTTGGCGATCTTCAATTGCTCCTGGCCATAACAAAACATTGGCAGGAAGAAAAACAGGAATGTTAAAATTTTTTCTATCTTGAAGGCTTGCATCATAAAATCATAACGTGAATTATCGCCATGAGTTTTTCGTTTAACGCTATTTACAATAATTATTCCGAATTCCGGGAGAATTCCCTGCATGGTCTGCAAGTGAAGGCGGAAGAGATCCGGCCATTATTGGAAAAAGCGAAAAATGTGAACGGAATTGAGGTTTCAGAAATTGGTAAATCCTTTTTGGGAGAAAGCATTCATAAAATTGTAATAGGTAGCGGTAGTAAAAAGATTTTAGCCTGGAGTCAAATGCATGGCAATGAAGCAACCGCCACAAAGGTTGTTTTTGATTTGGTTAATTTAATTAGCAAGAGGCCTGAATTGACCGGCCTGATTTTTAGCAAATTGCAGCTAACCGTAATTCCCATGTTGAATCCGGATGGAGCAAAATCATTTACCAGGATTAATGCCCAGGGCATTGATATCAACAGGGATGCGTATGCAAGACTTACTCCCGAATCAAAAATCTTGCATAAAATCTTTGCTGAGTTGAAACCTGAATTTTGCCTGAATCTGCATGATCAGCGTCCAATCTATAATGTTGGCGAAAGCGCTACGCCGGCCACCTTGTCCTTTTTGGCTCCGCCATATAACAAAGAAGTGGAGGTTAATGAAGAGCGGCTAATCGCCATAAAAATGGTGGTTGCTTTGGAGAAGCTGCTGACACAAGAATTAAAAATTGGCATTTCCAGATATTCAGATACCTATGAACGCAGAGCTTTTGGAGATACCTTTCAATCTAAAAATGTGCCAACTGTTCTGTTTGAGGCAGGCGGTTACCGGGGTGATCATGACCGGGAGTTAGTGAGAAGTTTTTATTTTATGGCCTTGCTTTCCAGTTTGCATTTTTTGGCTGAGGATTCATTTCTCCATGAAGACCCGGATGATTACTTCAAGATTCCGGTTAACGAGGAATTGCTATTCGATTGGATCATCCGTCGCGTCAAGATTACAGATTCCGGAAAGGAATGGATCGCAGATGTTGGTGGTCAAAGGGAATACAGCGGGAGTAAATACGGTAAGGGAATTATTGAGGAGGTTGGTGACCTGTCCCAGTACTATGGATATACGGAAATAGATGGGAGTGGATGCATATTAGAGAAAGGCAAGGTACTGGTCTCGCCTGATGAGAATAACAAAGATACGCAGGAACTTGTAGCCAAGGGATATACAACAATTCAATCTGAGAGCTTTCCAGCTGGTCATTCTTTAGCAATAAACATTCAAAGGTCGGCCAGGGAATTCCTAATTACGCCCGGTCATCCTGCCAACCTGGTTGTATTCAGAAACAAGAAAATTGTTAAAGTCATTCTTAATGGATTTATCCTTGACCCATCCCGGCGTCCCTTTGAAAATTATTATGGAATATCCCTGGAATAAGGATTCAGTAAATCAGTTTTTCTTTTAACTTTCGGGCTTTTATTATCAAGATGAAATCAAATGCAATAATTATAACTGCCGGAATCCTTGATGACATTCATGCAAAGACAACGCATGGGCTGGTAAGGGGAACTGACAAGTTCAACATTGTTGGTGTTATTGACAGCAACCACGCCGGCAAAGATGCAGGTGAAGTTATTGATGGCAAAAAAAGAAATATCCCGGTATTCAGAGACTTTGAAGACTTCAGGAATAAAAGCCCACAAAAAGCTGAATTATGCATTATTGGTGTTGCCACCAAGGGAGGCAGAATTCCGGCAGAGATGCGTGATGTAATTAAGGAAGCAATAAGTTCCGGGTATGGGATTGTAAATGGGCTGCATGAATTTGTGAGCGAAATAAAGGAGTTAAAAGAATTGGCTGGTGAGAAAGGTGTTGAACTTATTGATATTCGAAAACCTCGACCCCGAAACGAATTGAGATTTTGGTCCGGTGAAATTTACCGGATTCTATCGCCCATAATAGCCGTCCTGGGCGTGGATTGTGCCGTTGGTAAGCGAACCACTTCCCGGATGTTGGTTCAATCGATGAAAGATGTGGGTATAAATGCCGAGATGATCTATACAGGACAGACCGGCTGGCTTTGCGGAATAAAGCATGGTTTTATCTTTGATGCCACATACAACGATTTTATCAGCGGTGAAGTGGAAGCAGCTCTGCTAAGTTGTTACGATGATCAAAAACCTGAAGTGATCTTTATTGAAGGTCAGTCGGGGCTAAGAAATCCCAGCGGCCCCTGCGGATCTGAATTTCTTTTATCAGGAAATGCAAAAGGAAGCATACTTCAGGTTGTACCCCATAGGAAAAATTTCAAAGGTTTTGAAAACCTGAATTGTTCCTTGCCATCAGCAACTGATGAAATCGCCCTTATTAAAATGTATAACTCCGAGGTAATTGGGATTACCGTTAATACAGAGCATCTCACTAAAGAAGAAAGTTTCCAGGCAAAAACACAACTTGAAAAGGAAACAAGATTACCCGTTGCATTGCCATTATTTGAGGGTGTTGAACCGTTGGTTCCTGCACTCGTGGAATACGTTAAAAATTACAAAAGATGAAAATTACCAGGTATTCTTTCTGGAGACAGAATTTGGAACTTACAAGGCCTTATGCTATAGCTTTCAAGACTACTGATTCAGTCGAGAATATTTTTTTTGAAGTGGAACTGGCAGATGGCAAATCCGGTTTGGGCTGCTGCAATGTAAGCGCCAAGGTAGTAGGAGTTACACTTGATGATTGCTGGAAATTCTTTAATAATGAAGATCTGAATTGGCTGGTTGGCAGTGATATCAGGGAAATAGGAAGACTTCAAGCTGAGTTAGTGAACAAATACCATTCTAACCCCGGAGTAAGAGCGGCGATGGACATCGCTTTATATGATGCTTTTGGAAAATATCTTGATATTCCATTGGTGAATTTCTTTGGGAGGGCAATTGAAAGCCTGCCAACATCTGTTACCATAGGAATAAAGAATGTAGAAGAAACCGTAAAAGAGGCTGAAGAATATAAGGGTATGGGTTTTACAAACCTTAAGGTGAAGCTGGGCCATAGTGTTAATGAAGATATTGAAAGGCTGATAAAGTTGAATGAGGAGTTACCGGAAATGGTAATAAGAGTGGATGCCAATCAGGGATATTCCTTAAATGATTTACAATTCTTCCTGGAAAAAACCAGGGCTTTAAATCTTGAGTTGGTTGAACAACCCTTACCTGTTGATCAGGTTGATGAGCAGATAAAGTTGAGTCTGGAAGATATAAATGTATTAGCTGCCGATGAATCCCTGGTTGGGCCTGAGGATGTTGCAACCCTTATTGCTCCACAACCCTTATTTGGAATATTTAATATCAAGCTGATGAAGGCGGGCGGAATCTACCAGGCCCGGAAAATAGGGGAGGTTGCCGGAGTAAACGATATTCCATTAATGTGGGGCTGTAATGACGAATCTATAGTCAGTATCAGCGCGGCTTTAGCGGCAGCGTATTCTTACCCATGGACGAAATACATTGATTTGGATGGCAGCTTTGATTTAGCCAAAGATGTTGTTAAGGACGGGTTTATTCTAAAGGAAGGTAGAATGTATCCTACTGATAAGCCAGGATTGGGTTTCACCAGGTTATAGTAGTTTTCTCCAGTCACCGTATTCCATATAGATAACCGTTTCACGAGCCATACTTTTTCCGAAAAGTTTTTCTACTACATGGAGGGATAAATCAATTCCGGCTGTTATGCCGCCTGAAGTCATTATTTTTCCTTCATCTACAAACCTTTTACCCTCCAGAATATTAGTTTCTGAAGTAATGTTTTTTACATCCTTGATCACCTCATGGTGAGTGATTGAATTATGACCATCTAACAATCCGGCTTTAGCAAGGATTCTCGCTCCCGAGCACACCGACATGGTTATTTCACTCCCGTGGCTTATCTCATTCACCCAGTCAATGACTAACTGCTTATTTATCAATTCCCGGGTTCCATCGCCGCCGGGAATTATCAGGATATCAATATCGGGATGATCCTCGAAACTAAAGTCGGGAAGAATATTCAATCCATTAACCGCATTAATTTCTTCACCTGTTTCAGAAATGGTAAAAACAGAAAAAGGCTCGTAATTGTTAAGCTGGGAAGTAACGGAGAAAACTTCAAAAGGTCCGGCAAAATCAAGAACCTCTACGTCATCAAAAAGGAAGATGCCGACGCTGTACTTTTTCATGTCAGAATTTTTTGAAGCGACTAATAAACCGGAAAAGGGTAAAAAACCGCAGCATTTCATACGCTACGGTTTTTATTTGGTTACTTTTTCTTCAGCGGTTCCAAATCCGTAAAAGGCGAGAATTCAACTTTCTCTATTTCGGATCTGAACACAGACCATTCTGTATCGTAATAGGAATTCACTTTGTTAACCAATTCCATCAGCTTGGTATTGGCATGTTCCATGGTACGTTTTTCAGTTTCCCCCGGAGCATCAAGGGTTGATCTAAGATAACCGCGAGCCGTGAAAATATACCCGGTAACTGTTGGTTCGGGATTTCTGGTAATTCCCTGCCGGTTATCCACTTTTCCAACCATGGCATCCATAAATCCATTCAGGCTCTCCCTGGTTGTTTTGCAAAGATCGAGTTGCTGCTTGAATTTTATGGCATCCTCGCTTCGCATTCTCCTGGAATAATCATCGACCAATGAGATTGATTCTTTCAACCTGCTTGTTACTTCACTGGCCAGGGCTATATAACTATCCAATTCTTTTTGAGCATCATAAATAGCTTTGAGTTCGCTTTCCGAAACCTCCAGCCGCGGATCAAAATTTACTTTGACCGTTGCGGAGTCTTTGGTATCACCCAATGTAAGTCGAACTTTATAATTTCCGGGCAATACATCAACTCCCGAGGGTGGTCCAAAGCCACCTCTTCTTTCACCGCGACCAGGAAACTCCGGACCTTCTTCACGCAAATTCCAATTATAGATATAAACTCCATTTTCCTCCGGGGCTTTTCGCTTTATAGTTCTTACTAATTTTCCGCCTTCATTAAAGAATTCGAAAATCAGGGAATCCGCTTTCTTATTATCAGCTTTTGGCGACTCCGGAGTCAGGTTTGTTGTGGCATTATTATTTCCGCGCCTTTCGCGTGCGCTTTGGTTAGAACTTGCAACCGGTGATTCATTGCTTCCGGGTTTATTAAATACATATGAAATTCTGGCACCGTTATCACGATTTTGTCCGCTGAACATTGCATCCGCTGTAAAGCGTAACCCTGACGGAGTTTGACTAACAGTCATATACGCTTCAGGAATAGGAAACAATTTTACGGTATGATCCAATAATTGCGTCCCCTTTGATGCGATTTCCCGGAGCGGCCGGATATCATCCAGCACATAAAAAGATCTGCCAAAGGTTCCGATGACCAGATCATGCTCCCGGGGTTGAATTACCAGGTCCATTGTAGGAACTGTAGGATATCCATTTGTCCATTTAGACCATGTCTTTCCCTCATCAATAGAGACATATAAACCATATTCTGTCCCAAGGAAAACCAGGCGTTTTTCAACAGGATCCTGAACTACGGAAAGGCTAAATCCCCATACGGTATTTTCACTGACGAGGCTTTCCCAGGTTTGTCCATAATCTTTTGTTCTGAACAGGTAAGGTTTGAAATCGAAATTTCGGTAGTTATTAGCAACAACATATGCTTCGCCGCCACTAAAATTGGAAGCCTTAACCTGGCAAACCCATGCTCCCTTTGGCATCGACGTAATTCTACCCGCAACATTGATCCAGGACTTTCCACCATCACGGGTAAGCTGAACATTACCATCATCGGTTCCAACCCAAATCACTCCTTTTTCAACAGCGCTTGGTTCAATAGCAAGTACCGTGGTGTAGTTTTCTGCTCCTGTTGCATCCATAGTTAGGCCACCACTTTCATGCTGCTTTTGTTTTTCAGGTTCATTGGTAGTGAGGTCGGGTGAGATTATTTCCCAAGATGAACCTTTGTTCGTGCTTTTATGTACAAACTGACTACCAAAATATATAGTCGACTTATCAAATGGATCCTGTGCTATTGCGGAGTTCCAGTTAAAACGTAATTGAACGCCCGGATCGGGATGAGTTGGCTTGATAACTTTAGTGTGGCCACTTTGGATATCGTAACGCCTTACATTGCCTTGCTGTGACATAGTGTATCCATAGCGGGGATTTTCAGGATCGGGAACTACATCAAATCCATCGCCAAAAGAAACTTCCTGCCAGTATGAATTCCTGATTCCTCCTGATTTAAACACATAGGCAGGGCCACCCCAGGAACCATTATCTTGCATGCCACCGTAGACATTGTAGGGAAGTTGGTTGTCCACGTTCACATGGTAAAATTGGCCTACGGGAAGATTTTCCGCAAAGCGCCACGTCTTCCCACCATCATGAGTGATGTTCAAGCCGCCGTCATTCCCATCAATCATAAACCCGGGGTTTTCCGGATGAATATACCAGGCATGATGGTCAGGGTGAATTCCCCCAATGTTTCCCTGCATCAGTCTTGACCAGGTCTTTCCGCCATCTTCACTTACATCCACGGAGCTATACAAATGATAAAGCCGGTTTTCATTCCTGGAGTCCACAAAAATATCGTTGTAATAAAATGGACGATTTCCAATGACGGGTTCATCATTAACTTTGCTCCATTTGTATCCGCCATCCTCGGAGCGATACAAAGCATTTTTCTTTGCTTCAACAATGGCATATACAATGTTGGGTTTTGAATCCGCTATGGCAAGTCCAATTCTCCCTAAATCACCTTCAGGTAACCCATTTTCCGTAGATTGTTTTGTCCACGTGGTTCCACCATCGAGTGTAACATACAGACCGGATGAGGGCCCACCGGAAGTAAATGTCCAGGGTTTTCTTCTGTGCTCCCACATGGCTACCAAAATTTTGTTAGGATTGGTTGGATCAACTACCATATCGGCGGCACCAGTCTTTTGATCAACATAAAGAACTTTCTCCCAGGTTTTACCACCATCTTTTGTTTTGAAAACTCCTCTTTCGGGATGATCACCCCAGGGTGATCCAATGGATGCAACGAACACTACATCCGGATTATCCCGGTGGATGATGATGCGGTGAATGTTGCGAGTTTTTTCCAAACCCATTAAAGTCCAGGTTTTTCCTGCATCAAGGCTTTTGTATAATCCATATCCACCGTTCAAACTATTTCTTGGATTTCCTTCCCCTGTGCCTACCCATATTACATCCGGATTATTTTGTTGAATTGTAATCGCGCCTATTGAAGATACGGCTTCCTTATCAAAGACAGGCTCCCAGGCAATTCCGCCGCTTGAGGATTTCCATAATCCGCCTGAAGCAGACCCCGCGTAAATAATTTTCGGATCAGAAGCCACAACATCAATGGCAGTTATCCTACCGGACATTCCTGCAGGACCAATACTCCGTGCTTTCATGTCTTTGAATTTGCTCACCTCAAGTTGCCGGCCCAATGACAATTCTGATGATAGCAGTATCATCATTAGAATAGTAAATAAGTTTCTTAGTTTCATGGTTGGTTTTTTTATATGGAAAAGTGTAAATGTTTTGTGAAGTGATTTGGATTTCAAGTTGAATAATTAAATCTATTCGAATCAGAACTAAATTGCTTTATCTATTTTTTAACCTGTTGGATTTTGATGTAAAGGGTTCTTAATTTATATGATATGATCGAGATTTGCTGAACGAATGTCTAAGTTTCTACGTCAGATCTTTATTTTACCCGTCAGGTTTTACCAGGTAGCCATAAGCCCGTACCTTGGCGCAAACTGCAGGTATACGCCAACGTGTTCTGAATACACTATTGAAGCCATTAATGAATGGGGGCCTATGAAAGGTCTATGGCTTGGAATAAAACGGGTTGCCAGTTGCCATCCCTGGGGAGGACACGGATATGACCCTGTGCCTGGGAAAGAAGAAATTAAGTCTACGAAACAGACCTGATAAATTCAATCTCGGTTTCCAAAACCGCAACATAATTAGGGCCGATAAAGTCTTCCAGTTTGTTTGAATAAGGCTTGAACTCAATTTTCTTTGGATAAAGTTTTCCAACTCTGTATCCGAGAGGTTCAAAGAAGTCATAATAATCCATTAGCAGATTCTTAGTAAGAATATTCAGGTATCCGTATTCAAACTGAACAACCCTGATTCTCTTTTCGCGCAAACAATTTTCAAAACCTTTTAATGCCTTCATTTCAGCTCCTTCTATATCCAGCTTGAGGAGGTCAATTTTTTCAATTCCAATGGAGTGCACATAATCATCACCCTTAATCACTTCTATGTCAATGATAGTTTTTGTTTCAGAAGTAATCCCATTGTGTGAGTAGAGAGATGAATGCACGCTATATTCAAACAGGTTCATTGGTATTTGCTGATTTACATCCGAAAGTCCTTTTGTTATTACAATCACATTGGATGAATAATTACCAATGGCCTTTTTCAGCAAATCTGAAGTATCCGGAACAGGCTCAAAACAATGTACGGAAGCAGAGGTGCAAATTTTTGTTGCTTCAAGGGCATATTCGCCGACATTTGCTCCACCATCAATAATTACTTTGGGATTAAGATTAGCAATTTTTTTCAATAGCCAGACTTCTCCATTGCTATGAATATCATGATTCCTGTTCTCGTACCACCTATTCATAGATCTTCCAAAGCCAGCCAGAATTTTTTGAACTGGATTGTGGGAGTTTCTTTTAAACCATCGCTTAAGAATCTTCACTTCTGCTTTTCAACACTCCAATTTACAATTATTTCAGGATCAAACTGGCCGCGCCGAGTATTGATGAGTCTTGATCCTCTAATCCCGAAGGTAATACTTTCACTGAATCTTTAAATAAAGTCATAAGATTCTTCTCTAACTGAAAAATTACCTGATCAAAAAGGATACTGCCCGCCTTTGCAAGCCCACCTGCAAGGAAAATAGCTTCAGGGGCAAGGTGATAGACAGTATCCGCCAGTTTTATTCCAAGAATTCTGCCGGTATATTCAAATGCTTCAGTTGCAATTTTATCTCCCCTTAAGGCCTCCCCGGTAATCATTTCCGCCGACAGGTCATTAAAGCCGATATTTCGCAGCACACTTTCTTCCCTAGAATCCGCCAGTAGCTTATAAACCGTTCGCTTGATTCCGGTCGCGGAGACATATGTTTCCAGGCATCCCTTTTTGCCACAGGCACAACTTCTGCCATTAATATTCACTGTTTGATGTCCCAGTTCTCCGGCAAATCCGGAATGCCCGTAGACAATTTCACCATTCACTACTATACCGCTGCCCAATCCTGTTCCCATCGTTATTACAACAAAGTTTCTCATTCCCTTTGCGCTGCCGAATAGCATTTCTCCCATTGCTGCAGCATTCGCGTCATTAGTCACGAATGTTTTTGCATTCAGTGATTCTTCCACCAATCGGCTTAAGGGTACAATTCCTTTCCAGGCAAGATTGGTTGCCTGTTCAATTGTTCCTCTATAGAAATTACCATTTGGAGCTCCTATGCCAATTCCTATAAGTTCAATTTGTTCGGGTAATGCGGCCAGGGCCTTTTTAATTTCTTTTTTCAGGTCCGCAATAAAAAAAATTATGTCATCATTGGTGTTTGTGCTGAATTTTCCTTTGCTCAGAATTTCTCCGGATTTTTCAACAAATCCGTATTTAGTATCCGTGCCACCAATATCTATTCCAAGTGCTACTTGCCGGCTCATTATTTCAGCTTGATAAAATTTTTGCAATTCTCCAGGCTTCCTGATTTATTATTTTAGGAGTGGAAATGGATTTCTGGAAAGGTGTAAATACTATTTTGCTGTTTTTTATTCCGGCCATAACATTCGACTTGCCCTCTTTAAGGGCTTCTATAGCGGCAACTCCAAGTCTGCTTGCCAGTAGTCGATCAAAAACTGTAGGAGATCCACCTCTTTGTATATGGCCTAAGATGGTTACACGCGGTTCGAAGTAACTAAATTTTTCTTTCACTTTTTCTGCAAGTTGCAATGCTCCGCCTAATTTTCCTCCTTCAGCTACCACCACAAGACTGGAAGACTTTTTGCTCTTCAAACCTTTATTAATAATTTCCACCAGCTCTTCCAGGGTAATGTCATCTTCCGGTATTATGGTTGCCACCGCACCTCCGGCGATTCCACTTCGCATGGCAATAAATCCACTATCTCTACCCATCACTTCAATAAAAAATAACCGGTTATGAGATAGAGCGGTGTCCCGGATCATGTCAATAGCTTTCACGGCTGTATTGGTTGCTGTGTCATATCCTATTGTCGCGTCTGTGCCAAACAAGTCATTGTCAATTGTTCCCGGGATTCCAATTATCGGAATATCATATTCCTTATTTAAAGTTATAGCACCTCTGAAAGTACCATCACCGCCAATGGCTACCAGGGCATCAATTTTATTTTTTTTCAATTTCTCAATTGCTTTTTTCCGGCCTGTGCGCGTTCTGAATTCTTCACTTCGTGCAGATTGAAGTATAGTGCCGCCTCGATGAATAATGTTTGCCACCGACCTGACATTCATCTTCTTCATTTTTCCCTTAATCATACCTTGATACCCTGAAAAAATGCCGACGATAGCAAATTTATAATATATACCGGCTCTAACGACAGCTCGAATTGCCGCATTCATGCCCGGTGCGTCTCCACCTGAAGTGAAGACACCAATTTTCTTGATTTTAGACATCCTGAAAGGTTATGATTATTTCTTAAACAGGCAAATTCCAGCCTTCTCGGTATTCTCGTTTAACAAACTGATTAGCTTCATCAAAATTAGTAATTTTCATGTTGGCACCATCCCACATCAATTGCTTTCTTCCCGGATAATTGAATGGAGCCCAATCTCCGTATTTCCTTCCGGGTTTTAATTCTCTAATCCCGAAACTTCTTATTGCAAGGTTGCCCATCAGGATAATTTCTGATAACGGTCCCGAAATATCAAAATTTGAAACTGCAGGCTCGCCACCCTTGCAAGCATTTACCCAGCTTTGATAATGACCATCTTTCACAGGAGTCTCGTCCGAGGGGGCAGCATTTTCTTCCATTAATGATTTAGGAAGTAATACAGGATTATTTCCATAACACTCGGTCATAATTTTGCCTTTTGTGCCTTCGAAAATTACACCGCCATCCCAACTGCCCAAAGGATCATCAGGTCCCAGTTCAGCAGGCCGATCCGGAAGAATTCCTCCATCATACCAGGTAAGTTTTACCGGAGGTAATCCAGTACCCCGATCAGGAAAGTGAAAAACTACTTTGCATGCCATAGGGCAGCTATCATCAAATATAGCTTCTTTGAAGTCTGCCACATATTGTTCAGTAACGCTGGCTTCCACTGAATCCGGATGACCCAGTTTGATGGAGCGTACAACTACATCTACAATGTGGCATGCCATGTCTCCCAAAGCACCAGTTCCAAAATCCCACCAACCTCTCCATTTAAAAGGTAAATATCCTGAGTTGTAATCTCGCATCTTTGAAGGACCAAGCCATAAATTCCAGTCTAATTCAGCCGGTATCGGATGCTTTTCAGTAGGGGTAGGGATACCTTGTGGCCATATCGGGCGGTTGGTCCAGCAATGTACATTAGTAATTTCTCCGATTACTCCTGATTCAATCCACTTGACTGTTTGCCAGGTTCCCGCTCCTGAAGCACCCTGGTTACCCATTTGAGTTGCCAGTTTGTTTTTCCTGGCCATTTCTGTCATCATCCTGACTTCATAAACGTCATGAGCTAAAGGCTTTTCCACATACACATGTTTACCTGATGCCATTGCACTTAACGCCACCACAGCGTGGGAATGATCAGGGATAGCCACCGTAACCGCATCGATATCCTTTTGCTTATCTAACATCATGCGGAAATCCTTATATTTTGGTGCATTCGGATGTTTGTTATAGGTATTTGCTGATTGCCGGTCATCAACATCACACAATGCCACAATATTATTGAGACCCTCTTTATACATTTCATTAATTACTCCCGCACCACGGCCTCCGGCACCGACAGCAGCAATGTTGAGTTTGTCACTCGGAGAAATGAATCCATTTCCACCTAATACATACCTTGGTACAATTATAAATCCGGCTGCTGCCAGTGATGAACCTTTTATAAAATCGCGCCGGTTAAATTTTTTCCTATGAAGTGATTTCATTGATTTGAGGTTTAAGGACTTCAATTTAAACATAATTGCTCTGGAATCAATGATTAACGTGCTTTCAGGAAAAATTTGAATTATTTTGTATCCAATTTAGAATCTAATCGTTTAACACTATATCGTATTCAATTTGGAACATTAAAAAAATGAAACAGGAAGGACTTGGTGAATTTCAGGAACTGATATTACTGGCAATACTTGTTTTGGAGGATGATGCATATGGCGTTAGCATTCAAAAGGAAATTAAGGATAAAGCAAAACGGAAAGTCAGCAGGGGAGCATTGCATTCAGCGCTCACAAGATTGCAGGAAAAAGGCCTGGTTGTCAGCAAAATGGGTGGTGCCACTGCTGAAAGGGGAGGCAGAAGGAAAAGATTTTTCAATCTGACTCAGAAAGGTACCAGAGCTGTTACTTTAGCTAGAATATCCAGGGTAAATTTTTACCAGGCTATAGGGAATCTTGATTTTGGGAAAGCCTGATGAAAAAAGGAACTCCGCCATTATGGGCAAGGAAATTTCTTCAGTGGTTTGCTGATCCGAACTATTATGAAGAATTGCAGGGCGACCTGGAAGAAAACTATTTTAGGGATATTAAATCGCTCGGAACATTAAAAGCCAGATGGAATTACATTTTTGAAACATTTAAACTTTTTAGACCAAGTGTTTGGAATCACTCTTTTTTTACGAGTCAAAACTCAAATTATATGTTTAGAAATTATGCCAAAGTAACCTGGAGAAACCTTAGAAAGCAAAAGATTTTCTCATTCATCAATCTTTTTGGATTAGCTGTAAGCTTGTCCGTTTGCCTTTTGATTATAAGTATCATTGTCGATCAACTTTCGTTTGATAAGTTTCACAAGAAGTACGCTAATATACATCGTATTATTACTTACAATAATGATTTGCGGTATGGTTGGGATGAGTACCTGGCAACCACTTCACTGCCGCTCTATGAGAATCTAAAGAATAATCCGGTTGTTGGAGACATAGTCAGGATCAAAAGAAATTTTTGGGGAGATGTTGAAACAGGAAAGAAAACCATTCCCTTAAGTGGTCACATGGCAGATAAGGATTTTTTCAAAATATTTTCTTTTGAACTTATTTCAGGAAATCCGGAAAACGCTTTAGCGGCACCTTTTTCAGTTGTTCTTTCAGAAAGTTCCAAATACAAATTATTTGGTGATTCAAAGGCACTGGGTGAAACGATAAAAGTGGGCAGATATGGAGATTATATTGTGACAGGCATAATGAAAGATCCACCACGGACTTCCCACATGCAATTTGATATGATCGGCTCATTTGCAAGTCTGGAAGGTCTTAAGGATTCCGGAATCTATGCCGGAAATGACAACTGGTTAAATTACACAGAATACTATATTTATATTACTATCCCTGATAAATCTGAAACCGAAACCCTGGAAAACCTGCTTCACAGATTTGGCGAAGTAGAAAGCAAGAAAATAAATAACCGGATCTTAGACTTTGAACTTCAATCCCTGGCGGCGATCACACCCGGGAGGGATCTTGCAAACCAAATTGGCCCTAACTTTGGAATCGCGCCTTTGCGGTCGTTGATGATACTTGCCCTGCTTATTCTTTCCCTGGCTTGTTTTAATTATGTTAACCTTACACTTGCCAAATCCTTGAAAAGATTTAAGGAAGTAGGAATAAGAAAAGTGATGGGTAGTCAAAAGCGACAGCTGGTTATTCAGTTTGTGTTTGAATCGGTTTGCCTTTCTTTAATTGCAATAATTCCTGCTTTTGTTTTAATGGTTGCACTAAAGCCTCAATTCTTTTCTATCGAACCCTCCTCAATGGCCAGATTTCTGACCTTTGAATTTACTCCCGAAATAATTTTAGCAATATTGGGGTTCACCATTCTTACCGGATTACTTGCAGGGATAATTCCGGCATTAATTCTGGCCGGCGTAAAAGCATCGGCGGGGTTAAAAGACAAAACGGTGAAAATTTTTACCGGCATTTCACTTCGAAAAGGATTGGTGGTTGCACAATTTGGGATTGCTATATTCTTTATTATTTTAACCAATCTGGCTTATAAATACTATAATTTTCAATTGGATTTTGACCTCGGATATGCCTACGATGAAATTTATAATATAGAATTGCAAGGTACGGACCATGAGATATTCCGGGCTGAATTTAGCCAGATACCGGAAGTGGAAAGCATTTCCTTTTCCAATTACCTCCTTTCAACCAGCACAAAGAACAGTAACCTGATTATTACCGAAAACAGGCAAGACACCATACGCTCAGTTAATATGGCAATTGATGAAAATTTCCTGTCCAATCATAATTTCGCAATAATTGCCGGGAACGATTTTAATGATTTCACTTTAGGAAATGAAAACAGAATTATTGTAAATGAGAAAATGGTTTTGGCAATAGGGAAAGCCAATAATGCGGATGTGGTCGGGCTTTCTGTTTGGCTGGAAGGAAAAGAAGTAAGTATCGCCGGAGTTGTGAAAAATTTTTATCACAACAGATCCAGCCAGCCCATAGAGCCGTTCTTTTTCAAATACAATCCGGATAATGTGCACTTTGCAAATCTAAAATTGAGAAGTAAGAATTTGCCGGCAACAATTTCTAAAATGGAAACAGCCTGGAAGAGAATTGATCGTGAGGTGCACAGTTATAAGGGAGAATTTTATAGCCGGCAAATTGAAGCTTCTTTATCTGAACTAAAAGCGATGATAAAACTGATTGGATTTTCGGCGTTACTCACAATATGTATTTCATTACTGGGAATTCTGGGAATGATTATTTACACATGCGAGACCAGGGTCAAGGAAATTGGAATCAGAAAAGTATTAGGCGCTAGTATTTCTACTGTTGTATATACTCTTTCCAAAGGCTATATCACCATTCTTAGTGTGGCTTCCATTATTTCATTACTACTTGTCTATTTTTTATATAGTAAAATCATTTCTCCCGAGCTTAATACCAAACCTGATTTTACATTTCTTGATTATTTTGGTGGTGTCCTGGCCGTTTCCGGGATAGGACTACTAATTGTTATTTTCAACGGTTACCTGACTGCACTAAGAAATCCTGTGATTAGTTTGAAGGAAGAGTAGGGGATGTATTTGCTTCTCTCAATTAATGCTTTAAAATCAGGTTATTCATATGACTACGATGTCTGATTTTATCATAAAGCATTGATAAATAAAACGTTATGGTAAAATTGACAAGTTCCAATTTAATCATTAAGTTCCCGAATTTTATACAAATGCGAAACATATCAAGACACGTTCCGTATGTTTATACAAATACGAAACAAATATGAAAGGAACTAACCTCGGAGAATTTGAAGAACTGGTACTTTTAGTCACTGCCGGCCTGGGAGAATCTGCGTATACAGTGGCGATTACGGATCAGATTAATGGCAGCACTAAAAGAAGCGTGGTCTTAAGTGTGGTTCATACTGCCCTTCACAGACTGGAGAAAAAAGGATTTGTGAAATCGACACTTAGTGGGGCTACGGAAGAAAGAGGAGGAAGACGCAAAAGAGTTTTTACAATTACCAGTGCCGGAATGAAAGCATTATCAAATTCGAAGTCCCAGAGAGACCAACTTTGGGAATTAATTCCGGAGATTAATTTTCAGAAATAACCAACACTTGAATGAAACGTGAAGTTCCAAAATGGGCTGATCGATTCCTGCAATGGTTTTGCGAACCATCAATGAGAGAAGATATCCAGGGAGATTTATATGAATACTTTAATCGAAGAGTTGAATCTGATGGTATTCGTATGGCACGAATTAAATATGTATTAGATGTTTTCCGTTTTTTTAAACCTCACGTTGTTAGAAAACCAAAGTTTCATTATTCAAACCCATTTAACTTTATGAAATTCAATTTTGTACTTGCTTTAAGATCATTTTTGAAATCCAGGCTTATAGGTATTTTAAACCTTGTCGGGTTAATTACCGGAATCACTTGCGCTGTTCTTATTTCTCTTTGGGTGATTAGTGAATTAAGTTATGATTCATTTCATGCAAAAAGTGACAGAATTTTCCGGGTGCCAAATACGTTTACCAGCAAAAGTGAAACTTTTACCCAGGCAATTTCCGGACCTGCTTTAGGTGCCCAAATCCCCGGGCTAATCTCGGGTGTGGAAGCCGGCACAAGAACTATGGGTATATGGAGCCAAATAGGCATCGATGATAAGCAATTTGTTGAAAAGGGGGTTCTTATAGCAGATCCAAATATTTTTGAAGTGTTTTCTTTTAAAATCCTGAAGGGTTCAGCACGGGAGGCTCTAACGGAACTCAATTCCATCGTACTAACCCCTGAGATGGCGACTAAATATTTTGGTACTGAAAATCCGATTAATAAAACGCTGGTGCTGGGTGGGGAGAGAGCTATGAAAGTAACGGCATTGGTAGAAACACCACCGCCAAACTCCCAGCTTCAATTTGATTTTGTAATCCCGGCTGATTTGGTGAAAGATTTTTGGTCATGGGAAAATATGGACGAAACCTGGATAGGTGGTGCCTTTCATACGTATGTTTTGTTAAACGATGGAGTCAATCCAAACGCAATAGAAAAAGAAATCAACGATCTTGTTTGGGAGAAATCCGGAGAAAGACAAAGAACAATGGATGTTAAATATAATTATTTTCTTCAGCCATTAACTTCCATTCACCTGCACTCAGATTTGCGGTATGACCACTCCAATAATGGCGGTATGGAAAATGTTTACATTTTTTCCATCGTAGGATTAGCTATTCTTTTGCTGGCGTCTATAAACTACATTAACCTTATAGTGGCCGGAAGTATAACCAGGGCCAAAGAAATCGGGATTAAAAAAGTGCTGGGTGCAATGCGATCCCAAATTGCAGGGCAGCACCTGTTGGAATCAGTTTTATCTGTTCTTGTGGCCACCGCGATCAGCCTTGGCGTCGTTTATTTGTTACTTCCATTTTTTGAGACTTTTACAGATTCTCAATACGGTTGGCTTCTGAAAGGAGAATTCTTTCTGTCCATCATTGCCGGATCACTGATTTTAGGAATCTTATCCGGGTTGTATCCCGCTGTAATTTTGTCAAGGTACCATCCTTCTGAAACGCTAAAGGGAAACTTTAAGAAAGGTGCTAAAGGTATGTGGTTGCGAAAAACTCTAATTATTTTCCAGTTTGCAGTAACAATTACTCTGCTGATAAGCATCCTGGTAATTAACAGGCAAATGAAATTTATAAATAGCCAGAATTTGGGATTAAATCATAAAGAAATCCTTTATGTAAATATTGAAAACTCAGATCCGTTGCAGGAGAATTTTCAGGCATTTAGGAATGAATTAATGAATATATCAGGTGTTATTAATGTTTCAGGCCACAGACGTGCTTACCCTGTAAATGGTTTAAGTAATGGAATTACCATGGTCGAAAATTCAAATGGGGAGATGGTTTCATCAAGTCTATACCACATGTTTGTCGATTATAATTACGCTGATACCTATGGTCTAAAATTACTGGCAGGAAGATTCTTCTCTGAGCAGTTCTCCTCGGATTCCACAGATGCTATTGTCGTAAACCTCGCTGCCGTGAAAACTTTTGGATGGGGTGAACCTGAAAATGCCATTGGTAAGAAATTTGGAGAGGCGCCAGAGCATAGATTTGTCATAGGGGTAGTAAATAATTTCAATTTTGAAACGCTTAGAAAGAATGTGGAGCCATTACGAATACTTCCTGTAAATACTCCAACCGAAGTTTCCATCAAAGCGGAGTTTTCAAATCCAGCCGCGTTGATTTCCGGTATAGAAAAAGTATGGAAGAAATTTTTACCAGGCCAGGCAATGAATCCGGCATTCATGGATAATGATTTGCAAAATCAATACACTACCGAACTCAGGTTCAAGACAATTTTTGCAATTTTTGCCGGAATTTCTATCATTATCGCGTGTTTGGGATTATTTGGTCTGGCAACTTTTTCTGTTCAACAACAAACAAAAGAAATTGGGATTAGGAAAGTACTGGGAGCATCCACAGCGGGAATATTAAGAATGATTAATCAACAATTTCTACTATATGTTGTAGCGGCGCTTCTTTTTGCAATCCCACTTGCAATTTTTTTGATGAGAAAATGGTTGAATGGGTTTGCTTATAAAATTTCTTTGGAGATTTCCGATTTCATTCTGGGTGCAACCATCGCCCTTATTGTGGCCGTGGTTACTATTAGTTACCACAGCCTGATGGCAGCAACAACAAATCCGGTCAATACTCTCAAAGCTGAATAAACCAAAAAGAAAATAACACTAAAAACCTGCAGCTTCAGGATTAGCCGGCGGGGCCAAAAGAAATTCTTCAAAGTTGGTGTAGTTATAACTAATTAATCATAAGAAATATAAACTCAATGAAACTAATTAGCGCTCAGGGTTCGCTTTAATGACCGGCGCGCCAGCAAACTGCTAATAAGTGATAATACTGCACCCATAAGAAATGGAGCTCCGGGAAAATAAATCGAACTTGCTGACGAAGTAAAGTATGCAAACAAGTTCGTCATCACTGGAGGTCCTACAATGCTGGTAACACTTATCAAACTGGTTAAAGCACCTTGCAGTTCTCCCTGCTCATTCGAGTTGACTTGTCCTGCCATTATTCCCTGAAGGGAAGGTCCGGCAATTCCTCCTAATGCATATGGTATAAGGAAGGCGAACATCATCCAACCTTGAGTGGCAAAAGCGAATAAAGTAAAACCTACACAATAGAGGCCCAA
>DASWHX010000145.1:0-5608 GCA_036397995.1 Cyclobacteriaceae bacterium
ATTATTGGCCCAGATTCATAATAACCCGCAGTTGGAAGGTCCACGCATGCCATTTATTGTTCCGAGGGAACTGGAAACGACATGGCTTAAAGAAGGCTTGGATCCGGCTGAGGCAAGACTAATGATTAGTAGTTTTACCCATGAAGAGTTGGTAGCTTATCCGGTTCGCAGGTTACGCGGAAAAGAGGCCGTTGGCAATAATCCAAAAGCAATTGAAAAATTTAGTTACCCTGAATTATCTTTTCAGCAGGGAAGTCTGTTTTAGTAAGGCTGGTTAACAACGTAGAGAAATGGTTTGAGAGTTTTCAGCTTAAATCCGCGTGATCTGGAGGGAATACTTTTTTAAATCCCGCTGATAGCGCAGATCACCGCGGAATTGATTCACTGAGTCTTCTGCGCAAATCCGCGAAATCTGCGGGAGAAAAGGAGTTTTTTCTGACCAAAATCTGCGTCGATTTTATAGAGAAAATTTTTTAAAATCCCGATGACAACGCAGTCACCGTGGAATTGATTCACTGAGTCTTCTGCGCGAATCCGCGAAATCTGCGGGAGAAAAGGAGTTTTTCTGACCAAAATCCGCGTCGATTTTATAGAGAAAATTTTTTAAAATCCCGATGACAACGCAGTCACCGCGGAATTGATTCACTGAGTCTTCTGCGCGAATCCGCGAAATCTGCGGGAGAAAAGGAGTTTTTTCTGCCCAAAATCCCAGTCGATCTTTGAAAGAAAAGTTTATTGAGTCCCGTTGATAGCGCAGATCACCACGGAAAGAAAAGTGTAATACTTTTTTAAGTTGTTGTAATGTCCTATCTATATTATCTATATAAAGATAAAGATTATCAGTTTGATTTATACAATTTAACGCGTTACCTTGAACTAATAAATTATACAACATTCAACGCATGAAAGACAAGAAGAAAAATAAGAAATTGACAACAGCCTCAGGCAAACCTTATGTGGAAAATGAGAATACTATGAGCGTTGGGCCCAGAGGTCCCCTGTTGCTTCAGGATTTCATTCTACATGAAAAAATGGCACATTTTAATCGGGAAAGAATTCCTGAGCGGGTTGTACATGCAAAAGGAAGTGGAGCCTTTGGAACATTTACCGTAACCCATGACATTACAAAATATACTAAAGCCAAACTTTTCAATAAGATAGGGAAAGAGACTAAGGTCTTTGTAAGGTTTTCTACAGTAGGAGGAGAAAAGGGTAGTGCGGATACTGAAAGAGATCCACGAGGCTTTGCAATGAAGTTTTACACAGAAGACGGAAACTGGGATCTTGTGGGTAATAATACGCCCGTCTTCTTTGTAAAAGACCCGAAAAAGTTTTCTGATTTCATTCATACTCAGAAAAGAGATCCAAAAACAAACTGCAAAAGCCCGACAATGATGTGGGATTATTGGAGTTTAAATCCTGAAAGTCTACACCAGGTGATGATCCTGATGAGCGACAGAGGTACGCCGTATGGACACAGGCATATGAATGGTTATGGTTCACACACCTTCAGTATGATCAATAGTAAGAATGAAAGGGTATGGGTGAAATATCATTTTAAGACCATGCAGGGGATAAAGAACTTTAACAACGATGAAGCAACCGAATATAAAGGAAAGGATCCCGATTTTTCACAACGAGATTTGGTAGAATCGATTGAGAAAAGGGATTTCCCGAAATGGGCCTTGAAGATTCAGGTTATGACGGATGAACAGGCAAAGAATTTTCCTTTCAATCCTTTTGATCTTACAAAAATTTGGCCACATGCCGACTTCCCGCTAATTGACGTCGGTGTGATGGAGCTGAACCAGGTACCGAAGAATTATTTCGCTGATGTTGAACAAAGTGCATTTGCCCCCGCGCACATTGTTGACGGAATCGGGTATTCTCCTGATAAAATGCTCCAGGGAAGATTGCTTTCTTATCCGGATGCGCATAGGTACCGTTTGGGAGTAAATTATGAACAAATTCCTGTAAACAAATGTCCTTACCAGGTAGCGAATTATGAAAGAGATGGCTACATGAGAGTGGATGAAAACGGCGGAAGCTCACCGAATTATTTTCCAAACAGCTTTGATGATGTTTACACAGACAAATCATATAAAGAGCCTGACATGCAGTTGGACAATGATTTTGCCGATTGGTATGATCGAAATAGTGAAGCAGAAAATGATCATTTCACGCAGCCGGGTTGGTTATTCAATAAGGCTATGAATGATTATGACCGTCATAATTTGGTTTCTAATATTGTAGGAGCCATGAGCGGTATAACAGGCGAAAAGAAAGAGTTGATAATAAACAGACAGATATGTCATTTCTTCCGTGCGGATGAAAAGCTGGGCATGGCTGTAGCCAAGGGCCTTGGTGTGGATGTTGATAAAGTGATGGCTGAGATGAAACACGAAACCGTCACTCCTTAATTGGACAAAGGAGAGCATTCTGATTGTTCTCCTTTTTACATTCTATAATTAAAATTCCCCGGCAAATTCAACTACAAAAACCCTGATGTGTTTCTCTATCTCTCCAAAAAATTACTGATTCCGGTTTTACAAATTAACTAGCCTTTATCTGTGGTTCCCTTCTTGGGCTTCGATTGTCCTGAGCCAGAAATGGAATCCCGCATGGATGTATCCGCCTCTATGTTTTTCATCCGGTAGTAATCCATGATGCCGAGATTTCCGGAACGGAAGGCTTCGGCCATGGCCAGAGGAATTTCTGCTTCTGCCAAAATAACTTTTGCACGTGCTTCCTGCGCTTTGGCTTTCATCTCCTGCTCTGTTGCAACGGCCATAGCTCTCCGTTCTTCCGCTTTAGCTTCGGCAACTTTCAGGTCTGCGCTGGCCTGATCGGTCTGCAGTTTGGCGCCAATGTTTGCTCCCACATCAACATCCGCTATATCTATGGATAGAATTTCAAACGCAGTTCCCGCATCCAAGCCGCGAGCCAATACCAGTTTGGAAATTTTATCAGGGTTTTCCAACACGTGCTTATGAGAAGCGGCGGAACCAATAGAAGTAACAATACCCTCGCCTACCCTTGCCAGAATAGTATCTTCTCCAGCACCACCAACCAATTGCCGGATATTCGCCCTGAGTGTAACCCTGGCTATCGCGATTAGCTGAATACCATCTGCCGCGACGGCGGCAACTTTGGGAGTTGTAATTACTTTCGGATTAACGGAAATCAGGACTGCCTCAAAAACATCTCTTCCGGCCAAATCAATTGCAGTTGCCTGTTTGAAGTCCAGGGTAATATTCGCTTTATCAGCTGAAATCAAAGCCCGGATAACATTGGGTACATTACCTCCGGCAAGGAAGTGGGTTTCCAACTCCGTAGTGGTGAGCTTAAGTCCTGCTTTTGTGGCGGTAATCATTGACTCCACAATTATGCGTGGTGGAACTTTCCTGATTCTCATGAATACGAGTTCAAACAAACCCACACTAACTCCGGAGAAAATCGCAGTGATCCAGAGATTAACCGGTACGAAGTACAAGAACACGAAGAAAAGTACTATCGAACCAAAGACTATAAAAATTAATGATAAACTATCCATTTCTTTACTTTAAAGGTTCTACTATAATTTGATTTCCGTCTTTATGAATTATTTTTACTTTAACTCCTCTTTCAAGGTAGTTGCCATTTGTCTTAACTTCAAATTCTTTATCGTTAAATTCAACTTTGCCGTATGGCTTCAGTGTTGAAAGAGTTAATCCTTCATCACCAATCTTTACCAATTCATTGGTGCCCTCATTAAATTTACTTTGAATGGAGGATTCATTACTGAATTTTTTCCATACTCCGGAACGTAAACTTATCACAAGGGCAGTGACCGAAATTACACCGGTGAGGATCAGCACGATAAAACCAACAGCGGACCCAAAATAGCTGAAACTCATCACTATTCCCCCCACGCAAAATCCAAGGCCCAGCACTCCGACCACTGTGGTTCCAGGGATAAAAATCAATTCAACTATTATTAATCCTATTCCCAGCAGCAGAATTGCCACTACCGATATCCATTCGATCATGGGTACTAAGTTACATCTAATATGCCTTAGCAAACAAGACTCTTTTACTGGAAGATTTTCCCGTTAAAATGCATTTTCCCGACTCTTCCTTTGCGTCCAGCTCTATACACCGAACAGTAGCTTTAGTCTTCTCCTTAATTTGAGCTTCAGTTTCCGGAGTGCCATCCCAATGCGCCCGGATGAAGCCGCCTTTCTTGTCTAGTGTTTCCACAAATTCTTCCCATGTATCCACAGAATACGTTTGTTTTTCTCTTCGTTCCAATGCTCTGTCAAAAAGATTCTTCTGGATTTCTTCCAAAAGCTTTTTCACATGTACTACTATTCCATCCTGACTTATTGATTCTTTCTGAAGCAAATCCCGCCGGGCCACTTCAATGGTATTATTTTCAAGATCCCGCGGACCCATTGCCAGGCGAACGGGAACACCTTTAAATTCATACTCAGCAAACTTCCACCCTGGCTTTTGTGTATCTCTGTCATCGTATTTCACTGAGATTCCCTCCGCTTCCAACGCTTTCCTGATTATATTCGCCTTTTCACTTACTGCTTTCAATTCTCCTTCATTCTTATAAATAGGAACGATAGCCACCTGGATCGGTGCCAATCTTGGAGGCAGCACCAGGCCATTGTCATCAGAATGCACCATCACCAGGGCTCCCATTAACCTGGTGGTGGCTCCCCAGGAAGTTCCCCAGACATATTCGAGTTTTCCCTCCTTATCGGCAAATTTCACATCGAAGGCTTTGGCAAAATTCTGACCCAGGAAATGACTGGTTCCTGCCTGCAATGCTTTGCCATCCTGCATCAATGCTTCTATACAGTAAGTGTCTACCGCTCCGGCAAATTTCTCAGATTCAGTTTTTACACCTTTGATTACCGGCATTGCCATATAATCCTCGGCAAACTTTGCATAAACATTCATCATTTGAATGGTCTCATCAACTGCTTCTTGCTTCGTTGCATGAGCGGTATGACCTTCCTGCCATAAAAATTCAGTAGTCCTTAGAAATAACCGCGTACGCATTTCCCACCGCACTACATTAACCCATTGATTTAACAGCAAAGGCAAATCGCGGTAAGATTGGATCCAGTTTTTATATGAACTCCAAATCATTGTTTCAGAAGTTGGCCTGATAATTAATTCTTCTTCCAGCTTTGCCTCCGGATCTACCACAATTCCTTTTCCGTTTGGATCATTCTTTAAACGATAATGAGTGACCACCGCGCATTCCTTGGCAAATCCTTTCACATGATCTGCTTCTTTGCTTAAAAAAGATTTTGGGATGAATAAAGGAAAATAAGCATTGGTATGACCGGTTTCCTTAAACATTTTGTCTAAACCTGCCTGCATTTTCTCCCAAATGGAATATCCATAAGGTTTTATAATCATACAGCCTCTCACTGGTGAATTTTCGGCCAGATCTGCCTTTTTGACAAGTTCATTGTACCATTGTGAATAATCCGCTTCCCTGGTCGTAATTCCCTTACTCATTTTGACTTTGGCATAGTTTTGGACTTGTATTAAAACGGAGGACAAATATAAAGTATTTATGCGCCTCCCAGCGATTAAAATAATCGTA
>DASWHX010000146.1:0-13890 GCA_036397995.1 Cyclobacteriaceae bacterium
TTCCGGTACAGGATCCCATTTGCTTTGATGCCAGCCACGACCAACTATCCAATCACCGGGATTAGCTTTTGCAACTGCATCAGCAACGTGGCTAACCAACTCATCATAATTTTTCACGCCGCTTAAATCCAGGTTAAGTTCGTTATATCCCAATCCCATCATATGTCCATGTCCTTCAATAAAACCCGGCGTCATTGTCTTACCGCCTAAATCTATTTGGGTCGTTTGCTCACCTGTGTATTCATCAATCTCTAAATTGGAACCAACAAAAAGAATTTTTCCATCCCTTACTGCAACTGCCTCAGCGACAGGATTACTTTCATCAACGGTATATATTACTCCGTTTATAAAAACAATATCCGCCAGATTTTTCTCCTCAGCAGAACCGCATGCCAATAAAAAGAGAAAGAATATGCCACAACTATTTTTGAATACTTTATAAGCCTTTTGCATAAGTTTGGGTGTAATTTAGATCATTTGTGAAAAGAATAAACATACTAATTCTATGCTTAAAAACAAACTGACAATAACTCTCATATTCATTGCATTCCTTATTCCCCAGGATTCCAAGTCACAGAGTATTGGTGTATCATTTTCTTATTTCCTGCCGAAAGATGGCTACTTCAGTGCACCAATAAGTCCGTTTAGTTTCAGAGGCCTGGGATTTGATGTTACCAATTGGTTTGCATTAGAAACCGGCATTACCCTTTACAGAATGTCAGGATTAAAAGTGAAAGGAGTTCCGTTCGAATCCAAAAAACCTTTCGTTGGTCCAAACTTTACTTTTCTGGTTCCGGTTGAAGGAGTAATTCAAATAGTCGGGAGTAGCCAGGAATTTAAGTTGAGAGGTGGTGTTTTCTTTTTCGTGGGGGCGGGGACAAAATTAAATGAAGGTAACATTGACCGGGCTATCAGAGAGTATGAAGCGTGGGACGTAGCAAATTCTAATTTCGACTTTGAAAACCACCCGGGATGGGGCACTCACTTCGGTGCAGAATATGTAGTTTATTTTAAAGATCAATTTGGTATCTCGTTTGGTGCCAATTATTTTATTGGAGATGCAAAATTGAATTTAGCCGGGTCATACACCGGTTTCGAACCTTTGCAAGGTTTGACCACCAGAAATGTTGAATTTCAGGATTCTAAAATTGATTTTACGGGTTTTGAAATTTCACTGGGTTTATTATTCAGTAACCAATAACTTGCCTGGCTCGTAATATATATTAAACCCTTTACCTAACCCTGCTTACTTCATGTTTAAGAAATCTTTTGTATTGCTGCTATTCATTTTTTTGATTGGGTGTGGTCAAAGTGAAAAAGAATCTGACAAGAATTTGACAGTAAGTCAAATTGGTGAGCGCTATGTGAAACTCATTCTTAGAATCGGACAATTTGATTCTGACTTTGTTGACGCCTATTATGGCCCTGAAAACCTAAAACCGATACCCATTTCTGATAATCAAAAAAGGGATCTTCCCTCTGATGAATTTGTTTGGGAGATTCATCATTTAATTCATCTTCTCGAAGACATTGATGATGCTAAATTTGATGAATTGGATAAAGCTCATAAAACCTTTCTAATGAAACAATTGATGGCGGCCAAGATTAAAGTCTCCATGCTTGGCGGATCAAAGCTTAAATTCGACGAGGAGTCAAAAATGTTGTATGATGCCATTGCGCCACATCATTCCGAAGAATATTTTGACAGCCTCTTAACCGAACTTGATCTTGCCCTGCCGGGAGATGGATCAATTCAGGCGAGGTATAAAAGCTTCACTGATAATTTTATAATTCCGAAAACGAAAATAGATGAGGTATTCAGAATTGCAATCGCAGAGGCTCGCAGAAGAACCGGAGACAAACTGGAATTGCCTTTGGAAGAGAATTTTGAATTGGAATACGTTACAGATAAATCATGGTCGGGATACAATTGGTACCAGGGTGGATACCGATCTATCATTCAGATAAATACCGATTTTCCTGTTTATGTAGACCGGGTAATTGAGCTGGCAAGTCATGAGGGCTATCCCGGTCACCATGTTTATAACATGATGCTGGAAAAACACCTGGTGCACGATAAGGGCTGGGTTGATTTCTCGGTGTATCCATTATTTAGTCCACAATCTTTAATTGCCGAAGGGTCCGCTAACTTTGGAATTGAAATGGTTTTCCCGGAAAAGGAAAGAGTTGAGTTTGAAAAAAGGGTCATATATCCACTTGCGGGTTTGGATTCTTCACAAGCAGAACTTTACGCCCATATCCAGATGTTAAGAGGGAAACTGGATTATGCGGGAAATGAAGCGGCCAGAAATTATTTGAATGGTGAAATTACCCGGGAAGAGGCAGCAGCCTGGCTGGAAAAATATAACCTTAGCTCCCAGGAGCGGGCTTTACAGCGAACAAGATTTTTTGATCAGTATAGGAGCTATGTTATTAACTACAATTTGGGTAGAGATTTAGTCAAAGATTATGTGATTAAGAAAACGGGAGAAGATTTAGAGAAACGGTGGGAAGTGTTTGAAGAATTGCTGTCTACGCCCAAGACAGCATCAATGCTGAAAAACTAATAGATTGCTTTTTCCCTGGAAGTATTAACAAAAAGAATATTTCCAACCTCATCATACCCTTCGAACAAAGTATCTCCCAGTTGTTTAATTGCTTCCTTACGGAATCCAATCATGACGAGGTCAGCATCTTTTGATTTTTGATTGATGATATCCTTCATACTTACATCCTCATTTTGAGGAATTAGTTCAACATTATTAGGCGAAATTGGAAGTCGTCCTGACTTAATCAGTTCAATAAGGCTCTCCTCTACTTCAGAAATTTCCGCAGACGGGAATACGGTAGAAATTCGAATTTGCGCCGCTTCCAATAACAAGATTACAGGTTTCATTTACCCAATTATAAATCGGGTCAAAAGCCTCGCCCTGGGATGCTCCAATATTAATTCCGAATGATCGTGAAATGATATAAAACTCACCACCGCCTTCAACTTTTTGATTGGTAGCAATTTCTGCTATTGCCATAGCGGTAGGAATGGTAACAAGATGGGCAAATAGAATAATCCTAATGGTTTCTAAAAATTCCACAATGCCAACTGCATAGCCGAAGCGCAAAAACATAATAGCACCCAGAATGGTGGATATAGCAGTCAGAAAAACCGGTGATGTGCCTAAATTGGCTTTACTTTTCGACAGTCTTTCCATGGGATAACTTGAATGTCGAAGTTAGTTCTGTGTCCTAATAAAACAAAGGGATTGAATTCTAAAAGTTAAATGATGCAGTCTATTGGAGTTCCTCTATTTTTCTTGGAAGGATTTCATCACCCATTTCAAAAGCCTTGCTTACATCCCTCATTATTGTGAAAGTGAGTTCGTTCGTTGGCAAATCATTCTCGTCATTTCCAAAGGGATCTTCGATCTCTTCCGCGATTAATTCAATGCTTACGAGAATGAAAAAAAGAAACATTACAATGGGTATTGTAAAGTATTCGAATTCAGTAACAAAAGCAAAAGGTAAAGTTATGAGAAATGTAAAAATGAATTTCTTCAAATACATGCTGTATGAATAGGGAATTGGAGTATTCCTGATCCTTTCGCATGAGCCCAGCACGACGGAAAATACGCTAAGTTCCTTATCAATGGTTATTAATTGCTCGCCACTGATTGTACCTGATTTAATTAAGACATTCAATCTTTCATAAATTAAGCCTACTATAGCACCCGGAACACCATATGAACTACGAAGCACTTCTTCTATTTTTTCATTGGGAAATCTTAATTCTTCAAACTTCACACCTCCGCGCAAATGTTCTTTCATAGAAAGAGGAAAATTTGTTATCATCATTTTTAGCCAGTCTCGATTGACTGAATCATCGGCAGGGATATAGGCATTTAATTTATATGCCAGGTTTCGGGAAGTTACTACAAGATTACCCCACTGTACTCTTCCCTCCCACCAACGATCATAAGCCGAGTTCATCCTAAAGACAAGAAACAAACCCAGAACAATTCCTAAAATAGAATGGACTTCGGTAGTACTTACAAAGTTAAACTGCCAATAGTCGTTAACCAGATAAACAATTCCGGCAGTATAAATGCCAATTAAGATGAGGGAAGGAAGAAGCTTTCTAAGAACTTCTTTACTGTATGATTTGAATATTAAGGCGAGCCAATCGGTCGTTTTGTATCGGATCATTGTCCAAAATATGATTTTTTAAAGATAAACTACAAATCATTCAATTCCTAACTTAGAATATGACAATATTTTAGGAAGGATTTATTTTTGAAACAGTAATTATAAGCCAGGAATAATTCGGATGGCCCGGGAAGGCCATCCGAATTGTAAAAGAAATTTATCCACCCTGAACTCCAACTTCATTTACCGGTCGCGGGAATTGATCCCAAACATCATCATCTGTTCTGTCAATGGGAAGAGTGTTCAATAAATTAAACCTTCGCAGATCAATCCAACGATGACCTTCTCCAAATAATGAAAATCTCCGGTTATAGAGCATCTCATTGGTAACTTCATTATCAGTCAGTCCACCGGCGTACCCTCCCAATCCATGAGCATTCCTGATAATATCAAGTGCATTAACTGCTTCAGCGTTATCAGTTCCAATATTAGCCTCCGCGTAAATTAGAATTAATTCTTCATTTCTGATAATAGGTATTGGGGAATTAAACGAAGTGAATATTGTAACATCGTAATTTCCTGCAAGTCCATCAAGAGTTCTTGTTCCTGAGGGCCTCAACGTTACTTTTCCGGCCCTGTTGTCACCTGGAAGGATATCTGTCAAAAATGACGGATGAGCAATTGTAGCTTCCGATTGATCAGGTGTTCTGAATACTGGGTTTGCTATTTCAGTTCCCAGATCTGAGTAAAAATGAGAAGGACCCGCATTAAGTGAACCTGCCAGATTCATAAATGAGCTTGTAAGAGCAGTTAGTGCCGCTCCTTTGTTTCCACGGTACAATTCAACTCTTGCTTTAATTGCGCGGTTAAGCTGTCCGAAAGTTGAGGGAGTATCAAAACCTGAAAATCCACTTGATAAAGGGAAGTCAAATTCAGTTCCTGCTCCTTGCAACGAAGTAAAAGCATCGTCAAGCAAAGTAGAAACATCCCCCAGGGCGTCTGCATAACTCCGGAACGGACCTAAATTATCAGGATCCTTTACATCGGTTCTAATTCCATTTTGGTATTGCAGATTCAATGCTAAAAGCAATGAATACGCCTGACAGGTTTTCGCAAATCCGGCATATCCGTTCCTGGCTTCTGCAGAGATCACTTCAGAAGTTGTCTCAAGTGTGGTCAGCAGGATTTCTGCATTTCTAACCACTCTATATCTACCTTGATACGGGCGAGTACCATAAAATCCTGCATTATCAAGAGTTGAAGCTCCCTTACCCAATAGCTCACCAGTGTAACGGGGATCTGAATTGGTAAAGAAATAATATTCTCGTCCGATTATTGAAGTTACATCGTAATAAAAACCTATTTGATCACGCATTAGGTTTTCTGTACCGATAGCAATGTTTCTTATCTCACCAATTGTTGCATTTTGTGAAATCGCAGAAAGACTCGGTCCGTTAGGATCTGAGAGGTCATTAATTTCACAAGCTGAAAAGAATACTGGCATTATTAGTAATATCAGTATTTTACTTATTTTATTTATTTCGAAATTCTTCATCGTAGTCATTTTTAAAATTTAACAGCTAAATGAAAGTTCCATCTCTTAGAGGAAGGAAATGGCAGCACTTCAACACCGGTTGAAAGACCTTTCCCTCCAAAATTTGAAACTTCAGGATCATAGCTTCTATATTCAAAGAAGTTTAAAAGATTATTTCCGGAAAATCCAACTTTTACATTGGACAGCGGGCCAATCAAAGATTTGGGAATGTTATAGTATAATCCGATCTCTCTCATTCTAGCATACCCTGCATTTTCGATATAAGGGCCACTATTTGATCCTAACTCTCCCAATCGATAATCTCCATTACCCAAAACTCCGGACGGATCCAAATCGATCTTATCATAGTCAGGGCTTGTTCCACCCAGATCTGTGAGCAATGCGGTGAGGTTTATTAATTCCCCGCCCTGCTTCCAGTGCCAAAGCATATTAAGTTCAAATCCTTTGAATTCAACCGTATTAAGAAATGACATTTCAAAATCCGGCTGTGCATCTCCGAATACAACCAGTCCGTCTTCATCAGGAGTAGCACCTACACCAATAATTTCTGTGGGGCTATGGCCCTGTTTTATTCTGTATTGACCCAGAAAATCGGCAAATCCTCCACTTGTATAGGAAGGAACGTCAAGTTTGGTAACCTCGGAGGTATTTCTCCAGAAATTATTACTGCTTGTCCACTTAATAGTACTGGTATTAACAAGATTTAATAACAAACCTATTTCAAATCCCTTGTTTTGCATTTCCGCCGCATTGGTTACAATACTTGCAAAACCCGAGGATGTAGGCAGATCGGCAGTCAACAGGAGATCAGTTACCGTTTTAACATAATAAGTGAAATCAAGCGCAACCTTGTTTGACATGAAAGCCGCATCAAATCCAAATTCAACTTCAGTTTGGCGCTCAGGCTCCACCTCGCTGTTTCCACGCGTTGTACCTATTACAATACCGGAGTTTCCATCTATAACCGCGCCGGCAAACGAAGTAAATTTATCACCAAAAACAGCGAAATTACCTGCCTGACCAAACGCCGCACGAAGTTTCAATTGATTAACTGCGTTCGGAAATGTTACAAACTCATGAATATTAGCTGCGAGGGAAGCTTTTGGATAGTAAAACAACTTATTGGGATCCCCGTTATTAGATGATTTATCACCCCTTACACCAAGACTCACAATAATTGCATCTCTGAAATTAACATCTTCCTGCACAAAAAATCCGCGGTCATGTTGAATAACTCTGTCCTGAAGGATAGACTGAGAGCCAGCCTGATCCAAATTGGTTTGGGAACCATTCATGTTAGAGGCAGTACCTCGAATTGTATTTCTGTCAAAGTCGATAAAGGTAATTCCAACCTGCGTAGTGAAAGTGAATGGTGATCCGGCAGGGAAGAAATCATGAACCAGGAAAGCAGAATAATTCTTGTTATTACTTTCCGTATTTCCTTGAGCGGAGACCCCGCCTAAACCATTGCCATCTTTTTGAAATTGTAATGTGTTCGGGAACAGGACAGTAGTTGCCATATTGTAATAATCTATTCCACCTTGTAAAATAAGTCGTAGTCCATGTGACGAAGAATTAATAATTCTGGCTGTGGCCTGACCACCAAGTATGAATCGGTTTATTGTTTCATTATTAGTCATCAAATCCCTGGTTTGAAGAAAATTAGATGCAGCATAGGGATTATTCGGATAGTTTCCGTTTGCATCCGGCTGTAGTTGCGCCCAGGGCGGTGTTGCTGATAAAGCAATCCCCATTGTTGTCCCGGAGTTATCGTTTCCAAAGAAACCCCTGTCGGCCGAAGAAAGGACATAATTAGTGGAAGCGTTAAGAGACAACCAATCGGTAACTTTATGATCAACATTTAATCGAAAAGAGTTCTTCTCGTACCCGGTATTCTTGATGATCCCTTCATCATCCTTCCGGGAAAACCCCAGAAAGTAACTTGTATTCTCACTTCCTCCTGAAATTGTAATGCGTGAATTTAGTAATAGACCTTTGTTTCCAAATAGCTCGTCTTCGTAATCATGTAATTGCCCTGAACTTACTGCTGAATTGAAATTTGCCACTTCACCCGCGCCAAAATGCGTTGTGACTTTGGTGGCATCAAAAGTTCTGACTCCCAACGGGTTCATAATGGATGTTTGTCCTATTGCCTGGGATAACTCAACCTGAGTCTTACCTTGCTTTCCCTTCTTGGTGGTGATAATGATTACTCCTCCGGACGCCCTTGAACCATAAATTGCCGCGGCTGAAGCCCCCTTCAAAATCTCAACAGACTCAATGTCATCAGGGTTAATATCCGCGAGACGGTTAGATGGCTGATCCTGCTGGAGAGGGTTACCCGCGGCAGCTGCCAGTGAAACAACGTTCTGACCATTGTTTACTTCTGAATTGTCCAGATAAACTCCATCCAGAATTATCAAGGGCTCATTGCTGCCATTGATCGAAGTTAGCCCTCGCATTCGGATTGAATAACCACCCCCCGGAGCTCCGGAACTTGCAGTGATATTTGCTCCTTTCAGCTTTCCATAAAGAGCTCCATCCAGTGTGCTTTGGTTTGTCATCCCAGCCAATTGATCTGCTGAGATCGAAGCAACACTACTTGCCAGGTTGCTTCTCTTTACTGTAGATGCCAACCCACTAATTACAACTTCTTCAAGACTTGTAATGTCTTCAGACATGGAGACATCAACTGCATTGGAACTACCTACCTGGATTTCCTGAGACAGGTAGCCAATAAAACTAAAAGCAAGGGTAACATTTTCGTTACTAAGGTTTATCCGGTAATTACCATCAATGTCTGTAATGGTACCGGAGCTTGTTCCCTTAATAAGTACATTTACCCCCGGCAAGCCTTCACCGGTCTTACCATCGGTGACTTTGCCCGTGACCGTTCTCTCTTGCCCAAATATTGTCAATGGCAATAACAGGCAAAGAGACGTCAAAAGAATAACACTTATTCGTTTCATATAATAGTTATAGATTAATTGAATTTTAAAGTTAACAATAATTAATTGGTGAAATAATACTATAGGTGCAGTTTATTTAAATTACTTTTAGCCTTAATCCCAAAAGAATTACTCACCTTTTCAATACCAGCAGTTTATCATCCATCACTGTTCCTACAAATAGATAATTGCCGAAAGGTGCGGCTACGCTGGATGCATTAATCAGATTCCCATCATCAGTAAAAATACACTCTACTTCAGGATTCTCCCCATGGAGTTTTATTCTCACTACCTCCGACGGGGCATTTTCTGCTTTCAATTGGGCATACCTCGTAAATGCAATCAGGTTAGGGTGGCAGCCCGAATATAGCACACCGTGATTATCAAATTCAAGATTATCAACACCGGTGCCGGCTGGAATATCTTTCAAAAAAGTAATTGATCCATCCTCCGATACCTTGTATTCTCTAATCAGAAACCACCGGGATGAAGCGACATAGAGTTTTGCAGATTTAGAATTATAAGCTATGCCATTGGCATAACTAATTCCATCCGCCGCAAGACTAAATGATTCACCGTCAAAATACACCACACTGGATACTTCCAGTCCAAGATAACTTTCCAGAAATACTCCGATGCGAGATTTATACCCATGATCATTGGTTAAATAAAATTGGTTTTCAGAAACAAGGACTAAATCATTGGGATCTTTTAGCCATTCATCTTCAAGAGTTTCCTGATGGAATAAAGTTTCATCAGATAATAAAAAAACCTCAATGGAGTGTTTTCCACCTGCATGGTTTATGGCAAATACTTTATAATTTGAAGAATCAAGTTTCCATATGGAAATTCCATGGGGATTGAAGGACTTGTCAATGTTAGCAGTTAGCAATTGAGGTTGAAAAATGCTGGCAGTAAGATCAAGGTAATACAATCCGCCAAATGCAGGTTCTCCCCTTTTGATGGCCATCCTATCGGTTGCAGAAATAATCATGAAACTATCTTCATAACTTATAGCAAAATCTTCCGCTCCAACAATCGGAATTTCCTGAAACACCTCACCATAGGGTTTATACTCAATCTCCCTGAAAAATCCGGTGCCGGAAAGAATGTAATATATGTAAATGCCCGGCACAACTATGAATATGATCGACACTGAAATGATCTTCTTCATAAAATACTTTGTTAACAAGTTAGCACTTGTTTCAATTACTAACTATTAACCCTCCCGTTCATTAATTTCTAACATAAGTTGTAATTTTAGCGCTTAATTAATTCTGATTAACCGTCAGGCAATGGCCGAATATAATTTTAGAGAAATAGAAAAAAAGTGGCAGGCGTATTGGTCTGATAATCAAACTTTTGCAACAAAGGAAGAAAAAGGCAAGCCGAAGTACTACGTCCTGGACATGTTTCCTTATCCATCCGGAAAAGGATTGCATGTCGGGCATCCACTTGGATATATCGCTACGGATATAGTGGCCCGTTATAAGAGAATCACCGGATTCAATGTGCTGCACCCAATGGGCTTTGATTCCTTTGGATTGCCTGCGGAACAGTACGCGATTAAAACCGGTCAACATCCGCAGGTGACAACCGCGAATAACATTGAAAGATTTAAAGAACAGCTTAGTATCCTTGGATTTTCCTATGACTGGTCCACGGAAATCAGAACCAGTGATGTGGACTACTATCGATGGACACAATGGATCTTCCTGAAACTTTTTAACAGTTATTTTGATGAAAAGGAAAAGAAAGCAAAACCGATTGCGGAGTTAAAGGTTCCAGGTGAATTAATTGGCAAAGCACGAGATGCATATATAGATAATCACCGGCTTGCCTATCAGGATGAGATCATGGTGAATTGGTGTCCTGAACTTGGAACTGTATTAGCTAATGAAGAAGTTGTAGGTGGCGTAAGTGAGGTCGGCGGATATCCTGTAATCAGAAAACCCATGCGCCAATGGATGATGCGAATTACCTCCTATGCGGATCGACTGCTCCAGGATATGGAAGAATTGGAATGGCCTGAATCCATCAAGCTAAGTCAAAAAAACTGGATTGGAAGATCGGTAGGTGCAGATATATATTTTACGGAGAAATCAACAGGGAAAAAGATCCAGGTATTCACCACCCGGCCGGATACGATTTTTGGGGCAACCTACATAGTATTGGCACCGGAGCATTCTTTAGTTGCACAAATTACTACTGATGACCAAAAAGAGAAAGTTGAGGGATATGTGGAGAAAGCTGCACAGAAAAGCGATCTGGAGCGGGCAGAACTTGATAAAACCAAAACAGGAGTATTTACAGGTTCATACGCGATAAATCCTGTTAATAATGAAGAATTACCCATCTGGATTTCAGATTATGTTCTGATTTCATATGGTTACGGCGCCATTATGGCGGTACCTGCGGGTGACCAGCGGGATTTTGAATTTGCAATAAAATTTAATTTGCCAATACGTGAGGTAGTGTCAAAGTCCGGAAAAGAAAGTTCGGAGCTTATAGAAGCTTATTCTGAACCGGGAATAATAATTAACTCCGGGTCTTACAATGGAATGGCAAGCACCGATTTTTTTGATGTTATCGTCAAATGGCTGGAAGAAAATGATCATGGAAAAGGCGCGGTAAATTACAAACTTCGCGACTGGGTGTTTACACGCCAACGGTATTGGGGTGAACCGATTCCCATTATACACACTGAAGACGGCCGCGTGGTGGGTGTTCCGGAAGACCAGCTTCCGGTAGTTCTGCCGGAGGTAGAATCATATACCGGAACCATGGATGGACTTTCTCCATTAGCTAAAGCAGTAGATTGGGTAAACACTATTAATCCTGAAGATGGCCGGCCCGCAAAAAGGGAAACCAATACCATGCCCCAATGGGCAGGTTCCTGCTGGTATTATCTCAGATATCTGGATAATAAGAATGAGAACGAATTTGTTCCAAAGGAAAAAGAAAATTATTGGCTCCCGGTAGACCTCTATGTTGGAGGTGCTGAACATGCTGTATTGCATTTGCTTTATTCACGCTTCTGGCATAAAGTTCTATTTGACCTGGGTTATATTAATTCCAAAGAACCATTCCGGAAGTTGATCAACCAGGGCATGATCAGTGGCAAATCGAACTTCGTGTACCGGATTCAGGGTTCCAATAAATATGTCTCCCTGGGATTGAAAGATCAATTTGAATCAGATCCCATACATGTGGATGTAAATATCGTAAACGATGATATTCTTGACCTGGAGGCATTTAAGGCTTATTCAAGTCTGAATAATGATGCTGAATTTGTGTTGGAAGACGGTAAGTATGTCTGCGGATTCGCGATCGAGAAAATGTCTAAATCTCTATTGAATGTGGTGAATCCCGATACTCTTGTAGAAAAATACGGTGCGGATACTTTCCGAATGTATGAAATGTTTTTAGGGCCGCTTGAGCAGGCAAAACCCTGGAATACCAATGGCATTGATGGGGTTTGGAAATTCCTGAAGAGATTTTGGAATTTATATCATGATGAATCCGGTAAGCTCAGTTTATCAGGGGAAGATCCTTCGCAGGAGGAGCTCAAAATTCTACATAAGACCATCAAAAAAATAAAACAGGATATTGAAAGGTATTCATTTAACACAGCCGTTAGCGCCTTTATGATTTGTGTGAATGAACTTACACCGCTTAAATGCAATAAAGAAAAAATATTACAACCCTTATTGATTACCCTCTCCCCTTTTGCGCCTCACCTCGCGGAAGAGATTTGGGCTGAAATGGGTAATACTACCTCTATTAGCTTTACCAGGTTTCCCGATTATGATGAAACCCATATCCAGGAAGATTCATTTGAATATCCCATTGCCATTAATGGTAAGATGCGGGTAAAAATGAAATTCGCTTTGGATATGCCGTCTGAAGATATTGTGAAAATGGTTTTGGCCTCAGAGATAGTTAAAAAGTGGACTGATGGAAAGACGCCCAGAAAGGTGATTATTGTTCCAAAAAAAATTGTGAATATAGTCGTTTGAGCTACTCTGGTTCCCCACCGATGTTCTGCTTAGGATCCTGCTGATTTGGTTCAGTGCCTTCTTCAGATTGACTTTCTTTTTTCTTCCTTTTGAAAAGTCCTTTTAGAAATCCCTTTTTCTCCCCGGAACCTTCAACGCCCTCCGTTTCAATTGCGGAAGTATCGGGTTCCAATTCCGCCGCCCCAGTGGAAACAGGTTCGATGGGTATTTTCAATTTCTTAATAAGATAATTAAAATAATTTTCCTGATCAATGTTGAAATGCCAATTCCTGGCCACCTCGGTAGTATCAGGTTTGAAAGCAGAACTGTCGGGAATATCCAACTCCGCAGCCATCAATTCATCACCCAAAAATTCCAGCGAATCTGGAAGTTCCGGATAAATAACTACCGGCTCAATAGTATTTATTTTGGCAAAAGGGGAATGAATCGGCGGTGGAATTTTATTAATCACCGTGGCAATAAATGGCTCCTGCCCGATACCGAATTTGTTTTTATACACTTTGGCAATATCTGTCCTCGGAATGCTGTCAACGAAATAGCTAAAGTGATCTTTTTGCACTTTTTCATCTAACAAATAAAAACTTTCGAAGGCGGGGCATACCTTTTGAGAACAACCCTGAAAAAGGCATAAAATAAGACCTAGAGCCAAAAAAGGAATGCGGCTTTTCAATTTCAGTTGGGCAAAATATATATGTATATTAACCTTAAAAGTAGCCGGATTATTTCACTATTTAAAGAAATTCTAAATTAATTTGGGGAAAATCAGCTCTTCCTAAGACTTTGAAGTTGGATTTTGACTGATTTTGGCAGCTTTTTAACTACCAAATTATAGCTATCTCTTATCCAGCTGATTAATAGCTTTTTAGATACAGCACCTTTAATTGTCACTGTATTCCAGTGTTTCTTGTTCATATGAAAGCCTGGCTAAACTTCTTCATACTTTTCCCGGAGCTCAATCGCTTTTTCCGGATCACATTTCAAATTTATACTTTCAAAAAACCCAAGATTTGTTATAGCGAATATTCTACCTTCAACTTTATATACCAGAGTTTCTTCATCAAAAGGAAACTCCTCAGTTACACCTGGCAGAGAAAGGCAAAATGACCGGAATTCTTCAATATTCATCCCATTAAAAATCTCCTGATTAGGAAAATAATCAATGCGCCAAGAAAAACCAGAATGGAAATCCTATTGATGCCATGCATCACTTTAATGTTGAAATTGGTAG
>DASWHX010000147.1:0-19485 GCA_036397995.1 Cyclobacteriaceae bacterium
GGCTTCAATGCCTGGTCCGGCAATTTGTTATGGGAAGAAAAATCGGCGGGGCGTCCATCTGAACTTAAAATTCTGAATGGCATCGTCTATTTCACAACCGGCGGCGACGGCCGCCTGCACGCCTTGGATATTCAAACTGGCAAGCACATCTGGAAGCTGAAATGCCCCGACAAGAATTACGATCCGTCGTACCCGTTCAAATCCGACGGCGTGGCAGTATTCCAGGGCAAGAACGGCAAAAAAGGCAAAATCATCGCCAGTGGTTTTATAAACGCGTATTGCTATGAGGCGATCAGGTAAGAAATTTCCCAATGTATTAGGAGTTACCTTCCTGCTATCAGAATTGGTTTCTTGTGTTCCCAGGTATGGGCCGGCGCTACTTGGTTCGGATCTTCCATATATGAATATGCCGGTTTTTGAAGACAGGACGGCCGCCGAAGTTTACATTTCAGCTAGCGCAACCAACTCCATGCTGGATCTGGGAAAAAATGGAAACAATAATTCTTACCAGTTATCAATTCATAACGGTCTGGCATTTAAAAACTTTAATACAGGCATGGGAATTTATGCGTACGCAGGAGGAGCACGCAATCTGAATGTCTCAAGAAATATTCTCTACAACCCGACTGGATTTACCGATGATAAGAACTTTTATGGAGCCGGTGTGCGAGGTCAGATTAACTATGCCAAAACGTTGAACAAATTTATAATACGGGGAGGAGCCAAAGCCTCCGTTACTGCAGAATATGGAGATTACTTTCAATTCAGAAGAGTAGCCCAGGCGATGGAAGGAATTATTAACATGCGAAAGAAAAATTACTTTATTTCCTATGCAATTTTTGGTGAACTAAAAATTCCTTTTGAAAATAAAGAGAAGGAACACACCGGCCATATCGGCATTTATGCAGGTGTTATCTATTCCACAATGGACACCCCGCGTTTCAGTCAGTCATATCCTTCAATCGGCATCGTTTGTGATTACAAAAGATTTCATTTTTTGGTGTCAGCTCAGTTAACGATTTTGGATGACGCTTTTCTTGCAGCAACCATTACCTATTCTGTTATCAAAAAATAAAGGAAGGGCGTTACGCCAAAGAAGTTAAATATTGGCAATTTCTCTCTACTTTAGAGACCAAACCACGCATCATGATTGCCGGCTTTGCTGCCATTGCCATTGTTCTTCTTGCCATCTGGATTAAAATCCGCTACTTAGATTACCGCTTTTACACTCCAATAATTCTTCCGCTAAAATCAAAGTTCAAAAAACCTCTGCAACAATATTTTCCCTACTACCAGGGGTTAAATGAAAAAGAGAAAAGAGATTTTGAACGGCGGGTTCAGTATTTCATTGATGTGAAAGAATTTTATCCAAGAAACATGGAAGCGGTTACTGATGAAATGAAAGCGTTAATTTCTGCTTCAGCAATTCAGCTGACTTTCGGATTGCCAAATATTTTTCTAGCCCACTTCAAAAGAATCCTGATTTACCCGGATACATTTTTTTCCACCACCAATCAGCAAATGCACAAAGGCGAAGTGAATCCTGGTCACCGTATAATCGTCGTTTCCTGGAATAACTTTGTTTCCGGGTACATCGAACTGGATGGAATTAACCTCGGATTGCATGAGATGGCACATGCTCTGCATTTGGAAAACAGGATTATGAATAATGAATATGGCTTTTTTGACGAAGCTTACATAGAGAAGTGGAACCAATTATCCGGGCTGGAAATTGAGAAAATCAGGAAAAATAAAAATCATTTCTTCCGGGAATACGCGGGCAACGACATGGAAGAATTTTTTGCTGTAGCCGTGGAGTATTTTTTCGAAACCCCTAAGGCGTTTAAAGAAAATTTGCCTGAACTTTATGATTCACTTTCAAAATTATTAAATCAGGATCCTGCAAGCTTATGATGAATTGGGTTCAACTTCTTTCTCCGGCGCGGTCAATTGAAGAGGTGCAAAATACTTCAGCCTCAGATAACCTGGCCCGTACTGTATTCGAGCAGGATTTCGACCGTATTATTTTTTCACACCCCTTCCGCAGATTGCAAGACAAGACCCAGGTATTTCCGTTACCGGATAAAGATTTTGTTCACACCCGGTTAACTCACAGCCTGGAAGTTTCAAGTGTCGGAAGGTCGCTGGGTAGGAAAGCAGGGGTTGCAATTTGCGACCGTCACGGGGAATTGCGGCAACAAGGGTATTCAGAGTTTGATCTCGGTGCCATAACCGCCGCAGCATCGCTTGCCCATGATCTGGGGAATCCACCGTTTGGACATTCGGGGGAAGATGCCATTTCAGAGTTTTTTACAACCCACAATACCGGGTTATCTTTTAAAGACAAAGTTTCCGGTGAGGAGTGGTCAGACCTTATCAAGTTTGAAGGTAATGCCCAGGGTTTTCGTATAATTACTCGCAAAGAACTTGGATTGAAATTAACATTCGCTACGCTTGGCGCATTTACCAAATACCCAAGACCTTCATTGATCTCAAAAACCGAGGAAAGTAGAAAAAGCCAGAGGAAATTTGGATTTTATTCTTCGGAAGTGAATAAGTTTGAAAACATTGCCAAAACACTTGGATTAATAAGAAGTGATGCTCAAATCTGGAGAAGGCACCCGCTTGCTTTCCTGGTGGAAGCAGCAGATGATATTTGCTATCAGATTATTGATTTGGAAGATGGCTGTAGACTGGGTTTGGTAAGCTATGAGAATACAGAAGAATTGCTGGCCAAAATTCTTGGAGATAAAATCGATAAGGCTAAACTTAATCGCAAGGCAACCATTGAAGAGAAAGTAGGTACGTTGCGGGCATTGACAATTGGAACACTGATTGATCAGTGCTCCGAATGTTTTCTTGATAATGAATCTAAAATTCTTGAAGGCGATTTTGATACGGCATTGACAAAGCAGATACCCTCCGCGAGCGCCCTGGAAACAATCGCTGATTTGTCTCTAGAAAAAATCTACAAGTCACAGGTGGTTATAGAAATTGAAGCGGCGGGCTTCGAGGTTTTGCCCGGCTTGCTGGATGCGTTTACCAGCGCGGCCTGGTCGCAAAATCATCATCAGAATTTTACCCAAAAACACAAAGCAATTCTAAGATTATTGCCCGGCGATATCACTGCCGCGCTAAGCAATTCCGGGAAAGATACTTATACCATTCTGCGGAATATTCTGGACTTTGTGAGCGGCCTCACCGACAAGCACGCGTTGAATCTTTTCAGGCAAATAAAAGGAATCTCGCTGCCTAAATTCGGGTAGTTGATAGATATAGGAGAATCAGAATGAAGATATTCGACCTTCAGTTTTTACCATTCTAATCAAATAAATATTTCTCATCAAAAGGTATGTTAAATTTCATCATCAAATCAATGTATTCTTCCCGAAAAGTTTTTTTCCGGTGATGCTTCTCCTGATTCAAAATATAGTTGTACACTTTGCTTATGTGAGAATGCGAGTAGGAGAAAGCTCCGTAGCCTTCCTGCCACGAAAATTTTCCAGGCACCAGTTTACTCTTATTGATAAAGTTGGAGGAATTATTCTTAATGTCCCTAACCAAATCGGAAATTGAAATTGAGGGTTTCAAACCAATAAACACATGGATGTGGTCAGCCATTCCATTAACGATAATAGCTTTCTGATTTTTATTTCTGATGATTCCTGAAATATACTCATTCAACTGTTGCTTCCAGGATTTTGCAATTAGTTTTTCCCTACCTTTAACTGCAAAAACAATTTGAATATACAATTGCGTAAATGTGCCAGCCATAACTATCACCCCTTCGGGGTTTGTAGGTTTTTGATTTATATAATTATAGTATTACCATCCCTTCGGGATTTCAGAATGCAAAAATAAATAAAGGATCAAGAAAATCCCGAAGGGATGGAAGTATTATAGGCCAAGAAATTCCGAAGGGATGAAAGAATTATAGGATGAAAGTATTATAGGGATGAAAGAATTATAGGATGAAAGAATTATAGGGATGAAAGTATTACAAGGATGAAAGCATTATAGGCCAAGAAATCCCGAAGAATTAAAGTATTATAGCCAAAAAAATCCCAAAGGGGCGAAAGCAGCGATTCCCTATTACTCTAAAATCATTACCTTTGTGGTCTTATTTTCGACCCTATCCCTTGATGTGGACCCAATTATCTCATACTATAATTAAGTACAGGCTTATCTTTGTGATAATCCTCGCACTTATTACTGCATTTATGGGATATAAAGCCAGGGACATTGAATGGAGCTACGATTTGGCCAAAGTTGTTCCGGAAGATGACCGGGATATGCAAGTCTTTTCAGACTTTAAAGAACTTTTTGGTGAAGACGGGAACCTGGTAGCGATAGGTTTGAAAGACAGCGCCATTTACGAAGTTGAGAATTTTAACCGGTTCCGGATGCTTTCTGAAGAAGTTGCAAAACTTGCCGGAATCAAAGAAGTGGTATCATTACCACTAATCATGCGATTGCAGCGAGACGAGGGAATAAAAGAATTCAGGTTGGAACCCATCTTTCCTGAATATATTAATACTCAGCCAGAGCTCGACAGCTTGCTTGCTGTTGCATTGGATCAAAAATTTTATTCCGGTCAGCTTATCAATGAAGACAACGGGGCAGTTCTTTTACTTATCGGAATTGATAAGGATGTTCTGAATACCGAATACAGAATCCAATTGACACAGGATATTATTAGTATCGGTGATATCTTCAGCAACAGAACAGGTATAGAATTGCATTATGCCGGGCTTCCATTTGTGAGATCGGTAATTGCCGGCGGCGTAAAAAAAGAGATGCTCATGTTCATCATCTTTTCCGTAGTAATTACCGGATTGATTATGCTCATGTTCTTCCGCTCATTTTACGCAGTCATTTTTCCGCTAACAATTATTGGAGTTGTTGTGGTCTGGGTGCTGGGAACCCTGGTTTTGTTTGGGTATAAAATTACCATACTCGCAGGTCTGATACCTCCCGTAATTGTGGTTATAGGTATTCCTAACAGTATCTATCTTTTGAATAAGTATCACCAGGAATTCCTTAAACACGGAAACAAAGTGATGGCCATAAGCAGGGTAACCCGCAAAATTGGTTTTACAACACTGATGACTAATTTTACTACAGCCATTGGATTCCTGGTCCTGGGATTTACAGATATTATTATCCTAAAAGAATTTGGAATTGTGGCTGGAATCAATATCATGGCTACATTCCTGGTTTCCATTATTCTGATTCCCAGTGTTTTTTCATGGCTCCCACCTCCTTCCAGGAGGCAAATGCGCCACTTGGAGTTTAAACCGTTAGGAGCGGCTCTGCACAGTCTGGATTTGCTGGTTCACCGCAATAAATACCGGATATTTCTGGTTACATCAGTTATCGTGGTGATCTCGGCAATCGGAATTAACAAGGTACACTCAATTTCGTATATGGTCGATGATATTCCTGCTGAGAGCCAGGTAAGAAAAGACTTAACTTTTTTTGAAAATAACTTCAGTGGCATCATGCCTCTTGAAATAGTCGTCGACCTTGGACAGCGGCGTGGAATCACAAATATCAGGAATCTTCAAAAACTGGAGGAATTTGAAAGATTTCTTGATTCGCAGGAAGATATTTCAAAGCCAGTTTCAATTGTGAGCTTTGTGAAAGCTGCACGCCAGGCCTATTATAACAACAATCCTTCCTATTACGATTTGCCGAATAACAGGGATAGGGCATTTATACTCCGGTACTTCAGAAATCAAGGCGATAGTTCTGGAATATTAAAGTCTTTCGTTGATACAACCGGCCAGATAGTTCGAATTTCTATGAAGATAGCCGATATAGGTTCAACCAGGATGGACTCGCTGGTAAACCAGGTTATAGAACCGGAAAAAGAAAGAATATTTGCCGGCACGGAAATTACGGCCAAAGTTACCGGCACCACACCCTTATTTATTAAAGGAAATAAATTCCTGATTGAAAATTTGAAATTTAGCTTCCTGCTTGCATTTGTGCTTATTTCATTAATAATGGCGGCTCTGTTTCTGAATTGGAAAATGATTACTATTTCACTTATTCCCAATATTATTCCACTCATGATAACCGCGGCAATCATGGGCTATTTCAATATTCCGCTTAAGCCGAGTACGGCTATTGTATTTAGTATTACTTTCGGAATTTCAGTTGATTATTCCATTCACTTTCTGGCTAAATACAGGCAAGAGTTATTTGCCAACAAATTTTTTGTTCCTGTTGCCGTAAGTAAAAGCCTGATGGAGACAGGGACGTCGATGATTTATACTTCGGTAGTATTATTTGCAGGCTTTGTCATTTTTGTGGCATCTGATTTTGGCGGAACGGTAGCCTTGGGAATCTTAACCTCAACCACGCTGTTTATTGCCATGATTGCTAATCTCGTTGTTTTGCCGAGTTTACTTCTTGCTTTCGACAGCGGTAAACGCAGGAAAGATTCCCATCCATTAATCGAGCAGTACGAAGAATTTTATAATGAAGATGAAGATGAAGAAATTGATCTGGGTAGAATATCAATTGAAGTAAATGGAATGGATTCCGAGGCTGCTAAAAAAGAAGATAAGGTTTGAATTTACCTGCCATGTCTAAATCACAAAAATATCAGGAATATAAATCGGTGAATTACGTGCAACTTGCCCGGGAAGTGCTCAAATACTGGCATGACCATGATATTTTCAAAAAATCTGTTGCAAACCGGAATGGTGCAAAGGAATTTACTTTCTACGAAGGGCCTCCTTCAGCAAACGGTACGCCGGGAATTCATCATGTTATGTCACGAACTGTAAAAGATCTTTTTTGCCGCTACAAAACCTTAAAAGGATTTCAGGTGAAAAGAAAAGGTGGTTGGGATACTCACGGCCTTCCCGTCGAGTTGCAGGTTGAAAAGCACTTGGGCATAACAAAGGAAGATATCGGAGTTAAGATTTCTATTGAAGAATATAACCGGAAGTGTAAGGAAGCAGTGATGAAGTATAAAGATGACTGGGATGACCTTACCGAAAGAATTGGGTATTGGGTTGATCTAGATAACCCCTATATCACCTATGAAACCAATTATGTAGAATCACTCTGGTATCTTTTAAAGGAGTTATATAACCGGGATTTGCTCTACAAGGGCTATACTATTCAGCCTTATTCTCCTGCAGCCGGAACCGGCCTTAGCTCACATGAATTAAACCAACCGGGTACTTACAAAGACATCTCTGATACTTCCGTTGTAGCTCAGTTCAAAATCTCCGGCACCGAAAATGAGTATTTCCTCGCCTGGACCACCACCCCCTGGACACTTCCGGCTAACAGCGCGCTAGCCATAGGAGAAAACCTTAAGTATGTGAAGGTCGAGACATTCAATGCCTACACCTACAAACCGGTCAAAGTCATTCTTGCAAAAGATCGCTTATCCGCGTACTTCAAGAAAGAGGCAGAAAGTGTAGAACTGAATACATATAATCCCGGAAGTAAACATATCCCATGGAAAGTTATTAACGAGTATTCAGGCAAAGACCTTGTTGGAATGGACTATGACCAACTGATGCCTTATGTGCCGCTTCCAAAACCTGCTTTTACCGTTGTTCCAGGGGATTTTGTTACAACCGAAGAGGGAACCGGAATTGTTCACATCTCAAAAACTTTTGGTGCTGATGATTATAGAACCTGCGTGAAATTTGGAATTCCCGGAGTATTGGTGAAGGATGAAGAGGGCAATGAACAACCAATTGTGGACAAAAAAGGCCGGTTCGTAAAAGAAATCACAGACTTTGCCGGAATGTTTGTTAAGAATTATTCAGATGAAAATGAATCTTCAGCGGAATACCGATCGACAGATGTTAAAATTGCAATCAAATTAAAAGAAGAAAATAAAGCCTTTCTGGTAGAAAAGTATCTTCACTCTTATCCACATTGCTGGCGAACAGACAAGCCTATTTTGTATTACCCCCTTGATTCGTGGTTCATTAAGACTACGGCATGCAAGGATAAACTGGTTGAATTAAATAATACGATAAACTGGAAACCTGAAAGCACCGGAAAAGGAAGATTTGGGAATTGGCTGGAAAATTTGGTTGACTGGAACTTAAGCCGTTCCCGCTATTGGGGAACACCATTACCCATTTGGGTTACCAGGAATAAAGAAGAACAAAAATGTATAGGTTCAATAAAAGAACTCCAAACTGAAATTCAGAAATCTATTGAAGCCGGCTTAATGAAAGAACTTCCCTGGGAAAAAGGAGAAATCGATTTACATCGGCCCTATGTGGATCAAATAATTTTAGTAAGTGAAAAAGGCGAACCTATGTATCGTGAACCGGACTTGATCGATGTATGGTTTGATTCCGGTGCTATGCCTTATGCTCAATGGCACTATCCATTTGAAAATAAGGAAATCTTTGAGAAAAGTTTTCCGGCAGATTTTATCGCGGAAGGCGTCGATCAAACCCGCGGATGGTTCTTCACTTTGCATGCCATCGCCGGAATGCTTTTTGAAAGCGTTGCTTTCAAAAATGTAATTTCCCACGGACTTGTCCTCGATAAGGATGGAAACAAAATGTCAAAACGGCTGGGTAATACTACGGATCCATTCAAAACCATGGATACTTATGGTCCTGATTCTATTCGCTGGTACATGATTAGTAATGCTAACCCCTGGGATAATCTTAAATTCAACGAAGAAGCAGTATCGGAAATTCAACGCAAGTTTTTCAGCACACTTCAAAATACTTATTCTTTCTTTGCCTTGTACGCAAATCTGGATAAATTCAATTACACTGATGGTGAAATCAATCATGATTCATTAACAGAAAGTGATCGATGGATATTATCAAGGAAGAATAGCCTCATAAAAAGAGTTAATGAATCATTTGAAGATTATGAACCGACAAAAGCCGTTCGGGCAATTCAAAATTTTGTCGTCAACGATCTTAGTAATTGGTATGTTCGCTTAAACCGAAAAAGATTTTGGAAAGGGGAGTACAATGAAGACAAGAAAGCTGCCTACCAGACTTTGTATGAATGCCTTGTAGTTGTGGCAAAACTTGGGAGTCCCGTCGCTCCATTTTATATGGATCGCTTGTACATGGATCTGAACAAGGTTACCGGCAGGGAATCTGCGGAGTCTGTTCATCTGTCTGATTTCCCTTCAGTTAATGATAGCCTTATGGAAATGGAGTTGGAGCAAAGAATGGAGCTGGCCCAGGGTATAAGCTCACTGGTTCACAGTATTAGAAAGATTAGTAAAATAAAAGTGCGGCAACCTCTATCTAAAATTTTGATTCCTATCCAGGGCGCGAAATTTAAAAATCAAATTGAAGCGGTACGGGATTTGATTCTAAACGAAGTTAACGTGAAGGAAATCGAGTATATTGATGATGCTTCTGATGTTCTGGTGAAAAAAGCCAAGCCAAATTTCAGAAAATTGGGAAAAGAATATGGGCCGCAGTTGAAAGAACTATCGGAAGCCATAAGTAATTTTACCGCGGAAGAAATAAAAAAAATTGAAATAGGTGAAACTGTCGGCGTAAATACGAGCAAAGGAAAGGTGAATCTCACTCTTGATGATATTGAAGTATTTTCTGAAGATATTCCCGGATGGTCTGTAGCCAGTGAGGGTAAAATTACGGTTGCATTGGATGTTACCGTCTCAGATGATCTTAAAATGGAAGGAATTGCCAGAGAATTGGTAAACAGAATTCAAAATATCCGTAAAGATAAGGGAATGGAAGTGCAGGATAAGATTTCTATTCAAATTGAGAAGGTTTCAGAGCTAATTTCCAGATCAATATTAAAATTTGAAAATTATATTTGTACCGAAACCCAGGCGTTATCCATGAAACTGGTTGAAGAACTTGCTGATGGCGAGATACTGGAAATGGATGAGGCAAATGTAAAAGTGCTGGTTTCAAAAGTTACAACATGATCGAAAAAGACAATATTTTCAAATACTTCCTGCTCACCCTGGCGATCATCTTTTTAGATCAGGTGGTAAAAGTGTCTGTGCACACCTATATGGATCTGGGTACAATTGGCCAAATCAAAGTTTTTGGTGAATGGTTTAAACTGCACTATACCTTGAATCCCGGAATGGCCTTTGGGATGCAGCTTGGCTCTCCTTATGGAAAATTATTCCTTACCATTTTCAGACTTTTTGCCATGGTCGGCATTGCTTACTATTTATATTACCTGGCAAGGAAAAAGGTCCATCCGGGATTGTTGTGGTGCATTGCCCTAATCCTTGGTGGGGCCGTTGGAAACGTCATAGACAGTACATTTTACGGTGTAATTTTTAACAACGCTCCTTATGATGCCAGCACTCCCTGGTTTCACGGACAAGTGGTCGACATGTTTTACATTGATATTTGGGAAGGCCAGGTTGCTGATTGGATTCCTTTGTGGGGAGGTCAATACATTGCACTATGGCCTATTTTTAATATTGCCGACGCCAGCATTTTCTGTGGTGTAACCCTGATATTAATAATGCAAAAAAAATTCTTTGTAGAGCATGAAAAAGAAACTAAAGTTGCTGAAGCTGTGAATGAGATGGGTGAGTCTAAGGCAACTCAACTACCGGATGAATCAAAATCTATTGATTAAAGAAGAACCAAATCCGTTATCACCTTTCTGCCAAATTCTTTTTCAAAAATCTCAAGAATCTTTTCTTTGGAAGAATTTAGTTCATGCTTGAGTGCAGCCGAATTAAGCTCAGCGTATAAAATGCGATTTTTTATGAATAATTTTTCCGTCCTCTTTGCAATTGTCTTGCCCAATAGCCTCTCCCAGGAGCTTATCAAGGCGGCTTCGGAATACTTGTCCTTAATTTGATAGGTTTCAAGCAAATCCTCGAAAGCATTCTTAATAGTGTTTTCGCTATAAGCCGATGACTTCTTTCTCACAAATCAAATATAGAAACATCTAACATGCTTTTATAATGTTATTGTCAATACATATGAATTTCGCCTTGATTTTATTTTTTTTGATGATATCACGGCTCCTCTTTTGCCGGGCATCAGTCATAAACACTTGCCCAAAATCAGGACTTTTCATAACCTTCATAAACCTGGAAATCCGTCTGTCATCAAGTTTATCAAAGATATCATCCAATAAGAGTAATGGGAGAATTTTCTTTTCTTCTTTCAAGAATTGATAGTGAGCCAGCTTCAGAGATATGATAAAGGATTTCTGCTGACCCTGGGACCCAAACTTTTTTAGCCCGTGAGAATTAATTTTGAATATAAAGTCATCCCGGTGGATTCCAAGTTCCGTTCTCTGAAGAATTAGATCTCGCTCAAAATTATTCCTGAAAACTTTTTCAAAATCCCTGGCCTTCACGGAGGATTTGTAACTCAGGCTAATTTCCTCTTTGTCTTCGGAAATGTCGCTGTAGTATGAATTTAAGTAGGGTTTAAAGTTCTCAATAAAATTACTCCGGAAAGTATGGATAACCCGGTTCAAATCAAATAAACTCTTGTTATAAACTTCAAACAGAGTTTTGTCCGGTTTCTTTTTTTCACTCAACGATTTTAGTGCTGCGTTTCGTTGTTTCAGAATATTATTATACTTCATCAAGTCCGAAAGATAATCCTGGCTAAACTGACAAAGTATTCCATCAATGAATTTTCTCCGCGCTTCCGAGTGTTCCCGGACCAGATCTGAATCATCGGGAGCAATCAGCACCAGGGGATATTTACCCACATGTTCACTCAATTTGGGGTAATCAACTCCGTTAACTCTAAGCCGCTTCTTATTTCCCTTTTTCAACGAACATTGAATTGAAGCGAAGTCACCATTTGTTCTTAGATTTCCAAGTATTGAAAAAAATAACTCACCATGATTGATATTCTGATTATCCTGGGGATTGAAAGCGCTCTTTCCTAATGATAAGTAATAAATGGCATCCAGTAAATTTGTTTTTCCCGAACCGTTTTCTCCAAGAATGCAGGTAATCCGGTCTTCAAATTGTACTGTTATTTCACGGAAATTTTTGAAGTTATGTAGTGACAGAGACTCTAAATGCAAATTCCTTCTTCTTTATTGCTCGAATTTATGCTATTTTCGCAATCCGGCATAAGATACCGATGCCTTAAATCCAGGTTTTATGGGAAAAACCAAAGAAGCAAAAGAAAGTAAATCAACCAGAAAACAAAAGGCTTCCTTTGATGACAAAACCTATATGTTTTGGTATGAGAGCATGCTTTTAATGAGGAGGTTCGAGGAGAAGTGTGGTCAGTTGTATGGACAGCAAAAAATAAAAGGATTTTGTCATTTATATATAGGTCAGGAAGCAGGAGCATCAGGTGCTATTTCCGCATTGACCAGGGATGATAAATGGATTACCGCCTACCGCGATCACGCACATCCGCTGGGACTGGGAACAGACCCAGGCAAAGTAATGGCTGAGCTGTTTGCCAGGGAAACCGGAGTCTCCAGAGGGAAGGGCGGGTCAATGCACATGTTTGATGTAGAAAGAAATTTTTATGGAGGACATGGGATCGTGGGGGCACAAATACCCCTGGGTACCGGACTTGCATTTGCAGAGAAATATAAAGGAAACAAGAATTTGTGTATCTGTTACATGGGAGATGGAGCCGTTCGCCAGGGTGCTTTTCATGAAGCCCTTAATATGGCAATGCATTATAGACTTCCGGTAATTTTCGTGATTGAAAATAATGGTTATGCCATGGGTACCTCAGTAAAAAGAACTTCTAACGTGCATGATTTGTACACACTAGGTGAAGCTTACGATATGCCCTCCAGATCAGTAGATGGAATGTCTTGCGAAGAAGTGCATGAAGCAGTAAGTGATGGCGCGGAAAGAGCCAGAAACGGGAATGGTCCAACTTTGCTCGAATTCAGAACCTATAGATACAAGGGACATTCTATGTCAGACCCTGCCAAGTACCGGACCAAAGAAGAGTTGGAAGAATACAAAGCCAAAGATCCGATTGAACGCGTAAAAAACACCATTCTTAAAAATAAAATAGCAACAGAAAAGGAATTGGAGAAAATTGAAGAGAAAATAAAGCAGCAAGTTCAGGATGCCGTAAATTTTGCTGAATCATCTCCCTTCCCCCCACCTGAACAAGCTTTCGAAGACATTTATATGCAGAAGGATTATCCATTTATAAAGGATTGATACATTGATTAATATCAGCAATCTTGCTACTTTTGCGACCTGTGAATAATTGAAGAATGGCTAAGAAGAATAAGAAAGGAAATAAGCAAGGAGGCGTCCTGGAAAGCTCTGAAGTTCTTCAGGAGGAGTTCACCCGGTTTGAGCATTACCTGGAAACACATAAATCACTGGTTTTTGTAATTGTCGGCGTAGTCCTGGTGGCAATTATTTCGATATTGGGATATCGCTATTACATTTCTCAGCAAGATGAATTGGCTCAAAAGGAAATGTTTCAGGCAGTTTATTATTTTGAATCGGACAGCCTGGATTTAGCGCTTAATGGTGATGGAAACCACCTTGGACTTCTGGATATAATTGATGAATACGGAGGTACAGATGCCGCGAATCTGGCAGAATACTATGCGGGGACCGCTTACCTGCTGAAGGGTAATTACAACACTGCTATTGAATACCTGGGAAGCTTTTCTTCTGGCGACATCTTAATCCAGGGAAGAGCTTACTCATTAACCGGAGATGCTTACATGGAATTGGGAAATTACGGCAAAGCCGCAGAATTTTATAACAAGGCAGCTAATTACAAGCCTAATCAGCATTTCACTCCACAATATCTGATGAAAGCCGCCCTGGCTTACGAAAAACTTAATGATTACCCTACAGCGAAGGAAATGTACGACAGGATTGTTGAAGAGTTCTTTAACAGTTCTGAATTTCAGGATGCTAAAAAGCAAAGTGCAAGAATGCAGGCGTTAATTTCCTCTTAGTGGTAATAAAAAAATTATTATGGGGTGCCATGCATCCCTTATTTGTTTTTGAATCAATACCAGTACCTTTGTTTTCATGGCATCTGCTCAAAAGAATCTAAGCTCCCATTCCCGGAGGAATATCTTTGATATTTCAAAAACAAAATTTGGAATTGTTATTTCTGAATGGAATGATGATGTTACCGACTCGCTCTATTCAGGTTGCATGCAGACGCTGTTGGATAAGGGTGCCAAAAGAGGCAATATTATCACACACTACGTTCCCGGTAGTTTTGAATTACCACTTGGAGCAAAATGGCTTGCAACGGAAAAGAAAATTGATGCGGTGATTTGCCTGGGTGCTGTTATTCAGGGTGAAACCAGGCACTTCGATTTCATTTGCTCAGCCGTTGCTCAGGGAATTATGAATGTTGGTTTGGAATTCAGCAAACCGGTTGTCTTTGGAGTGCTCACAACTAATACAAAAAAGCAAGCGTTGGATCGCGCGGGTGGAAAACTTGGGAATAAAGGAGATGAAGCTGCAATTACCGCTATCAAAATGCTTGGGTTTTAAGAAGCAAGCACAAAAAATAATATCCAGGTCAGGAACAGAACAGGCAGAAGAATTGGAATTGAAAAGCGAATAATATATCCAAAGAAAGAAGGCATCTTAATTCCAACTTGTTCTGCTATAGATTTCACCATGAAGTTAGGGCCATTGCCAATATAAGTCACCGCACCAAAAAAAACCGCGGCAATGGAAATTGCTTTCAGGTATAAAATGGAATCATAATAAACACCACCCGCTGCATACGCGGTCACGTCGGCATGATTGTTAATACTTGCACCTTCAGAAGCCATTGCAGCAGTGAGGAAATTAATATAGGTAGGTGCATTATCAAGGAATCCTGACAAAATTCCTGTACCCCAATACAGGGTATCGTGGTTGATCAACTTAACCCCCTCCGGCGAGGCTGCAAAATGTCCCACCAATTCCAATGCAGGCAGCATTGTTCCGAAAATTCCAATGAAAATAAATGCAACTTCTTTAATGGGCTCAAAAGTAAATTCATTCCCTTTAAGCGCATTTTTATTAGCAAGTTTGTAACTAAGAATTCCAACCGTGATCATTATTATTTCCCGTACAAATGAAAGTGAGTTCCCTTGAATCTCTATGGATGGAACCCAGTCAAAAACGTTAGGATCAATAAACACCGCGCCAACAATTACCATTAGCCAGATAAAATTTCTACTTCCTTTAATTGCCAATTTACCAGTGTACTTAGGCGGCTCATCATCAAGATTGTAATAGGAGGAATTCTTCTTATCAAAGTAATAGAATATAAGGAGGAATATTGTGGTAGCCATAGCCCAGGCTAAAACATTATGCTCAAGGGTCCAGAAAAACGGGACACCTTTCAGATATCCCAGGAAAATGGGCGGATCTCCTATCGGAGTAAGTGCGCCACCAATATTGCTTACCAGAAAAATAAAGAAAACTATGTGGTAAGGTTTTATGCGATACTTGTTCAATCGGATAAATGGCCTGATTAATAGCATGGATGCCCCGGTGGTACCAATTACATTTGCAATTACCGCTCCAACCAGGAGTATAAATACGTTAGTTGCTGGTCTCGCCTCCTTATCAACTTCGATCATAATTCCACCGGAGGCAATATAGAGTGATCCCAAAAGGGCTATGAATTGAATATATTCGAAAAGATGATGGACGGGGTCATGAATATTGTGAAGAACAAAGAGGTAATAGGCAACAACGATAACGGCCAGGATTATGGATATAGCCGGATAATTTTTATGCCAGAAATGTTCATAGAATAATGGGCCGGTAGCAATGAGAAGAAGCAGGAGAACGAATGGAGTAACCAGCCACGCTGGTGCAGTGGGGTGATCTTCCATCGAATCATCTGATGTTTCTGATGATGGGAAAGAATTTTCTTCAACAGATATACCAGCCGAAGCATATGAATGGGTCAAAAGGGATGTGTATTCTTTGGATTTACATCCTCCAAGAATAATAATCCCCCAAAATAAGGCAGTAATTACTGATCTCACTTTATAAAAATAAACAGAAACAAATTAGGGCTACCAATTAATGAAATTATAACAACTGTTGCAAAAGCAATCTGAGCAAAAATCTCCTGAAATGATTACTGTTGGCAATTCAACCGAACCTCCTTTCTACAGCAGTGGGTATGCAAATAAGCATCTTGCAAGGTTCTGCAAAGCAGAACGGCAGTTTATACCGAAACCAAACGCCAACAACCAATGCAAATGGTTTTGTGCCGTCTTTTAGAAAATTGTATTACGTAGAGGAAAGACTTTACAAGAGTTGCTAAAAGATACGATTGAAAGTCATTTTGGTTATTAGAGAATATGGGCAACCTGGTGCCAAAAATGCGTTGAAGAACTTTCGCAAATTCTCCACCTTTACGAGAAATGGAAATCCAAAGGTGTAGAAGTAGTCTCTATATCTTTGGATACGGACAAAGCTTTTTTTAAAAATTTCACAAGTATATTCCTTTCATAAGTATGTGAGATTATAGAAAATGGGACAGTCAGGCAGTAAACGATTATTATACATTTGCAACACCTACTCTATTTTTGTTGGACAAAGATCAGAAGATTATTTTACGACCTGATTCGGTTAAACAGGTAGATGCCTGGGTGGATTTTTATTTAAAAGAAAACAAAGAGTGAAAACAACCAACGAAACGCCAACACATTTATAATTAATTGCTGTCACAGTGCGGTTTTCAGCGTTTCAGCTTCCAACCTTATATTGCTTTTCCAAAGAACAACACGGGTAGAGATGTAATGATTGGCACACCATCATATATCCACAAAAGTCAATTGGATGAGCTTGGAATTACAGTTTTGAGCAAGAAAAAGTAAAAATAAAGAGTATTTGTTACACGGTTACCAGTTTTTGGGAAATTCTTACCTATCATTTTAACTCATTTCCCTCACTTTTGACAGGGTTTAGTTTAAATCTATACTTACAAAAAAGTTAGATTAAGTGGGTAGGCGTTGAGGGAAGACGTCCCTTCGTCCATCCACCCATTTTTAGCAAACCTTTTAACCTGCTATCTGAATTATCTCCTTAGATTATCTCCTACTGGAGATAATTCTTTTTTATACCAATCTAATAATTTTCTAAGCCTCAAATTCTCCTTTTTTTGTTAGATGTTACATAATTCCCAAAGATTGGGAAAATCCAACAATTCAATTTCCCTCTTTTTCTTCAACTTTAAGATTCAACAAACTCAGGTTATGGAAAATTTGCTGTTGTTTCATCTTATGATTGGTCCTGTTGTTTTGGGACTTTCATTTTTATATAAATACTACCCGAATATACAAGCGGTTTTTTGGAAGCAAAAAATTGACAATAAAGAACAGACTATTTGGAGAGAAGCGGTTAGATATAGTGCAAATGCCATGATCATCGGGTCTTTCTTCACAATTATTTTTCAAACCATTTCTGTGCTAACAATGCAGCCTTCCAGCTCAATATGGGCCAGTTCAATTTTTCTTGGATCGTGCTTATTGGGAATTTTGCCATTAACAGAGATTCATTTACGGAAAAAATACTGGTATAAAGACTAATATTCCTGATAAGAAGGCCCTATTTAGTCCAATTTATTCTTTTATATTTACGCCTCAGCTATCATTTGTCTGAATGAAAGTAATTATTGCCGGGGCAGGTGACGTCGGATTCCACTTGGCAAAACTTCTGGCCTACGAAGAACACGATATTGTTCTGATTGATAAGGACAGCGAGAAATTGAAAGCCGCATCCAACTCCCTTGATGTATATACAATCAAAGGAAATGCAACCTATTTTGATGTTCTGGCTGAGGCAAATGTCGAAGAAGCAGATCTGTTTATCGCCGTAACCCAATCTGAAGAAACCAACCTCACTACTTCCATAATCGCGAAAAAACTTGGGGCAAAAAAAACTGTTGCCCGAATTCAGAATACAGAATTCCTATTCAGAAAAGATGTTTTGGATTTAAGAGATTTGGGTATAGATGAAATTATTTCTCCGGAATCGCTTGCTGCCCGCGAAATAAACAGATTACTAAAGGAAACAGCATTAACAGATACCTTTGTTTTTGAGCAGGGTTTACTTTCTCTAATTGGGGTTATAGTTGATGAAAACAGTGAACTTACAAAAAAGTCGCTTTCTGAAATTAGTGAAAGCCAGGACCATGAGTTTATTAATGTTGCCATCCTGAGAGATAATGAAACTAAAATCCCGCGCGGGATGTCAAGACTCTTGCCCAATGATCATGCTTATTTTGTTACTATTCCCTCTGGAGTTGACAAAGTCGTAAGCCTTGCAGGAAAGCAAAAGATCAACATAAAGAACATCATGATTCTTGGAGGCAGCAGGGTAGGATATCATGCGGCAAAAAAACTTAGCAAAAAGTTTAAAGTAAAGCTGATTGAAAATGATAAGGATAAAGCGTTTGAACTGGCAGACATGCTCCCTGATGTGATGGTCATTAATGGAGACGGACGAGATGTGGAACTTTTACTCGAGGAAGGAATTGAAAATATAGATGCATTCATTGCGGTAACCGGTAATTCAGAAACTAACATTATCTCCTGTCTGGTTGCCAAGTCTAACGGAGTCAAGAAAACAATTTCATTGGTTGAAAACATCGATTATATTCACCTTTCTCAAAATATTGGTGTTGATACCATGATTAATAAGAAACTAATCGCGGCTAATTTTATTTTCAGGCACATAAGAAGGGGCGATGTGATTTCATTAGCAAGTATCCATGGAGTAGATGCCGAGATCCTTGAATTTATGGTGAATGAAGATTCAAAGATAGCCAATAAGGTAATTAAGGAAATCGATTTTCCTGCCAATGCCATTATTGGCGGAGTAATAAGGAATAATGAGGGTCATATTACGATGGGTGACTCCGTTCTGCTTCCCGATGACCGTGTTGTTGTTCTATGTAAACCGGATTGTATCAGGAAGGTCGAAGAATTTTTTAAATGAGACCACACCTAAAATTTATAATAAATTTTCTGGGATTGCTGCTCGTGCTGAATGGAATTTTCATGTTATCGGCCGTCCCCTTTGCCTGGTATTATAATGAACCAATTACTCCTATCGTATATTCCGCACTTATTTCCATAATTGTAGGATTGCCTGCCTGGCTGGCAATAAAAATTGAGAAAGGCCGGGATATCCGGAAGCGGGACGGCTATCTGATTGTAACACTGGGATGGTTGATTATGTCTTTTTCAGGAACATTGCCATTTATCCTAAGCGGCGCCATTCCAAATTTCACTGATGCTTTTTTTGAAACAATTTCCGGGTACACAACCACGGGAAGCAGCATCCTGAATGATATCGAATCACTGCCGAAATCTATTTTATTATGGAGAAGTCTTACCCAGTGGATTGGTGGCATGGGAATTATTGTTCTTACGATAGCGATACTGCCAATTTTGGGAATTGGAGGAATGCAGTTATTTATGGCAGAGGCACCCGGAATTACTGCCGATAAATTAAAGCCCCGAATCCAGGATACCGCTACCAGATTATGGCTCATTTATGTGATGCTTACA
>DASWHX010000148.1:0-13574 GCA_036397995.1 Cyclobacteriaceae bacterium
CGATGTACTAAGAACAGTTGGGGGCATTCAGGTCTCAGGAGTAGGAAGCGATGTTACTGTTTCCATCAGGGGTCAACAAACCATTATGCTAAATACCCAGCCCCTTTACGTTATTGACGGGTTGCCAATTGGAAATGACTATTCAATGGCTAACAATGCGGTTAGACCGTCAGACATTAAATCTATTCAGATATTGCGTGACAAGGCCCAGACACTGAAGTACGGTGAGCCAGGAACAAACGGTGTAGTCGTAATTAAAACAAAGAGCGGAGACACAGCCAAGAAGTAGCTCGAAAGAACTAAGAACTTAGATAGTTTAGTTAGTAGCCCGGATAAACAGAATCCGGGTTATTTTTTGTTAATCAGACATTGGAGGCGCCCATAGCGGCAGATGTTATTTAGTATGTCATCTTTGCCGCCCCAGTCAGCACATGCGGTAATTACCCTGGTTTCCGGTATTGCTGTCTTACAGCAATTAATAAACAGGGGCAGAAACCGGAATGACAATTTCCAGAAAGAAAATGCTCAGCTGTTATTTAGTATGTCAAAAAATAGCAGGCTATGTTTTTGATAACTCATAGCGGCATGAAACGGGAATGACATTCAGGTTCTTAGATAATCTTTTAATCCTGCCATCGCATTTCTACGAACTTTTTTCTTTAGCCATGGAGACCATCCCAGCAAAAGTCCCGGAACTCCTAATGCCTGGCGAGCCCAACTGTGAAAGCTAAAAGAGTCAAGGTGACTGATTATTTTTCCATCTTCAAAAATGAACTCAGCCTTAATCCGGTTAATAACCTTTCGATTTGTTTTTGAAAAGGTGTACGTCGCTTTCCACTCGGCCTTTCCTGAATTTTCACTCACCCGTATATGAGAAAATTCAACTTTCAAATCTCTTCCCTTCTTAATAAGCATTTCCCACATCGCTCTTACCTCATTTGCATTCAGGTTTACAAAAACTTCATCGCTGAATTTCGCTTTGTCCGCATAGCAATTTTGCATAGTGCGAAAGTCCTTGTTCTGAAAGGCCTTGTAGAATGTTTTGATTAATTCTTCGTTGATCATTTTTGTGTGGTAATCATCTCTTTGATAAGGCGAAATTTCAAAGTCTGGAAATTAATTGCGGGGAAGGTATTGCTCCGGAATAGGGTTTTCCGCCGATTCCGAGGTCCAGTAAATATTAATTATCCACCACCTTTGTCCATCATTTAATAGCTGGATGCTGTTGATCCCTCGAGAAAACGACTTTGCGTCGGCTTCACTTCTGAAAGATTCATAGGTGCTGAAAACTTGCGTGATATTTCCAAAAGTATTGGTTACCCTGTGAATTTCTTTTTCAATAAAACCATTTTCAACAAGCCAATTGCCCGACGTTGAGATATAATCATCGGTAGTGAGATATCTGGCCTGATATTTACCCTCATTATTTTTACCGGCAGGAATCAACTTGGCTTCCGGATGAAACAGAAACCTCATTAGTTTCCAATCGCGTTCCTGACCTTTTTCTCCGGAAATTACCGAATAAAGAGTATTTATTGTGGAGTCAAGCGTTTGAACCTTATCGAGGTACTCCTGGCTCTGTGCACAGGTAACGTTTGCTGCAACCAGGAAAAGAAAGAAAGTTGCCACACTCATGCGGGGCCAAATTGATTTGAATTTCATGCCTTTGGTTTATATTCTTTTGAAGTAGATATAAAATATCAATCTAGTCCAATCATAATAAATGCACCCCAGAAAATAGGATCCTGGTACTCATTTCTAAGTTCTTTCTTGGCTGCTACAAATGACTCCCGTTTTTTTCCGGTTTGGAGCCACTTGTTATAAAAATTGACCATTAATTTTTGGGTAGCTTCATCATTTACCTTGAACATACTCATGATCAGGGTTCGTGCTCCAGCTACGATAAAAGCGCGCTGTAATCCATAAACCCCTTCGCCGAATTCCAGATCACCCAAACCGGTTTCGCAGGCTGACAACACGACAAGATCCGTTTTTTCGAGATTCAGATTCATGGCTTCATAAGCCGTAAGAATACCTTCTTCAATATTATAATTAAAGGCGGTTTTGTTTAACAGATCGCCTGCACCCCTAAGCATAAGTCCGGTTCGCAGGAGTGGATTATTAAATAATTCGGATTCATTTTGATTCAGACCTTGGTCATTCTCAGTTATTTCTGTTGAAGGAGTAAAAAAACCATGAGTGGCTATGTGAAATACTTTCGGGTTATTAATTTGTTTGACCTGAGGTTCAGTTGCATCAGAACCCAGGTATTCACTTGCATTCCAGCCGGACTTTTCTAAGAGAGATTTTAATTCTTCAATTTCCTTTTCTGTTCCAGGTAATTGTCCAAATTTTTGTTGACCTGCAGAGGCAAGGTAATATTTTGGATTTCCAAACATGCTGGCAAGATTTTCTTCCTGGACAGTACGGTATTTTATTTTATTGAAGTAAATATCCTTGGTGTTGCTAACCAGAATAATATTAGAATTATCAATTACGTATTTTCCATCGCTCGTGGGAATTGCTTCCAGGTTAATCTGATTGTAAACGCCGTCAGCAGAAAGGTAAACTGTTGCATTGCCGCCGATCCTATCTTCCAGGGGTTTCCAATATACCCGATAGGAGTAGGGATCAGATATTCTGAACCTGATTGAATTCCTGTAAAACTTAAAATAACTGGTTTCCATCTCTTTGCCTTCTTTCATCAGAAGCATCAGGGGACCCGGCTGAGTCTCCAAATTTTTGAGATACAGGGATGCATATAAAACGGAGTCCGTAAACGTATGATCGAATAACCTGAATCGAACCATTTCTACGGCGACCTCATTCGGGCCGAGTACTTTTCTTACATCTTCCCAGGTTACTTGCTTTTCTTCAAGGTTGCTGCTGAATAATTCAGACCTTTCACTCAATTGTCTTTCCAGGTCTTCAACCTCCTGCGATAGCTTTGCAGCATCAATCTCGTTTTGAAGCAATTCTTCATTGCTCATCGACAGCGTATTCGTGAGAATATCCTTTTTTTCCGACCAAATATTGTAGGTTCGAATAAGGGTGGAGTCTGTACTGGTATTAATTCTCTCTTTTATTTTCAAGGAGGTGTTGAGAAGAAGAGCTTTCGTTCCAAGAGCATTGTTAAACATTTGCCTTACCATTTCAGGATTCCGCTCACCCATTCTCAGAACCAGTGTGTTGTAAAACTCATAATCATACTTAATGGTATTCCAGAATTTGGCCTTCTCCCTTTCACTCAGAGCAGGGAAGTATGTTTTGATGAAATCATTATAGGTTTTAATTGTTTGATCCAGTGCTTGCTTGGCTCTGCTCAAATCATCTTCCATGTAATACACTTTGCTCAGGCGGGATAGAACTTTGACATATTCTGGATGTGTTCTGGAAAAAAACTTCTCATACAGTTTTTTAGCTTTTTCATATTGAAGATTCGCTTCTTTATAATTCTTTTGCTCGTAGTGAATATCCCCTAAAAGCATATAGATGGATGCTGCATTAATGTTATTTCTTCTGCCTGCTTTATTCAACCAGATGGTTTCGGCCAATCCAAGAGAATTAAAAGCGTTATCAAATTGCTTTGTTGCAATGTACATGATTGCCGTGTTCTTCAACAATTCGGCATACTGTGGATTTCTATTGCCCAATTTATTTTCTAAAATGGTTCTTGCTGATTGAAAGAGTTTCTCAACTTCCTTTGGGTTATCTCTCTTATAAAATTTTATTAAGGCGAGTCGGGACAACGATTTGGCAACATCAATATGTTCCTCTCCGAATTGTTTCTTTTGAATTTCAATCGCTTTTAAAACATTCGCCTCTGCCTGTTCATAATCTCCTATTGAATAACTCACGTCAGAAATCAAAAGCAAACTGTTGGCAATTTTGGTAGAATTTTCTCCGTAGCTCTGAACGCCAAGCGAATTAGCGCGTCTCGCGGTTTTATCAGCATTCGTATAGTCACCATTGATCAAAAACAACCGGCCTCTGTCTGTGAGGGGTGAAATTAATCTTCTGCTGGAGCTGCCGAAAAGCGCGCTCTTACTTGCAATAACGGAGGTCAATAATTCTTCCGAGCTGCGATACCTCCCTAAGTCCATGTACATGGAAGCCAGTCCTTCATTGGCCGCGACTTCATCAAAATCAATTGTTGCACGGGCCCGGCTCTTTAGTTTGATAGATTGAATCAGGTCTGCTTCCGCTTCATCGAACATGCCCATCAGGGCTTTATAGCGGGCACTGGTTTCGAGTGCCTTAATATAGTAAACTACATCATACTCGTCTTTACGTTCCTTTGCCAGGATATCCAACGCGGTAGTTAAATTCTCATTGGCTTTATCATACTCCCCGATGCTTATTTGGAGATTAGCAATCTTTTCCAGTTCAACTCCAAAATTTACATCCCGGTTATCATACTTGGCACGGGTAGCCAATAAGGCTTTGTCAAGGGTTTGGGAAGCGAGATCGTATCGGTCATTCGCTTCGTAAAAACTTGCCAGGTGATTTAATATTTCAACATATTTAATATGACCCGAAGAAATTTCTTTTTCAATAACTTCAATGAAACTTGTATTATAGATTTCTTCCGCCTCTTTAAAATTGTCAGTATAATCTAAGTAGTGATTTGCTAAATCTATTCTTGAAAGGTGGTATTCCGGTGAATTTGCTCCATAAAGTTCTTTTTTGATGGTAAGGATTTCGTTAAGGTAGGACTCGCCATTTTTATACTTTTTATTACCAACTGCAATGGAATGCAAAAATTCTAACAATGAAATTCTTTTCGGATGAAACTCTGGTATTGCAGTACCTGCCAATATTTTCGCGGCTTGATCTTCCAGACCGGAAGTTCGTTCACGATATACAGATACATCAAAATTTAATGTGTTGAGGTTTACATAATACATGCTTCCTTTATCAAAATATTTTTTGATTACATGCTCATATTCAGTCCTCAAAGATCTGTACTTTGCTTCCTTTCCATCCATCAGATAATTCCTCAGCAGATGCTCATAAAGCGCCTGCGCTGTATAATGAGATTCAACGTGCTCTCTCTTAACAAGATTTAAAGCTTGCCTGTAGTTAGCTTCCGGAAGATCTTGTGTTCCATTCTCTTCCAGCATCTCAGTCCAGAGAACCTGGTTTTGCACATACTTGATATGACCTTTGCCAAGCTTTCCCTGAATCCAGTTTTCGGCAAAACCAAACGCATTATCTGCTTCTATAATGGAACCTTGCTTTCTGAGTACGTTGGCTTTAAGTGTTAGAATTGATGCATAATCAGAATATCTTTCATCCACTACATTTGGAGAAAGGCGTTCGGTTCTAAGTTTTCCGCTTTTGGGGTCAACGTATGTTTCTTTATCTACAGCTCTTCCCTGGAAGTAATCTTCTGAATTGACAATAAACTCCATTGCTTTGTTGTAGTAGCCCATCCCGGCTTGAATTTCTGCCTGAAAGACATTCATCCCTGCCTTAAAATTCTCTGTCATCCGGTCAGCGTCTGTTAATTCTTTGCGTGCGCTTTCCAGAAGATTATCGGCTTTTAGGAAATTTCCGAAACGAATATAAAGTTCCGTAACAGTTAATAACTGATTAACATAGTTAGTTGGATCGCTCCCTTTATTTTTAAGCGCTATTTCTAATCCCTTTTCCAGGCTGCTTTCAAAGCCATTCAACATTCCAACAGCAAGATTATATTTACCCCTAAGGATATAATAAACCCCTGCATAATAGCTTTCGGGGCCCTCTTTCTTGATGGCTTTCTTCCCCAATTTCTCATTTACTTTTATTGCGGTCCAATAATTCCCGATGTCGTAAGCAGACTCAGCTTTAATCACCTGAGTGTCATATTTCTTGTTTCCCTGGGAAATTGCCCATCCGGAAACTAATAGAAAGCTAATGATTAATGATACTCTTTTCATCTCACTCACAATTTTGATGATACAGGATAGCTAAGTTAGTTAAAAAGCGGCTTAGTTTGCCATTAACCTTTTAATGATGTTCACCGCGGCGGCAGAGATTACAGTACCCGGACCAAATATTCCTATCACCCCGGATTTGTATAGAAAATCATGGTCGTTGGGAGGAATAACACCGCCAACCACGACTTTGATGTCCGGTCTGCCGGCCTTTTCCAATTCCAGGATTAATTCCGGCACCAAAGTTTTGTGACTGGCAGCCAGCGATGAAACTCCAACCAGATGCACGTCATTCTCAACCGCGTTCTTTGCAACTTCTTCCGGCGTTTGAAATAATGGACCGATATCCACGTCGAAACCAATATCGGCAAAACTGGTAGCGATGATTTTGGAACCTCTGTCATGGCCATCCTGTCCCATTTTGGCTACCAGAATACGAGGCCTTCTTCCTTCTGCCTTTTGAAATTCTTCAATGGCCTTCCTGGCATTTTCAAAAGATTTATTTCCCATTATTTCTGCTGAATAGACTCCTGAGATTGCTTTGGTATCAGCTCGGTGCCGGCCGAATACTTTCTCTAAAGCAAAAGAAATTTCTCCTAATGTGCAACGGTTACGGGCTGCATCCACAGCCAATTCAAGTATATTCCCATTTCCGGTTTCAGCGCATTTTGTTAATGCATCGAGAGAGGATAATACTTTTGAATTATCCCTTGAAGATTTTAGTTTGTTTATTCTGGCAATTTGTTGCTCCCTTACCGAAGTGTTGTCAACTTCTAATAATTCGAAATCAGGTACCTCTGACAACTGATACCGGTTAACTCCTACAATGATATCTTTAGCACTATCTATCCTGGCTTGTTTTTTTGCAGCGGCCTCCTCAATCTTCAACTTTGGCAAGCCTGAATCTATTGCTTTCGTCATTCCACCCAATTCTTCCACTTCAGAAATATGTTCCCAGGCTTTTGAGGCAAGCTGATGGGTTAAAGACTCAAGGTAATAGGAACCACCCCAGGGATCCACCACGTTAGTGATGCCAATAGAATTTTGCAAAAATATCTGCGTGTTCCTGGCAATCCTGGCTGAGTAATCAGTAGGAAGAGCAATGGCTTCATCAAGGGAATTTGTATGAAGAGATTGGGTATGCCCCAGAACAGCGGACAGAGCTTCATTACAAGTACGAATTACATTGTTATACGGATCTTGTTCGGTCAAACTCCAGCCGGAGGTTTGACAATGAGTTCTAAGAGCCATTGACTTTGGGTTCTTAGGATTGAAGGACTTCACTATCTGAGCCCATAATAATCTGCCGGCGCGAAGTTTTGCTATTTCCATAAAATGGTTCATTCCAATAGCCCAGAAAAATGAAATCCGGGGAGCAAAGTCATCTATATCCAATCCTGAAGAAATACCGGTTCTTAAATACTCAAGACCATCTGCCAATGTATATCCAAGTTCAAGATCTGCCGGCGCTCCGGCTTCATGCATATGATATCCGCTGACACTTATGGAATTGAAGCGCGGTATCTTCTTTGAAGTATATTTAAAAATGTCGGATACAATCCGCATTGAATGCACAGGAGGGTAGATGTAAGTGTTTCTCACCATAAATTCCTTCAGAATATCATTTTGGATGGTACCGGATAAAAGAGTAGGCGGGACACCCTGTTCTTCCGCCGTTACGATATAGAAAGCCATTATGGGTATCACCGCTCCATTCATGGTCATACTTACAGACATTTTATCCAGCGGAATCTGGTCAAAAAGGATTTTCATGTCTTCGACACTATCAATAGCAACACCGGCTTTGCCCACATCGCCTTTTACCCTTGGGTGGTCGCTATCATATCCGCGGTGAGTGGCCAAATCAAATGCCACCGAGAGTCCCTTCTGCCCACCTTCGAGATTTCTCCGGTAAAAGGCATTTGAATCTTCTGCAGTTGAAAATCCAGCGTATTGACGAATTGTCCAGGGTCTTTGGATATACATTGTTGCATACGGCCCACGCAAGTATGGCGGAATCCCGGCACCAAATCCGATATGGCCCACATTTTTCAAATCACCGTTAAAGTACTCCCTCCGCAACGGAATTTCTTCGGAGGTCTGATAGCCTTCGGCGCCAGGCCCGGGATTTTCAGCCACCTTCTCCTCTAATTTTAGCTTTGAGAAATCAGGCCTCATTTTTTTGTTTTTGAATTCTTGAATATCCGCCCATTGATTCAATTTCTCTGAATTTCTCTAATGATTTTTCAGCAATTTGCCAGGTCATATTTTCAAAAAAATATGAGCCCCTACCCGGATCTTTCACTTTGTCCAGGTGAGCTTCACAGGAAAGCACATTAAAGGTATGCCATGCAATGCGACGTTGCATTTCGTTGTCATAATCTGAAGGCACAACCTGAAACGAATTGCATCCTCCTACTAATGCTGAAATCATATTAGTAGTTCCTTTTAACATGCTTTCGTGGGGCCCAAGTTTTTCGTTTTTCCAATTAGACATAATACCATGAATAATTATTGAAGAGGGAACTTCAGAGTTGTATTTTTTCAAGACCTGTTCAAGAACGACTTTAAAAGCCCGGATTCGTGAAGCATCCTGATAAAAATTTAAGCCGAATTGAAAACTGAATTTTAATTTTGCCAGAATTGTCTGAATAGGCATGCCAGAATTACTCAGATTTTCAATTATATCAACCAATTGACTTAACAAGTTTGCATTGCTATTGGCGCAATCCGATGGGGATTCAGCAATAAGGTTAATTGGAAAGAAGGCTTCCTTGTTTGATGACCATTCAATTAATTCTTTTAATACTTCAATAGAAGGTAATTTTGCTATTGAGCCATTATTGATTCTAATTTTTTCCTTGAAAAGCCATTGGGCGACTTCATCTGCACTTTCGGATTGAAATTCAAAATTCAAAATATCTGTAACCACTTCATTCAGAGCAGTTTCTAAATCATGCGCATTGAAACCCTTTTGGATAAGACAGATTGAGTCCATGCCCAGACTAAGCGCAGACTGGATAATATCATTTGCTCCCCTGCCTTTCTTAACCGGAACGCAATAAAAATTTTGGTACTCCGACTGAAAATCGAAAGGGGTAAAACATTCATAATGGTTGGATGAAACATAGAGGAGATCATTTTTATCATAATATGGCTCTGAAATCAATCCATCGCCGTAATTAAATCTCAAAGCTCCGGGCTTCTTCTCTTTCAATTCGTTCCTGGCGGCATCCAGCCATTCACGTTTCGAGGTAAATCTGAAATTCCATTGGGGTAAATTTTTTCTTTTACTTTCCGGCATTATCTTATGGTAATGGTAAAATTATAAAAAATGTGCAACCCGGCATGAACAATTTTAATGACGGAAAGAATGATGATTACTTTAGGAATGAAGTTAGATACTATTTTGTTTTTTAAAGAATTTTTTCGAAACATATGGTGTCACTTAATTTTTTGGAACAAATTATCCTGCGATTAAAATTATTACTTTTTTGTTAAGAAATTTTTCGTCAACTTTGAAACCCTCTTAATTCAGCCAGGGGAAAATTTATCAACTAAGTTTTAAAGTTCTAATGCTAAAAGATTGTTCTGCAGTTTGGAAGGATTGTCTTTCTCTGATAAGAAGTCAAATACCGGAACAAAGCTTCAATACCTGGTTTTCACCTATAATACCTGTTCGCCTAAGTGAAGAAATTTTGACTATTCAGGTCCCAAGCCAATTTTTTTATGAGTGGCTGGAAGAACATTACGTTAATGTATTGAAAAAAGCCATCACATCTGTTCTTGGACCGGCTGGAAAATTGGAATATTCTGTTATTGTTGATAAGGGAAATGCACAATCAAATCCACTTACAGTGAAATTTCCAAATGGCAGCGGAAACAGGCGTGGCTTTGATTCGAAAGCATCCAATCATTACAAGAGTCCATTTCATTTGAAGTCCGTAGATTTGCTGCACCAGGATTCGCAGCTAAGCTCGCGATATACTTTTGATACATTTGTGGAGGGTGACTGTAATCGCCTGGCCCGTTCTGCCGGATTTGCGGTGGCAAAGAAGCCCGGAATCACTTCTTTCAATCCATTAATGGTATACGGGGGAGTCGGGTTGGGGAAGACGCACCTTGCTCACGCCATTGGAAATGAAATAAAAAGAAATATCCCGGAAAAATTTATTCTTTACGTTTCCTCTGAGAAATTTATCAATCAATTCATTAGAGCTGTCCAAAATAATGAAGTCCAGGACTTTACTAATTTCTACCTTCAAGTTGATATTTTGATAATTGATGATGTTCAGTTCTTTGCCGGAAAGGAGAAAACTCAGGAAATATTCTTCCACATTTTCAATCACTTGCATCAATCTGGAAAACAAATAATAATGACCAGTGATTCGCCTCCCAGGGATCTGAAAGGACTGGAGGAAAGATTATTATCAAGGTTCAAGTGGGGCCTGACCGCGGATTTGCAACAGCCGGACTTCGAAACCAGGATTGCAATTATACGAAACAAAATGGAAGCTGAAGGGTTGAATATTCCGGAAGATGTTGTTGAATATTTAGCGTATTCCGTAGATACCAATGTCCGGGAATTAGAAGGAGTTTTAATTTCTTTAATTGCTCATGCATCCCTCACCAGAGCAGAAGTTGACCTGGAATTGGCAAAACAAACCTTGAAAAATATTATTCACGATATTGAATCTGAGGTGGGAATCGATTATATCCAGAAAACTGTTTCAGAATATTATAAGATTGACCTTAACGATCTGAAAGCCAAAACAAGAAAAAAAGAAATTGTGATTGCCCGGCAAATAGCCATGTACTTCTCTAAAGAATACACCAACCATTCACTTAAATCAATTGGATATCATTTTGGAGGTCGTGATCACAGCACGGTAATTCACGCGGTGCAATCAGTTAATGATATGATTGACACCAATAATAACTTCAAGAGTTCCATCGAAGATCTGAAGAAAAGACTCAAAATGAGATCTAATTAATTACCTGAAGTAAAAGCTGTAATAGCCTTTCACTCCGTTTTCATCAACACCCTCTATCCGCACTCGTCCCTTGATTTTGGCCAGGACATTGGACAGGTCGTCAGGAGATTTAATGGGATAGCTGTTTATGTGAGTTATAATGAAATTCTCCTTAATGCCAAGGTCAGACATTAATCCCCGATCACTGCCACGATAGACATTCTTAATGCGGACTCCATGCTCAATTTCCAGGCGGTCTTTTTCTACTTTGCTCACCGACTCAAGATCTGCTCCCAAAGTCCTGGAGGAATAAATCTCTGACTTAATAATTTCTGTGGTGCCTTCACGGTTCGTCAAAGTTATATTGGCTACTTTCCGTTCACCTTTTCTTTCAAAAGCAACTACCAACCGGTCTCCGGGAGAATGCGTGCTGAGTACTTCATCGTACATTCCTTTGCCGTCGATCAAAGCGCCATCCATCTCCACAATAATATCTCCTTTCCGAAGGCCACCTTTTGAAGCTGCTCCATCTTGCTGCAGGCTGACAATTGCAACGCCGGTGTAGTGACTATCATCAAGTTCAATTCCCAGGTTGTTGGCAATCCTTTCATCGATGTCTGTTATTTCCGCTCCAATAAACGATTGCTGTACTTCTCCGTATTCAATTAAATCACGCACAACTTTTCGCACAATATCTATGGGTACCGCGAATCCATATCCCGCGTATGAACCGGTTCTTGAAAGTATGGCAGTATTTATTCCAACTAAATCGCCATTTTTATCTACCAAAGCTCCACCGCTGTTCCCTGGATTTATGGCTGCATCAGTTTGTATAAAAGATTCAATGGGAAATTTACCACGGACAATATTAATATTGCGACCCTTTGCGCTTACTATTCCGGCAGTCACTGTTGAGGTAAGATTAAATGGATTGCCAACCGCAAGAACCCATTCGCCTACTTGCAAGTCCCTGGAATTACCCATGGGTATCGCAGGAAGACTGCTGGCATCAATTTTTAAAACGGCCAGGTCAGAGCTGGGATCCGTCCCAACGAGAATTGCATCATAAGTTTTTTTATTGTGAATGATTTCAATTCTTTTGGCATGTTCAACCACGTGATTATTTGTAACGATATAACCATCTCTGGAGAAAATAACCCCCGAACCCGTGCTTACCGTTTCACTTACCCTCCCGGGTTCTCCAAAAAACAGATCGAAAAAACTTGTGCTAACAGCTTGTTCTGAAATGTTTCGCAAATAAACAACGCTGGCTGTACTTACGGCGCTCGCTTTAACAAAATCTTCTGATAATTCTGTAGGAGCGACCCTTGCCGGATATGTGAACTCACTCATGGGTTCAGGTTCGTTTATATTCAATGCGGTAATTTGGCCTCGCTCATCTTTATAATAATCATACAAAAATGCGCCACTAAAACCACTCAGAATACTGAGCATCCCTATTGCTATTCCTTTCCTCATTGCGGTAAATTTATCTCAATGCAAATATTGTGCATTATTAATTACGATACAAAGCCGGGATTGTTGGTTAAAAATTACTAAAACTTCATTCAATAAGAATCTCATTCCGATTCAATTCGCTTTCTAAGTTTTACTGGCTCGGGCTTAGCTCTTAATTTCATGTTCAAAAATTCAACCAATAAAGAAAATGCCACCGCAAAATAAATATAACCCTTTGGTACATGGTAATGGAATGCTTCAATCGCCAGCATAAATCCAATCAGGATCAGAAACGATAATGCGAGAATTTCCAGGGTCGGGTGTTTATTGATAAAAGCGCTGATTTTGCCGGCCGCGGTCATCATAATAATCATGGAAATAATAACCGCGATAATCATGATAATTACATGTCTTGTTAAACCAATAGCAGTAAGGATTGAATCAAAGGAAAAAATTATATCAATCATAATAATTTGCAGGATAACTAATTTAAAACTTGTGGCACTCTGACTCCCCGTGTCTCTGCTTTCCCCTTCAAGTTTCTGGTGGATCTCACCGGTACTTTTTGCTATTAGAAATAACCCGCCAATTAATAATATGATATCACGGCCGGTAACTTCGAAGGATAACAGGGTAAATAATGGTTTGGTGAACCCGATGATCCAGGTAATACTGAGCAACAGGAGAATCCTAATCACCATCGCCATACTCAATCCGACAACTCTGGCTTTTCCCTGCATCTTCTCAGGAAGTTTGTTAGAAACAATTGAAATGAAGATGATGTTGTCTATACCCAAAACCACTTCAAGAAAAGTAAGAGTAAGCAGCGCGATCCAGGTTTCACCATGCATGAAAAGTTCCATAATATTTTGTTTTTAGAAATTTGATGAAAATTAAAACTAAATCGACGCAGGAACAATTGAAGGAGTTATATATTATTATTTTAGACTAATGTTTAAGCGAACCTTTTTCTGCTTTTACCCAGATAGCATTATTATTGCAATTACAAAGACAGAATGGCCAGTCTAAAAGAAATTCAGGTCCCGATTTCCAATGAAATGAAGGAGTTCGAAAAGAAGTTCAGGAGCTCCATGAAAAGCAACGTGGTTTTGCTGGACAGGATTATGGGATACATTGTTAGAAGGAAGGGGAAGCAGATGAGACCCATGTTTGTTTTTTTAACTGCCGGAATGTGCGGGGGCATTACGGAGTCTACCTACCG
>DASWHX010000149.1:0-21951 GCA_036397995.1 Cyclobacteriaceae bacterium
ACCAGAAATTTCTGCGTCCTTTGGTACAAGTTTGTTTCGTCAGGATTTCCCAATAGTTTGATTATTTCTTCTTCCGAAAGTCCCATTAGTTTTGTCCGCTGTTCCATTAGTGATGAAATCTCTACCTTCCTTAATGACTTGCATCCCTGTTCATCATTTTTCCATTTTTCCATGTTGAAATTATCTAAAGCGGGTATTGGAGAACAAGCAATAATAAGAATAAGAAACGCTGGAATTCTTTTCATACTTGTTGAACCTTGGTACTGATGATAAGTCAAAGCCGGACTGATGAGATTGCAAAATAAAGAATTCCTGAGATTAACCAGTTCACATTCCAATCATTTATAAAAGAAATGAATATTAAAGATGTTGAAAAAATAATGATCCGGGTTAGTTCCAGGGATTTGATCCATTTTTTAGATTCAAATAAAGCTCCACAATTTATTATCGTAATAATTATGGTGGATACTATTACGGATTTTTGCAAAAGAGTGAATATGTTCTGGTTGAATAAAAATACGGGTTACAGTGCATTCTCTACTAAGAACCAACCATTGTTAAAGAATATCGTACATTTTCTTATATTGTAAGCAGATGATAAACGAAGAACAAAAAAATATCATTATAGAAGTTTTGCAGCCTTACTACCCTAAAATGATTGGTGTTTTTGGCTCCTTTGCCCGAAATAGGAACAATCATGATAGTGACCTGGATATTCTTGTCGAATTTCAGGATACAGTAAATCTTCTGGATAATCATCGGAGTTGAAATTAAATTATCTGAATTACTAAATCTGGAAGTCGATCTTGTAACCAAAAAAGCTATCTCCCCACTGTTAGCATACCATATTGATAAAGATCTGCTGAAAATCTTCCATGAAGAAGGATAATTCAATATACCTACACCATATCAATGATTGTATAACCAAAATTGATACTTATACAACAGACCTTTCCCAGGGTAATTTTTTGAGTAATTCTCTGTTCACAGGATGCTGTTATCAGGAATTTTGAAATTATCGGTGAAGCAACCAAAAAACTCTCAAGGAAGGCAAATCGATAAAATGAAATTGTTTGTTTACCTTTAAAAATCTCAAAATTTATACGTGTGAATAAATTCAGCAAACCCTTCTGGCTGCTCTCTTTTTTTCTAACTTCAGTCATATTTATTTACACCTATGCAAACATGGATGACATGGTTAGCTACTACCAAAATCCCTATACTTTGTCAAAGCTTTACATATCACGGGAATTATTCTTTTTCATTGGCCTGGCAACCATAATAGTAACGAATCTTGCCTTGTATGTCTTTTCCAAATTGATACGCGACTCACATGTAGCAAAGGAGTATTTTAAGGAATTAGGAACCTGGTTTATTACCATGGCCGGTATCTCGAATATCTTTCTTTTTGTCTCGCTGGTGTTTATCCTGCTATTCAACAGGCTGGATGATTTTGATCCCCGGGTGTTGGGCTTCTTCCTTTACTTTATTGGTTTTATCGCTTTTGCGTGGCTTGTCAGACTAATTATTCTCCTTCTCAAGAGGCAGCAATGATGTAAGAATATCTTGAATAAATATAATAAATCAGCTCTTTAAACCACCACTTTACTTTACTTTTCTAATCTTCACATCTTTAATAAGTTATACTTTTAAACTTAAAGAACTTAATTAGTTTTTCCTGCGAAATTCTGAGTCGTGTACATTTACCGGAATTCTTTAAAAAGTTAAAAATTTGACCAATTTCAAACATTTTCGATGCAAATAGATTTCCTTTGCACAGCTAGGATTTACACCTCCGAATGTATTAATTTAGAAACGATTAAAGTCAAGCCAATCTTAAAAAAATTCATTTTTTATGGCCCCTGGAAATTATACAGAAGCTAGTATTAAGTCTCTGGACTGGAAAGAGCATATCCGCTTGCGACCGGGTATGTATATAGGAAAGCTGGGCGACGGCTCTTCCCCTGATGATGGCATTTATGTTCTTGTAAAAGAAATCGTTGATAATGCCATTGATGAATACGTGATGGGGTTTGGCCGGACAATTGACATTAAAATCTCTGACCAGGAAGTAGAAGTAAGAGACTATGGTCGTGGAATTCCATTGGGAAAGGTGATTGATTGCGTTTCAAAAATAAATACCGGTGGAAAATACGACTCAGAAGCCTTTCAGAAATCTGTTGGATTAAATGGTGTAGGCACAAAGGCAGTCAATGCATTATGCAAAAACTTTCTTGTGCAATCCTTCAGGGAGGGAAAAACTAAAGTAGCAGAATTTGTGCGGGGTGAGATCACTAAAAATCCAAAGATCGCTGCCAATAAATCCAAAAGTGGAACCCTGGTTGTCTTTAAACCTGATGGAAACATTTTTAAAAACTTTCACTATATACCCGAATATTTAGAAGAACAGATTTGGAATTATGTATTCCTGAATTCCGGCCTGACGATTAATCTCAACGGCAAGAAATTCCATTCCCAAAATGGACTTCTCGATCTGCTTAAAAGAAAGACTGATGAAGACAGTCTGAGATATCCGATAATTCACCGGAAAGGGAAGGATATTGAATTTGCAATTTCTCATTCTAATCAATATGGGGAGGATTACTACTCCTTTGTAAACGGGCAGTTTACAACTCAGGGTGGAACTCATTTGGCTGCCTTTCGGGAAGCTATTGTAAAAACAATCCGTGAGTTCTATAAAAAAGATTACGATTCAACGGATATCCGGGCAAGCATAATTGGGGCAATTGCAATCCGTGTTCAGGAACCTGTTTTTGAATCTCAGACTAAAACAAAGTTGGGTTCACAAAATATCGCGCCAGAAGGTCCTACTGTGCGGACTTTTATTAATGATTTTGTAGGAAAAGAATTAGATAACTTCCTGCACCAATCTCCTAAAGTTGCTGACGCTTTGTTGAAGCGAATACAGCAATCTGAACGCGAAAGAAAGGAAATAGCAGGTATTAAAAAACTTGCCAATGAACGAGCCAAGAAAGCAAATCTTCATAATAAGAAACTTAGAGATTGCAGACTTCATTATGATGAAGATAAGTCCGGGGCCGAAACAATGATTTTTATCACCGAAGGTGACTCTGCAAGCGGTTCCATTACCAAATCCAGAGATGTCCAGACGCAGGCTGTCTTTAGCTTAAGAGGTAAGCCTCTGAATTCCTATGGACTCACCAAAAAAGTGGTATATGAAAATGAAGAGTTCAACCTGCTGCAGCATGCACTAAATATTGAAGATGGATTGGATGGCCTGCGCTACAAGAAAATTATTATTGCAACTGACGCGGATGTGGATGGAATGCATATCAGACTCTTATTGTTAACTTTCTTCCTGCAATTTTTTCCGGACCTGGTGAAGCATGGTCATGTTTTCATTCTTGAAACCCCTTTATTCAGGGTAAGAAATAAGAAAGAAACAATTTATTGTTATTCCGAAGGAGACAAAGAGACTGCGGTAAATAAATTGGGTGGAAAACCTGAGATAACCCGCTTCAAAGGTTTAGGAGAAATTTCTCCGGATGAATTCAAGAATTTCATCGGAGAAAAGATTCGTTTGGAACCGGTGAAGGTTGGCAGAGATTCAACAGTTAAACAAATACTGGAGTTCTATATGGGTAAAAATACACCCGACAGGCAAGAGTTTATTATAAAAAATTTAAAAGTTGAAAAAGATATTGTTAAGGAAGAAGTGGTTGTAGCTTAAGATGGCAAAAAGATCCAGAAAGAAAAAATCACCGGACCGGGAAGAGGATTTGGTCCATGATTTAAGACCCGTCTCAGGGTTATATAAAAATTGGTTTCTCGATTACGCCTCCTATGTAATTCTTGAAAGAGCTGTTCCTGCGATAGAAGATGGTTTCAAGCCCGTGCAGCGGCGTATAATGCATGCTCTTAAGGAGATGGATGATGGCCGGTTTAATAAAGTAGCCAACGTAATCGGTAGTACTATGCAATATCATCCGCATGGAGATGCCTCCATCGGTGACGCTATTGTAAATATTGGACAAAAAGAATTACTTTTTGATATCCAGGGAAACTGGGGTGATGTGAGAACAGGTGACAGTGCCGCGGCAGCACGGTATATCGAAGTTAGGCTTTCAGAATTCGCCAAAGAAGTAGTTTATAACAACCAGACCACCCAATGGCAGCTTTCTTATGATGGCCGCAAAAGGGAACCAGTTACCTTGCCGGTGAAATTTCCACTTTTGCTTGCTGCCGGAGTTGAGGGTATTGCCGTTGGCTTATCTACTAAAATCCTTCCCCACAACTTTCGTGAACTGATTAAAGCAAGTATTGAGGTACTGAAGGGTAAGAGCCCTAAAATTTTCCCCGACTTTCCAACCGGTGGAACGGCCGACTTCTCCGAATACAATCAGGGTTATAAAGGAAGCCGGGTTCGAATCAGAGCCAAGATTGAAGCTATTGATAAAAAAACCCTGATAATAAAGGATATACCTTTTGGTACAACTACAACCGGCTTGATTGATTCCATCATTAAAGCAAACGACAAAGGTAAAATCAAGGTGAAGCAGGTTATTGATAATACTGCCGAACACGTGGAAATTCTGGTTCATCTGGCCGCCGGCCAGTCTCCCGATGTTGCAATCGATGCTTTATACGCATTTACAGATTGCGAGTATTCTGTATCACCGAATGCCTGCGTGATTATTGATGAGAAGCCGAGATTTCTTCATGTTAACGAGATTTTGAAAATAAACACGGAGAAAACGGTTGCTCTTTTGAAACAAGAGCTGCAAATAAGGAAAGAAGAACTTCAGGAGCGTATTCTTTTTTCTTCTCTCGAAAAGATTTTTATTGAAAAGAGAATCTACAGGAATATTGAAGAGTGCGAGACATGGGATGCCGTTATTAAGACAATAGATAAAGGACTAAAGCCGTATAAGAAGCAATTTTACCGTGAAATTACCGGGGAGGATATTGTTAAGCTTACCGAGATAAAAATTAAGCGGATTTCCAGGTTTGATTCCTTTAAGGCTGATGAGTTAATGAAAAAGCTGGAGGAAGAGTTGAAGGAAACCCTATACAATCTGAAAAACCTCACGAATTTTTCCATCAGGTATTATGAGAATCTCCTGGAAAAATTTGGAAAGGGAAGGGAGCGAAAAACGGAGTCTAAATCTTTTGACGTAATTACTGCAACGGTTGTGGCGGCTACGAACCAAAAGCTTTATGTGAACCGAAAGGATGGCTTCGCCGGGTATGGTTTAAGAAAGGATGAATTTGTGAGTGAATGTTCGGATCTGGATGATATAATCGCGATGAGGTCGGATGCAAAATTCATGGTTTCCCGAATTAGTGAGAAAACATATATGGGGAAAGAAATTATGCAGGTGGCCGTCTTCAAAAAGAATGATGAACGAATGGTCTATAACGCGGTCTACGTGGATGGGAAAACGGGAAAATCAATGGTCAAGCGGTTTCAGGTTATTGGCGTTACTCGTGATAAAGAATATGATATTTCCAAAGGAGCGCCGGGAAGCAAACTGCTTTACATTTCAGCAAATCCGAATGGTGAAGCGGAAGTTATAACCGTGAAACTCACTCAGGGAAGCAAAGCCAGGAAAAAAGTTTTCGATTTCAACTTTTCACAACTCGATATAAAAGGTCGCGGTGCTGGGGGAAATATTATTACCAGGTACCCGGTCAGGAAAATTGAACGTAAAACTACCGGGGTAAGCACATTGAAGGGGCTGGATATTTGGTATGATGAATCCGTTGGCAGACTAAACAGGGAAGGGCGGGGTAAATTGGTGGGCAATTTTGATGGTGATGATCGGATAATTGTTTTCTACAAGGATGGTCACTATGAAATAACCAGCTATGAACTCTCCAACAGATATGAATATGATAAGGTGGTGGAAGTCGCAAAACTTAGACCAGATGTTATTATTACGGCAGTTCATTACGATGGAGGCAGTAAAAATTATTACGTAAAGCGTTTTACTGTAGAAACTTCTACTCTCGATAAAATGTTCCGGTTCATTAGCGAGGAACCGGGAAGTAAACTGGTCCTGGCAACCACGAACCCAAATCCTGTTGCAATCCTGGAAATTGAAAAAGGAAAGGGAAAAACCAGGGAGGCTATTCAAATAGATCTTACAGAAGTAGTCGATATAAAAGGCTGGAAAGCTTTTGGGAACAGACTTTCAAACTACAAAATCAAAAACGTTAAGCTTGCGGAGACGGTGAAATCAGGGGCCGAGTTTATGGAGAAACCAGAAGAAAAACCAAAGCTGAAAAAACAAAAGTTGCAAAAGAAGGTAAAGACCAAATCTGTCAAATCCAAAACCTTTTCTAAAAAAGCCAAAACCAACGCTTCTAAAGAGAAATCAATTCCCGGGAAACCTGTAATCAGGAAATCAAAATCTTCAAAAAAAAAAGGAAAAATAAATAATCAACAAGATTTGTTCGCCTCTCAAAATTCGGAGTCTTTTGAAGTTGGATCTACTATTCAACTTGACTTGTAATGGACCAGGAAAATAATAAACGGCTGCTTGATTTTATTTCTCCTTTTGTAACCATTCACAAAAGGGAAAGAATTGAAGAGGTTTTAACTCAAAGAACAAGACATCTCACTGTGGTTCTCGAAGATATTTATCAGTCACAGAATGCCAGCGCTGTAATTCGTTCTTGTGAATGTATTGGGATTCAGGATGTTCATGTAATTGAACAAAAAAATTTCTATAAAGTGAATCGTGATGTATTGCGAGGTGCCGGTAAATGGATTTCACTGCACCGGTATAAAACTGCAGGTTCCGCGCAGGATTGTTTTTCTACTTTGAGGGAAATGGGATACAAAATTATTGGTGCAGCACCGGAAACTATTTACTCTACAATTCAAGAAATTGACATAAATCATAAATTGGCAATTGTTTTTGGTACAGAATTGGAAGGTTTAAGTGATTATGCTCTTAAAAATGTAGATGGAATGGTAAGGATTCCAATGTCCGGGTTCACAGAAAGCTTCAATTTATCAGTAAGTGCCGCCCTGGTGACCTTTAACTTGTTGACGAAAGTGAAGACTGAATTGCAAAATTGGGAACTTACTGAAAGAGAAAAACTCGAACTAAGATTAGAATGGTATAAAAAGTCAATTAAAAACGCGGTAAAACTGGAGACTGAATTTTTTCGTTTATACCCGGGGATATCATGAAAGTTGTGAAGAAAATATTGAAGTTTTTACTTGTGATTTTTGCGGTAATATTCGTTTTTATCCTGGCGTCCAACTTCTGGATTTGGAATGTTACCCATCACAGAGTTTTTGAAAGCATTGATGACCTCCCTGAGAACGAAGTGGCCCTTGTTCTTGGCACTAGCAGATTTACCGTGGGAGGAAAAGTGAATCCCTTTTTTAAATACAGGATTCAGTTGGCAGCTGAACTGTATAAAAGTGGAAAGGTAAAATATATCATTGTGAGTGGAGATAATAACACGAAGTACTACAATGAGCCGAAAGAAATGCGTGACGCGCTTCTTCTTTTAGGAATACCTTATCGCAAAATAATTCTTGACTATGCGGGATTCAGGACTCTTGATTCAATGGTCAGGTGTAAAGAAATATTTGGCCAGAAAAAAATAACCATTATTACTCAAAAATTTCATAGCTTCAGAGCTATTTTCATTGGGGATTATTATGGAATGGAGACCACGGCAATCGCGGCAAGAAATTTACCCTTCCGGCAATCATTTAAAGTGGAATTGCGTGAGACCTTGGCAAGGTCTAAAGCGGTAATTGATTTGTACATCCTCCGGGAGAGCCCCAAATTTCTAGGTGAGAAGGAAATCATAGGCCAGGTCAGGTAAACAATTGTAAAAAATAATAAGAGTCGTAATTATGAGGGAATTAAAAATGTTCCATACTTGTTATAATTTTATCTTATGGCCAAAAGAACTTTTGTAAAAGTTTTTTTTACTCTTCTGTTTATTATTGCCTTCACCAGGATATTTGGGCAGGAAACTATAATTAAAGGCAGAATAACTGATGCCAAATCCGGCGATCCCATTCCTTTTTGCAATATTTTTTTCCAGGGTACAAATATTGGAACTACTTCAGATTTTGTTGGTTTTTATACCATCAGGACATCCACACCTAAGGATTCTCTGGTGGCTTCCTATATTGGTTATAAACAGCGATTAAAACCGGTAAAATTTGCTGTAGTTCAGGAAATAAATTTTCAACTGGCTGAAGATATTCAACAACTTAAAGAACTGGTATTTGTTGCGGAAGAAAATCCTGCCTTTGCCATCCTTAGAAATGTAGTTAGAAATAAAAATCTGAATGATAAAAGATCGCTTGATTCATACGAATATGAAAGCTATAATAAAATAGAATTAGACCTGGATAACCTGACAGACAAATTCCGTGAAAGAAACATTGTCAAGAAAGTGAAGAAAGTGATTGATAGTGTGGACCAGATAGCCGGTGATGATGGCAGGCCAATATTACCTTTTTTTATCAGTGAATCAATCTCGAAAGCCTATTACAGGAAAACTCCTGAGCAAAAGAAGGAACATATAATCAAAACAAAAATCTCCGGAGTGGGAGTTGAAGATGGAACTTTAATTTCCCAGGTAATTGGAAGTACATTTCAAGAGTACAACTTCTACCAGAACTGGCTAAACATCTGGGATAAGGAATTTGTATCTCCAATCGCTGATGGTTGGCGGGCTTACTATGATGTGTATTTGATGGATAGCGTTATGATTGGAAATTTTTTCTGTTACAGGCTTGAAGTGTTTCCGAAAAGAGCAGGTGACCTTGCCTTTACAGGCAGCATCTGGATCGACAAAAATACCTGGGCTCTGAAGCAGGCTGATTTAAGGATAGATAAAATTGCAAACCTCAACTATATTGAAAAACTAAAGATTCAACAGGAACTGGTTCCTACTTCTTCCGGTGCCTGGATTGCCAACAAATCACGAGTATCCACTGACTTTCAGTTTCTGGGTGAGTTTGGAATATCCAATCAGGCAGCCGGAATTCTCGCGAAGTTCTACACTTCAAATAAAGACATCGTGGTTAACCAGGAATACAAAAGGAATTTCTTTGACCAGGCTATAACGATGGAAGAAGATGTGGCGGAGTTTGAAGATAATTATTGGCCTGAAAACCGGCATGACCCGCTCACTGTTGCAGAAACAAATGTTATTCAAATGATTGATACCCTCGCGGAAATTCCCACAATACGGAGATTATCAAATACGATTACCTATTTGTCAACCGGGTATATTGATAAACTTTGGATTTTTGAACTTGGACCATTTCCCTTATTTTTTGCATCCAACAACATAGAAAAATTTCGGTTCCGGCTGGGTGGTATTACTTCTATCAGGTTCAGCAGAAAGTTTGTATTTAGCGGATACGGAGCCTATGGAATTCGTGATGATAAATGGAAATATGGAGTAGGATTGGATTTTATCATTGACAGGAAACCCTGGACTAAAATAGGGATTTCCAGAACCTATGATATCCAGCAAGTCGGTTTAACTTTTGATGATGTCTTTTCAAACATAGGCCTGATAACTTTTGAATCCTATTTCAGAAACATTGGACATGAAATGCCATTCTTTCTTACCGAGAATAAAATAAATTTTCAAACTGACTTAAAAAAAGGAATTACTCAAAAACTCGAAGTCAGGCAAAGAGATTATAATCCCATTAATCTGGATACAACCTGGAATTACAGCTACAGGATAAACCCGGTTGAGGGAGGAGCTTCACCATTACGCAGTAATTTCTCTACCTCAGAAATTAGTTTTGAAAGCCGTTGGGGGAAGGATGAAATTTGGTTGATTGATGACAATAAAAGGTTCTCATTGGGTCCTGTTAAGTTTCCGGTTATCACTTTACGGTACACATTGGGTATAAAAGATTTCATGGGTGGTGATTTTAATTACCAGAAAGTTGCCGTAAATATCTACAAGCCGGTAAAGATGGGAATATTGGGCATCTCTAATTTCAATATAACCGGTTCAAAAATTTTTGGAGCGGTACCATTACCTCTTCTTTATGGTCACCTTGGAAATGAGTCACCTTTTTATGTAAGCACAGCATTCTCAACCATGGGTTTTTCTGAATTTTTTAGCGACCAATTTATTTCGCTCGGCTACCGGCATCATTTCGAAGGATTCGTTTTAAATACCATTCCCTTATTTAAGAGGCTCAAGTGGAGGTTAGTAGCCAACGCGAATATTCTTCAGGGAAATGTTTCTGCAAAAAACGAGGATATTCATTCTGATGTAGGAGGAAACCAGTTGCTCCCAACTCAGCCGCTTCGATCTCTGAGCTCAAAACCCTACGTAGAGTTGGGATATGGAATTGAAAATATCTTCAGAGTTTTCAGGATTGATGCTTTTCACCGGCTTACATACCTGGAGAACAGAACAGGAAGTGCATTTGCTTTGAAGTTCAGTCTTCAATTCGTTTTCTAAGGTTTCTATTACCTTAATTTCAATTACTTTTGCTGCACAATGGTATGGAATTCAACTCTTTTAAGTACGCTGCTAATTGGTTTTTTCTTATTGTCTTGCCATTCTCCCCGGAATGAAAAAGTACCAGACTCAAAACCTTTATCCTCAGAAGTGTATAAAAAGCAACTCTCAGAGTTGGAAGAACCGGAAGGAATGCTTGAAAAAGAAAAATTCTTTGCAAAAAAAGCATTTCTTGAAGAACAATCTGGATTGATCCCCGATGCAATTGCCAGCCTGGAGATGGCCATCCAACTTAATCCATACGTAGGCCTTTATCATTTTCGCCTGGCAAAATTATATAGACAAAAGAATATGCTGACAGAAGCGCGCAAAAGTGCTGAAATGTCAATAAATCTGGGTACTAATACCGAAGACTTATTACTTTTCCTTGCAGAATTGTTTCTTCAGGAAGGGAGCTACAGGAAAGGGTTAGACTATTTGGATGACCGGTTCAGCGGATTGCCGGAATCTCCTGAATTATTGTCCATCAGGGGAAGATTATTAATGAAAACCGGAGATCCATTCAGGGCAATTTCTGATTTGACCAAGGCATCGGAAAATGGAAACATAACAGCTAGAAAAGTTCTTGCAATTCATTATCTCGATAAAAATCCCCTTGAATCCATCAAAATAATTGGAGATGATTCCATGGGCGATGACAGTCTCACCTGGATTTTGATTAGAGCCTACCATAAACTCGGACGATTGGATACTCTCCCAAATCTAATGGAGTTGCTTCGCGAACCTGTTCCGGATCAAATACTTTCGCTGGCAAGAATGTTCCGTGATGCAGACCAATATTCCCAGGCACGAGAACAATATAGTATGTTAATTGAGCAAGACAGCACCCATACAACTGCAATAAACGAATTGGCCGAACTTGAAAGAAATATTGCATATTTGCAAAATACGAAAAGTGCTGTACAAGCAGATACTTTGACACAATTGATACAAAGAGACTCAGTTTCTAACAATGAGTGAGATAAAAATAACGTTGCCGGATAGATCAGTAAAGCAAATGCCCTTGGGATCCACCGCACTGGATTTGGCTATGATCATAAGTGAGGGGCTTGCCAGGAATGTGCTGGTGACAAAAGTCAATGGTGAAATTTGGGATGCTTTCAGGCCAATTACCCACAATGCATCTGTTAAGTTGCTCACCTGGAATGACCTCGAAGGGAAGTCAGCTTTTTGGCATTCCTCGGCACACCTTATGGCTGAAGCGCTCGAAGCATTATACCCAGGCATCAAGTTCGGTATTGGACCGCCAATTGAAAATGGATTTTACTACGATGTTGACATGGGCGAGACTGAATTTGGTGAAGAGAATCTAAAAGAGGTTGAAGATAAGATGCTTGAACTGGCTCGCCGGAAAAATGAATTTTCACGAAAGGAAATCAGCAAGGTGGAAGCACTGAAATATTTTAAGGAGAAAGGGGATGAGTATAAGATTGAATTAATAAACGAGCTGGAAGATGGTACAATTACATTTTATCATCAGGGTAATTTTACAGATTTATGCAAGGGGCCTCATATTCCAAATACATCATTTATCAAATCAGTTAAGTTGCTTAACGTAGCGGGTGCTTACTGGAGGGGAAGCGAAAAAAATAAAATGCTCACCCGGATTTATGGAATAACATTTCCTAAGCAAAAAGAACTCACGGAGTACCTGGCAATGCTGGAGGAAGCTAAAAAGAGAGACCATCGTAAGTTGGGAAAGGAGCTTGAACTTTTTGCATTTTCCGAAAAAGTAGGAATGGGATTGCCACTTTGGCTGCCGAAAGGAACTATGCTAAGAGAAAGACTCGTAGCCTTTATGAAAGATGCTCAAACAAAAGCCGGATATGAGCAGGTTATTACTCCTCACATTGGAAGCAAAGATCTTTATGTCACTTCCGGACACTATGAAAAATATGGGAAAGATTCATTCAGGCCTATGACAACTCCCCAGGAAGGAGAGGAGTTCATGCTAAAACCCATGAACTGTCCCCATCATATTGAAATCTACAAAGTGAAACCTCGCTCATACAAGGATCTTCCAGTCAGAATGGCTGAGTTCGGAACGGTTTACAGATATGAGCAGCATGGCGAACTTCATGGATTAACCAGGGTAAGAGGATTTACTCAGGATGATGCGCACATTTTTTGCAGGCCAGATCAGGTAAAAGATGAATTTAAGAATGTAATAGATCTTGTAATGTTGGTATTTAAAGCTCTGGATTTTAATGAGTTCAAAGCCCAACTTTCATTTAGAGATTTAAGTAACCCTGAAAATTATCTTGGAGAGGTTAGTGCCTGGGATTTGGCAGAAAAGCAAATTACAGAAGCAGCTGAGGAAAAAGGTCTGGAAACCGTTGTTGAGATCGGTGAAGCTGCCTTTTATGGACCCAAACTAGACTTCATGGTTAAAGATGCCCTGGGACGCAGCTGGCAATTGGGCACGATCCAGGTAGATTATCAATTGCCTGAGCGTTTTGAGTTGGTATACATCGGTTCAGACAACCAGAAACATCGACCCGTTATGATTCACCGGGCTCCATTTGGGTCTCTGGAGCGATTTGTTGCTGTTCTGATTGAGCATTGCGCTGGTAATTTTCCATTATGGCTTACTCCCGACCAAATTGCCGTTCTTCCAATTTCAGAGAAGTTCTCTGACTACGCTGCAGAGGTTTACAACACAATGGCCGCTAGTGACATTAGGGGATTTGTGGACAACCGGGATGAAAAAATAGGGCGAAAGATCAGAGATGCGGAAGTTAAGAAAGTACCCTTTATGTTAATTGTTGGTGAGAAAGAACAATCAGGCAGGGGAGTATCTGTTAGGAGGCACGGGGAAGGTGATTTGGGTTACTTTTCCATTGAAGATTTCATTTCATTTTTCAATGAAAAATCAATGCTGGAACTGCCCAATTAGCCGTTTTTCATGCGGTTAATATATATGCCCACTCTTTTGATTTAATGATAACTATATCGATATTTGCACTTCAATTTTAAAAAAAGGAGGAAAATATTAATAGGCCGAGGAGCTTCGGTGGTTTCCGGGGAAGATTTCAGGAACCGTATCGAGTTAACGAAAGAATAAACGCCAGAGAAGTAAGGGTTGTTGGGGAAAATATAAAAGTGGGCGTATACACATTGAATAAGGCGCTGGAGATGGCAGGCGCACAGGGGCTGGACCTAGTGGAGATTTCACCATCCGCAGACCCTCCGGTTTGTAAAATAATAGATTACTCCAAGTTCAAATACGAACAGAAGAAGAAACAGAAAGAGATAAAGGCTAAAACCCAGAAAACTGTTCTTAAGGAAATCAGGTTTGGCCCTAATACAGATGAACACGATTTTAACTTTAAAGTTAAGCACGCGATAAATTTCTTGGGTGAAGGCGCCAAGGTGAAAGCTTTCGTTCATTTCGTCGGGAGAACAATAGTGTTTAAAGAGAGGGGAGAAATTTTATTACTTAGATTTGCCCAGGCATTGGAAGATTATGGTAAAGTGGAACAAATGCCCCGCCTGGAAGGTAAAAGAATGTTTTTGATATTATCTCCCAAAGTTGTAAAAAGAAATAATTAGAAAATGCCAAAGGTGAAAACAAAATCCGGTGCCAAGAAGAGGTTTAAACTAACCGGTACAGGTAAGATAAAGAGAAAACATGCTTATAAGAGTCATATTTTGACCAAGAAAGAAACTAAGCAAAAAAGAAATCTCACAAAATTCGCTATCGTTCACAAATCAGACGAAAAGCGGGTAAAGAAGATGCTAAACAAATAAAGGTTTATGTTTAACCCGGGTTAATGGCTCAAAGAACTCCTGTTGGAGACGCCTTAATCCCAAAAATCAAATAAATGCCCAGATCAGTAAATAACGTCGCCTCCAGAGCGCGAAGAAAGAAAATCCTTAAACTAGCCAAAGGTTATTTTGGAAGGAAAAAGAATGTCTTAACCGTTGCAAAGAATGCGGTAGAAAAAGGCCTTACTTACGCTTACAGAGATAGAAAAACCAAGAAAAGGGAATTCCGGTATCTTTGGATACAACGAATCAACGCTGCAGTAAGAGAACATAACATGTCCTATTCTCAGTTTATTGGAGCCCTTAAAAGAGCTGAAATTGACTTAGATAGGAAAGTACTGGCCGATTTGGCCATGAATCATCCGGAAGCCTTTGCTGAAATTGTTAGCAAGGTAAAGTAATTTCTGGCAGGTTTTTTGGCTATTATCATTAATTCCTCCCCAAAACAGGGGGGATTTATGTTCTTTAATGGAGGACAACTTTAATAATTTAGTATTTTTGTTAAATGTTAAATTTCCAGTAATCTGTTCAAAGATGAAAAACCTTGTAATTAGTAGTTTTGTTTTACTGTGTATTTTTTCAGGAGAGGCTTTTTCCCAGGCAGGTTGGAATTGGGGAGAAAATGAAGACCTTGCTAAAGAAAAATATGCCTTGTATACCGATGCCTTCAAAAACGGAAATTTTGAAGTTTCATTGGATCCGCTCATTTGGCTTCTCACAAATACACCTGATTTAAATGAATCCATATACATCAACGGAGCAAAAATTTACAGTGAATTGGCTGACAAAGAAGCTGATGCTGCAAAGAAGGATGTTTATATAGCGAAATCCCTGGAGATGTACGACAAAAGGATTGAATATTTTGATGGAGGAGGAGATGTTCTGAACAGAAAAGCCACTGCAGCGTACAACTTCTACAAAAAAGATAAAGGGAAATACCCGGTGCTGTATTCTTTTTACGAAGCGGCATTCGCGGTGGATGTAAAAGATATTCATACTAATAACCTGGTAGCCTATATGGATGTTATCAGGCTTCACAAAGGTACCGGGGGAAAATTAACCGATGACGAAGTTTTTGAAAAGTATGAAAAGATCAATGAAATAATTGATTCCAGAAGTGTGGAGGATAAAGAAAAGATGAACAAAGTGAGGGAGTTGGTTGACAGGCTTCTGATTTCCACAGTAAAGGTTGATTGCGACTTTGTGATAAATAACCTGGGTTTAAAACTCCGGAATAACATGCAAAATCTAAAGCTTGCCAAGAAAGTAATGGCATTGTCACTAGCCAGTAATTGTAGTGATGATCCTATTTTCCTGGTGGCAGCAAAAATTGTTCAGAAGAGCGAACCGGATTTCGGAATAGCAAAAGTAATTGGAATGAAGTCTGCAGCAGAGGGTGATTTTGATAATGCCCTGAAGTACTATAACGAGGCAATAGAACTAAGCAACGAACCTGAGAAAAAAGGTGAAATTTATTACGAAATTGCGATACAATATTTGAAAAACGGCAACAAGCCGCAAGCTAGAGCTTACGCGTATAAGGCAGTTCAGGAAGATGCTTCTTTGAAGAAATCTTATAAACTAATTGGAGATTTGTACTTTAATTCCTTTAATGAATGTAAGGAAGATCAAAGTAAAGTTCAGGACAGGGCAATTTATCTGGCAGCTTATGAAAAATACAAATTAGCCGGAGATCAAAAAATGATGCAATCCGCCATGGAGCAGTTTCCATCCATTAATGATATTTTTGAACTAAATATGGAAGAGGGCCAGGCCATTAATGTCGGGTGCTGGATTAATGAAACAGTAGTCCTGCAGAGAAGACCATCCAGCTAATCAAAGTAAATATTTAAGTAGAAGAAGGCGACTTATGTCGTTTTTTTTCGCAAAAACAGGCACGTCTTTTAGTGCTTGAAGGTTTATTGATATTTTCAATTCTGAGGTTTCCACCTCTGCCAGACTTCATCAATATAAACCGTGTCAAGTCCCGTTTTATTGCCGGCCTTATCGCTGATGGGCCGGATAAAAGTACCCCTATGATACCATCTTTCATTTTCCATTTTAAAATTAAATGGAATTACCAGGCCCCGAAGTGCTTCTTCTACGGGATGATGATATAAAAGTCTCTCAGTATACGTGTTGCCATCCACTATAAAAGTTCCGCCACCTTGAGCGTAAACCTCGTTGTCTTCCATATTGATTTGCACCCAATTGAAATGAGTTGGAGTAACCAGCTTATAATATTTCATGAATGGAGGAAGTTCTATCCGGGTAGAATCATCTCTTTTTCTTTGACTCACTAATTCCCAGGTTCCTACCAAATCACTAACTTCCTCCGAGGCAGGTACTCTTTTCCACATTTCTTCAATCAACGAAGTATCTGTTCTGATAATTTCAACCATTTCAGGATCATATTCGGTATTCTGAAAGTACCCCACGTGATGCCAATTTCCATTTACAAAATCAACGGTGAAAGGAATCGTCTGGCCCTGGATGCTGGAGCCTGTTGGGTAGAAATACATAATATCTTCTGTATAAGTAGTTCCATCATATTGATAAGTTCCTCCGCCCGTTCCATTTAATTCCTCGGTTTCAGTATTAAATGACAGCCAGGTAAAATGAGTAGGAGTCAGATGTTTCAAAAAAATGATCTTTGGATTCTGATCAACCCATGCTGTATCGCTTATGTCAGAATCTACATAACTTACTCTTTCCCAGGTTCCAACTAAACTTTCGGGGTTCAATTCCTGCTTCACCTGTTCCTGGGCTCCGCATGCGGCCAGAAAAATCGAAAAAAAGCAAATATGTCTTTTCATAGCGATTGTTGTTTTGGTAAGTTTAGTCCTTATAATATAGTGTTTTTGAATGACCTTGTCAAGAATGAAAATCATTATAAAATCATATCCAGAATCTGGAAACTTAAAGCACAATGATTATCTTTTGTCTCAAATAATCTAATTGAACATAATTATGGGAGACAAGCTTGGCATGGGAATGGTGGGAGGAGGAATTGATTCTTTCATTGGTGAAGTTCACAGAATGGCCGCCAGGCTTGATAACCAGATCGAATTGATTTGTGGAGCATTAAGCAGCACTGGAGAACGGTCCCTTCAATCTGGAAAAATACTTGGATTAAATCCTGAAAGGATATATAGATCTTACCATGAAATGATTAATAAAGAGGTAACAGCCAATTATATTCCATCTATGGCTTTTGTTTCTATTGTAACTCCTAATCATCTTCATTATCAGCCGGCGAGATTAGCGTTAGAAAGCGGCTTTCATGTAATGGTAGATAAACCATTGACACATTCAGTGGAAGAAGCCTATAACTTACGGCAAGTAGTTAAAGCAACAGGAAAACTTTTCGGGATTACTTATACGTATGCCGGTTATCCAATGGTGAAGGAGGCGCGGTATCTGATTAGCAATGATACTTTTGGGAAAATCAGAAAAGTGAATGTCGATTATCCGCAAGGATGGCTGACACGAAATATAGAAAGCGAGAAACAAAAGCAGGCAAGCTGGCGTGTAGACCCGGCTAAATCCGGAAAAGGAGGAGCTATGGGTGACATTGGTACGCATGTGGAAAATATTATCCATTATACAACCGGACTTGAAATTGAAGAACTATGCGCGGATCTAAGCTCCCGGTACAATCGCAAGTTAGATGATGATGCTTCCATATTACTTAGGTTTACTAATGGCGCCAGTGGCTCTGTCAGGGCGAGCCAGGTTTTGAGTGGTGAAGAAAATAGTTTAAAAATTTCAGTATATGGTGAAAACGGTTCATTGGAATGGTCGCATACAGATCCAAATTCCTTGATCTTAAAATGGATCGACAAGCCAACCCAAGTGTATAAAGCCGGAGCGGAGAAGAGCTACTTATCCAGGGCTGCAAAGAATAATATGCGATTGCCTTCTGGTCATCCGGAAGGGTTTATTGAGGCCTTCGCAAATATTTACCGGAATTTTGCATACGCGATCAAGTCTGTAGAAGCGGGCAAATCGCCGGATTTGGAAAATTTTGATTTCCCGGGAATCGAAGACGGTTTGAGAGGAATGGTATTTATTGAAACGGTCGTTGCCTCATCGAATGCTGGATGCAAGTGGAAAAAATTTGAAATAAAATAAATGAACACAATTAAAGGACCAGCCTTATTCCTGGCTCAATTTATGGGCGACAAAAATCCCTTTAATAGCCTTGCAACCATATGCAAATGGGCTGCCGGGATAGGATTTAAAGGCGTACAAATACCGAGCTGGGATTCCAGATGTATTGACCTCACTAAAGCTTCAGAGAGTAAGGATTACTGTGACGAATTAAAAGGTACAGTGGAAAATGAGGGGCTGGTAATCACCGAATTATCAACCCATTTGCAAGGTCAACTTATTGCTGTTCACCCTGCTTATGATCTTCAATTTGATGCTTTTGCACCCGATGGAGTTAAAGGAAATCCTGCCGGGCGCACCGAATGGGCAACTGATCAACTTAAAAAAGCAGCTTCCGCAAGCCGCAATTTGGGAATAAATGTTCATGCAACATTTTCCGGAGCCTTATTATGGCCGATGGTTTATCCCTGGCCTCAAAGAACTCCCGGCCTCGTGCGAGATGGGTTTGAAGAATTAGCCCGGAGATGGAAACCAATCCTGAATTATTTTGATAAGTATGACGTAGATGTTTGTTATGAAGTCCACCCTAATGAGGATATCCATGATGGGATAACCTTTGAACTTTTTCGGGAATGTTGCGGCGATCATCCGAGAGTTAATATTCTCTACGATCCCAGTCATTTTGTTTTGCAGCAACTTGATTATTTACAGTATATAGATTTTTATCATCAGTTTATTAAGATATTTCATGTTAAGGATGCAGAATTCAATCCAACGGGAAAGTCGGGAGTATATGGAGGTTATCAGGAATGGATTGACAGGCCAGGCAGGTTTCGTTCCGTTGGCGATGGTCAGGTAGATTTTAAGAGTATTTTTAGTAAATTAACCCGGTATAGCTACAAGGGATGGGCTGTTTTGGAGTGGGAATGCTGTATCAAGCATCCTGAAGATGGTGCCAAAGAAGGGGCCAAATTTATTAAAGATCATATAATAAGAGTTACTGAAAAATCTTTTGATGATTTTGCGGGTTCAAAGAGTGATAAATCAATTAATAAAAAACTGCTTGGCTTAAAATGAAAAAAATCTACTTAGTCGCATTATTATGCCCATTGTCCATAATGGCATGTACCAGTAAAAATAGTGAATATGCTGTTGAAGGTCCTGAAGAGTGGACTGTTTTGTTTGATGGCTCCAACCTGGATCAATGGCGGGGTTTCAAGAAGGATCATGTTCCATCAGTTTGGTATATTGAAGACAGCGTACTTATTTGTATGGATTCTGAAATGCGAAATGCTGAAGAAGCCGAAACCGGAGATATTATGACCAGGGAAAAATTTCAAAATTTTGAATTATCTCTTGAATGGAAAATTAGCACAGGAGGGAACAGTGGCATCTTATATTTTGTGCAGGAGACTGATTCAAGTAATTACTCCTATTACACAGGTCCTGAAATGCAAGTGCTTGATAATGAAATGGCCGGTGATAACCTGGAAAAGCACATGGCCGGAGATTTATACGACTTGATTAGTTGCAGCAAAATTTCGGTAAAACCGGTTGGTGAGTGGAATTCTGTTAGGATTGTGGCAGATGGCAGCCACGTTGAGCATTGGCTCAATGGGGTAAAGGTGATAGATTATGATCTGCAGTCTGTTGAAATGGATTCGCTAATGAAAAATAGCAAATGGGCTAATTATCCGGAGTTCGGACTTACGACCTCAGGCCATATTGCCTTACAGGATCACGGTAACAGGGTTTGGTTTCGAAATGTTAAAATCAGATCGCTTTAATTCTTAACCAACTCTTCAAGGTCTTCTCCGGCCAGCAAAATGGACGTTTTTGATGACTTCATTTCCATTATATTGATGGTTATTCTGTCTTTGTCTGCAGTATTAATGAAAAAAAGTTTTGATCCGTCTCTTGAAAAGACGGCATAGAAAGATTTTATTCCCAAAATCGGCTGGTTCTTGCTTCCATCTAGTGAGATAGTGTGAATTTCATCCGGGTCGGCTGCAAAAACGACAGATTTCTCATCACGCCATGATGGATAATAAGAATGACTATCGTTATTTGTAATGTTACGTACTTTTTCACCATTTGAATTCATTACATAAATTTGATCTTTGCCATCCCCCTTTTCAAAATAATAAACTATATCATTTCCGAAAGGTGACCATTTTGGATTATAGCTTTTATGCTCTCCACTAAAAGTTAACTGTCGGTGATTGGTGCCGTCCTTGTTACAAATAAAAATTTCAATCGTTCCGGTTTGGTTACTGTTATAAACAATTTGCTGCCCATCCGGTGACCATGAACCACCAAAATTTCTATGCTCATTATCTGTGAGCTGAAATTCATTTCCTGAATCTAAATCACGAACAAAGATATTTTGAGATTCTCCGGTGCGTTTTTCAAAAATAATACTATTCCCATCAGGTGAATAAGATGCATACAATCCACCCGTTGATATTTCAATTAAACTTTTGTCAGCAAGGTTATACTGAAGAACAACCCAGTTTTCCGGTTTAAAATTAGACCAGTCTGATTTTACACTAATTGCGGAAAAGATTATTTTATCTCCTGCAGGTGAGCATTCCAGGCTTCCAAAGATAATCCGGTTTTCATCCTGACCGTAAATGAGGTTAACTGCTAAAAATAACCATCCGGTTATGAATATCTTTTTCATATGACAGAGCTTATAAAAAGTATATACGCAAATCTAAAGATTAAGATTTGTTCTTTAAATATACCTTATCAGGTAACAAAAGGAATAACCGCCCTTCTTTCCACCGGATAGTCCGGGAATTGTTCCTTATACCAACGGTGATGATTTTTAGACCTTGGAATTAGATTCACAAAAGTCCATATCGAAAATGAAAAAGCCGGCAAAGACCAGGTTAAAATGGCGAAGCCAAACCACTCCAGGATTTCGCCAAAATGATTAGGGCATGAAACGTATTCAAACAGACCGCCATAGGGAATTTTATATCCATCCGAACTGTTTCTTCTTATTCGGATCAGTTGATTGTCAGCTGTCCAGTTAATGGCAAGTCCGGCAATAAAGAAAAACAAACCTATAAGGAATCTGCCATCATAATACCAGTGAGATTCATAGAAGGGCGAGAGAAATCCAAAATAGTATCCATTAAAAAATCCATTAATGCAATTGAATATAATCGCAGAGGCAACGATAGCAACCGGAATTTTTTTTCCGCTGGTTTTGGTTCTTAAGGGAAAAACCAATGCTCTGTTTACATAATGAAACACCCACAGGAACATAAAAAAATCCATGGGCAGGTTTTTTTCACCATTACCGATAATGTATAAAGCGGGGGCAACGATCAGGGCAGGTAGTTCCATTAGAATCCATCCAATCTTATTATCAATAAGCGGCCCCCATTTGCTGGTGGTATGTCGGCCGTAGGGTTGGGTTTTCCTTCTCAGAAACGGGTAGGAGAGAAGGGCAATTAGAATCCAGCCTGTCAATAGGTAATAATACGTTTGCTTTTCCAAAAAAAAAGAGGTCATTGGTTATGACCTCCCGTTAGGTTT
>DASWHX010000150.1:0-7669 GCA_036397995.1 Cyclobacteriaceae bacterium
CGCATTCACTGTGGAAGGAAACAATCCCAATGGATGACCTGAATACATATGCAAGGTTTGCCGGTCGGACATGTTCGACAGATATTGCATTGTAAGCAGATACTGCGCCCAATTCTGAAATACTGCGCCATTGCCTCCATAGGTAATCAATTCATGCGGATGTTGAGCCACTTTTGGATCAAGATTGTTCTGAATCATCAGCATGATGGCTCCCGCCGCTTTAGATTTGCAAGGGTATTCTTCAACCGGCCGGGCCACCATATCATAGTGGGGCATGAATCTATACATATAAATTCTACCAACCGTTTCCAACTCAGCTAAAAATTCTATTGCTAATTCAGAATGAAATTTTGCGGGAAAGTATCTCAGGGCATTTTTGATCGACAGTATTTTTTCATTCCTGGAGAGGATATTCTTTCTTTTTGGAGCATGGTTTACCGAAGAATCAAAAGGTATTGGAGGCGGCAATTCCACAGGTATCCCTCTGCGGATTTGCTCCTCAAAACTGATTGTGGACTCAATCATGTTTTACAAATTAAGTTTTTCCTTTATTTCATCAACCATGTCCATAGTATGAATATAACCCACTTCAAATATTTCTTTTCCTTTTGTAAGGTCAAAAGAAGAATATTTCTTCATTTCTGGCGGTTCAATAACCACATTGCAGAATTCCTTGCTGCTGGCGTTGTTCCCATTTATCGCGAGTAATAAACTTCTTTCAATTAATTTCTTCACACCCGTCAATGCAAAGTTATGATCTATTGGATTGCAATCAGACCCAATGACTTTATCATAATTATTTTCCCTGAGTATTTCAGCCGGCAGGTTTTTCAAAATACCACCGTCAACGTAAATTCCATCTTTATATTTAAGTGGGTTGAAAATTACCGGAACACAACAAGAAGCCAGAATAGGCTTAACTAATTCTCCTTCGGTGAAAAAAACTGTTTTCCCTTTGATCAATTCAGTAGCTGCTATGTAGATTGGCTTTTTAAGCACATTGAAATCATTCTCTGGCATGTGCTGAATCAATATTTTGCCAAGATTGTCAAGAGTAAGTAACCCATTTAAGGTGGTTGTAAATTTCATCAGCTTAAAAAAGCTTGTTTTAATAACCATATTCAGAATTTCCTTTGGAGAATATCCGTAAGCATACAAGGCAGCGATCATTGCACCTGAACTGGTTCCGGATAATGCATCAATCTGAATCTTTTCCTCTTCAAAAGCCTGCAACACACCAAGATGGCAAATTCCCTTGGCACCACCACCGGATAAAGCAATTGATATAGACTTCTTATCTGGCATTTAAATATCACTTAATGGAAAGGTCTGATCTACCCTGATTCCTTTATCGGTTCTTTTTAATGTGCAGCATTCAATTTTAGGATCATGCTCAAAAAAAAGAATATAATCATTTTCCACAGCTTCATTAAGAAATTTTTCTTTTTCAACTAAAGTTTGGAGCGGTCTTACATCATAACTCATTACCCAGGCAACAGGTATATGACCTACAGATGGTAAAAGGTCTGCCATATAAACAATTTTCCTTCCCTTATAAGTCAAGACCGGCAACATCATTTTCTCCGTATGACCATCAACATATTTAATGTCATCAAATGGGAGTTCGTTTCCAGCTTCTATAAATTTTAATTGTCCACTTTCCTGGATAGGAATAATGTTCTCTTTAAGGAAACTGGCTTTCTCCCTGTCATTTGGATTAACAGCCCATTCCCAATGATCATGGTTAGACCAATAGACCGCATTTTTGAATTGAGGTTCTAACTTACCATCGCTTGTTTTCGTTACAGAACCTCCAACGTGGTCAAAGTGTAAATGAGTTAGAAAATTGTCGGTTATCTCATCCGGATGAACGCCGGCTTTTTTAAGACTGCCCAGTAATGTATCTTCACCGTATAAATAATAATAAGAAAAGAATTTTTCACTCTGTTTGTTTCCCATTCCGCTATCAATCAAAATCAGACTGTTATTTTCTTCAATCAACAAACAACGCATCATCCAGGAACACATATTATTTTCATCAGCAGGATTAATATTATTCCAAAGTGATTTTGGTACAACACCAAACATCGCCCCTCCGTCAAGTTTAAATCCTCCTGCATTTATAACCTTCAATTTCATTTTGCTTTCTTTTTTGATTAAAGATATAAAAGAAAAAGCCACAAACTCTGAATCTGTGGCTTCAACTTATTTAGGGCTAATAATTACTCTGAAAATGCACCCATTTTAGAAAACTTTTCAATTCTCATTTGAATTCTTTGATCAGAATCTATTTTCTCCAGGTCTTTTATTGAATTGACAATGTTTTTCTTCAGCAAATCAGACATCCATTTCATATCCTGGTGAGCGCCACCCAATGGTTCCTCAATTATGCCATCAATTAATTTCAGTTCGAGCATATCTTTGGCAGTAGGTTTAAGCGCTTCAGCAGCTTGTTCTTTGTATTCCCAGCTACGGAATAAAATCGATGAACAGGACTCTGGTGAGATTACAGAGTACCAGGTATTCTCAAGCATCAGAACTTTATCTCCTATTCCTATACCTAAAGCTCCGCCGGAAGCACCCTCACCAATAATAATGCAGACAACCGGCACCTTCAACATCATCATCTCTTTTAAGTTCCTTGCAATGGCTTCCCCCTGTCCTCTTTCTTCGGCTTCTATTCCGGGGAATGCTCCTGGAGTATCTATCAACGTAACTATAGGTTTGTTAAATTTCTCAGCAAGTTTCATCAGGCGCAGTGCTTTTCGATAGCCTTCAGGGTTCGCCATTCCAAAATTTCGAAATTGTCGTTGTTTAGTATTTCTACCCTTTTGCTGACCTATGAACATTATACTTTTCCCATTGATCTCTCCAAAACCTCCCACCATTGCTTTATCGTCAGATACGGTCCGGTCTCCATGCATTTCAATGAAAGTATCCGTCATCTCATAAATATAATCTAAAGTATAAGGCCTGTCAGGATGCCGGCTTAACTGAACACGCTGCCAGCGGGTGAGATTTAGGAAAGTCTCTTTCTTTAGTTCATTAATTCTTTTTTCTAAAGACTTAACTGCAGAAGAAACATCTGAGCCGCTTTTGGTAGCCAACTCTTTCATATCTTCTAACTTTGCTTCAAGATCTGCTATAGGTTTTTCAAAATCCAAGAGCATAGGGTCTAAATTTGAGGTACAAAATTAGAATATAATCTTATATTGAAGCCTAATTATTAAAGTTTTATCCCTAATCCAGGATGCCAAAAGTAATTATTATCGGTGCCAGCACGGGAATTGGGAGATCCCTTGCCCTGGAATTGTATTCAAAAAATTATCAGGTTGCCATTGCATCCCGCAAAGTTGAAGAATTAAAGGAAATCTCATCAAAATGTGGTAATGAAGTATTGTACCGTCAAATGGATCTTCAAGATCTTGATGAATCGGTTGCGACGTTGAGTGAAATGATTTTTGCTCTTAACGGAATAGATATACTGGTACTGAATTCAGGCATCGCTGCCATTTATCCATCGTGGAAGGAAGAAATGAAAATTATTGATGTAAATGTAAAAGGGTTTGTAGCTCTGGCTCATACCGGCATGGATCATTTTAAACAACAAGGGCATGGACATCTGGTTGGAATCTCTTCAATCGCTTCATTGGTTGGCTTCAGAAAGACTACGGCATACTCAGGAAGTAAAGCTTTTATTTCCAATTATATGCAAGGACTTCGAAATTTGAGTAGAAAGAAAAAGTTAAATATAACAATAACTGATATTCGACCTGGCTTTGTATTGACACCCATGACGGAACAAAACCTTGGAATGTTTTGGGTGGCTACTCCGGAAAAGGCAGCAAAACAAATTTGGCAAGCAATTGAACGAAAAGCTTCAGTTGTTTATGTGACAAGACGATGGAGACTTTTTGCATTTCTTATCCGGATTATGCCAGGCAAGCTCAGAGATTTTTTCTAGACTGATTTTGATAGTGTAACAAAAAAAATCAATTTTCAATTTCATAGTCTTTTTCATATAATTGCTAACAGATTTGAGGAATTCATGATCAATCAGTTAAAGGAGTTACAATTACCCAAGTTGGTACTGGTAAAAAATCTGACGTTTCCTGAGCCCTACAGAGAAGACCCCGAATTTATTGATGGCAAACTAATTGACAGCGGTCACACAATTACAAAACTGCGAGATAGCATTCCGAGCAAATTACCTGAACCTTTCGATGAAGATAAATGGTTACTTTATGAATACAAGTTTGGCAGCAGGAATCTGGCAGATGGGTACTTTACAGATCTGCCCATGGATTTAGCGGATGAACTTTGTGACAGAAAAATCTTCGGAGAAAGCTACACAATTATATGGTTAGTCCCGCCCGATATGGAATCCATTCTGAATGTACTCAGGAAACTGCCACTGGCAGGTTTTGGTCCTGAACAAATATGGGAATGGTACCTGGACAGGATGGTAGTATTTCCACCTAAGTGTCTTGATGCGGTTAAAAGCCAATTTGAATTAGGATTTAATTTTACGGTTCAGGAAAAATTTACGGAAATAATGAACAGTTAAATTTTAATGCTTTTCCACATATGCTTTATGGGGCCTTAGCACGTTGGCAACATCCTCCCACTCCTCTTTATTTACAGTCAGGTATGCAATTGAAAAACTGGCGGAAACTGACTCAATGCCTGACGAATAATTTTGGATTTTCTTCCTGATCACAAATTCTTCCAAATGCTTTGCATGATGCAAAGCAAATTGTTCAGACTCCTCACCACTGAATTCCCAAATCATTTTTACTCTATCCACGTATAATAATTAGATAAACAAATTTGTATCTTACAATAACTTAACAAACATTACGAAGATGAGAAAAATATTATTAATGATTACCATGGTGTTTACAACTAGTGTTGTCTTTGCACAGCAACCTTCTAAGGGTGCAATTCTGATAGGGGGTGATTTATCATTTGATATCCAAAAATATACGGATAAGGATGCCGTCTCTGGAGTATCAACTGAAACAAACCAAGTGGGTTTTGGATTTGGACCGAGAGGCGGCTATGTGCTTTTTGACGGATTCCTGGTCGGGGCAACATTAGATTTTTTTACATCAAGAAATAAATTTGGTGTGGATAAATTTACCAGTTCCACTTTCCAGGCTGGGCCATTTGTGAGATATTACCTGCCCTTCGGATTATTTGGGGAAGTAAATTTTACAGGCGGTGTGCAATCAAGTGAGTTCACATCGGGAGGTACGTCAAGTCCGCGAACTACGAATAGTTTAACTTCCGGTTTTCTGGGTGCCGGATTTGCTTATTTTCTAAATTCAAATGTAAGTTTGGAGCCATTATTGGGTTATGGTTTCGACAGGACTAAATTGGACAACAATGATACAATTACAATTGGTGGATTGCGTTTCCGCGTATCACTTATTGTATATTTGAAGAATGAATAATTAGGAACAATTTAGTAGCCTGGCACTGACAGGCTACTAAATTCTTGCCTGGTAAGTATACAGGTCAAAGTACCTTCCCTTCTTTTCAATAAGTTCATTATGAGTACCCCGCTCAAAGATCTGGCCGTCTTCAACCACTAAAATGCGGCTTGCCTGCCTTATGGTACTAAGCCTGTGCGCAATTACAAAAGTAGTTCTACCTCTCATCAATCCTTTAAGACTTTCCTGGATATACATCTCGCTTTCGGTATCGAGATTTGAGGTGGCTTCATCCAGTATTAATACCTTCGGATCAGCGAGAATTGCCCGGGCAATGGCAATTCTTTGCCGTTGCCCTCCTGAAAGCTTTACTCCGCGCTCACCAATTACTGTTTTTAATCCATCTTCAAACCTGTCAGTAAATTCATCAACATGAGCTGCTTTAACCGCATTGATCAGTTGATCAGATGTAGCTTTTGGGCGTGGAAATAAAATATTTTCTTCAATAGTACCTTCAAAAAGGAAATCATCCTGGAGCACCACTCCCAATTGGTTTCGATAACTTGATAACTTCACTGCAGACAGATCGATACCATCCACCAAAATTCTTCCCTTCAGCGGATTTAGAAATGATGCAGCCAGGCCGGCTATCGTAGTTTTACCAGATCCGCTCGTTCCAACAAGTGCAGTAACTGAACCCGGCGCAGCTTGAAATGAAATATCTCTCAGTACTTCTTTACCTTCTTCATAGGAAAAATGAACATTCTCAAATTCAATATTACCTTTTATATGACCAATTTCGATGGTCCTTACCAGCCCGTCATCTTCCGGATCCATGTTCATAATTTCTTCAGTACGATCCAAACCGGCAAAAGCTTCGGTAAGCTGACTGCCAATATTACTCATTTGAATAATTGGCGCAATCATAAATCCCAGGTATAAAGTGAAACTCAAAAATTCACCGAAAGTGAGTTCATTCTGAATGATTAAATACCCACCAATTCCCATGATTCCCGCTGAAGCTAATCCTAATAGAAAAGTTGCCGAACTTGTAACAAGACTTGTTGAGGTAAGGCTCTTCTTAACATTTAAGAATAATTTCTCTACTCCTTCTTCAAAGGTTTTGGTTTCCTGGTCTTCCGCATTAAATCCTTTGATTACCCTGATTCCGTTCAAAGTTTCTGTTAACCTTCCGCTAACTTCAGCGTTTAGAACTCCCCGTTCCCTGAAAATGGGACGGATATAGGCAAAAGCCTTCAGCGACACTAATCCAAAAATTATCACCGGCACCAACACGTATAAAGTCATTGCCGGACTGATATTTATCAGGAGAATTAACGAAATAACAGATGTAAGAAGACCTCCAATAAGTTGGACAAGCCCGGTTCCAACAAGATTACGAACGCCTTCAACATCTGTCATAATCCTGGAAACAAGCGCACCAGATTTATTATTATCAAAAAAGCGAATTGGTAATTGAAGAATCTGCTTTTGAACCTTTGCTCTTAAAATTGAAATCAATCTTTGGGCTTCAACACTGAGTATCTTAGTGAGTAGAAAGCTGGTTATTGCCTGAACCAGTATAGCGCCTGTAACCACCAGCAGTAATATTTTAAGCATAGGAATATCTCCATTTGCAATCACATCATCAATCAGGTATTTACTGGCACCAGGCAGAATCAGACTTGCCAACCTGCTGATAATGATTAAAATCAAGCCTATAAAAACAAGATTTCTGCGCGGCCATATAATGGTTTTGAATACATGACCAATACTAACATTTGATTTACTCATCCACGGATTTTTACAAGGTTGACGATTAATAGGACATTTTACTTTAAATTAACGGAAAATCCTTCGCAAGATACTTCATTGTGTATTAAACCATTTGCCTTTTTCCGTTTAGAAGATAAGATTGAAAACATCGAGATTAATTTTGTATCTGTTGGCACCATTACTAGCCTCGGCTTCATTTTATGTCACCGGCAATCCTCCCGATGGACATCTGATGACGTTACTTTTAATTCTGGTTTTGCTAATGATAATTTATCCCATTATTCTTTATCATGCACAGCCGAAGAACTTATTCCATACAATCCTTTTGCATTTGGTGTTATACTTACTTGTTTCATTTCCCGGTATGTTCATTCACCGAAACCCACTTTCGGAAATTGGCGGTCTGATTTATTTTTTAATGCCTTCAGGGATTACTTTGGCATTGATTATTTCATATC
>DASWHX010000151.1:0-13167 GCA_036397995.1 Cyclobacteriaceae bacterium
TTTAACGCCGGAAATTGAAACTGATAGTATAATATATCTGAATGATAATCCTTCCTTTAGGATTTACCTCGCGGACAGTATCCCCAATGAATCACCGTATCACGTCTACATTTCAGGGGTTGCGGATTGTTCCGGCAATATCCTTGATGATGAATTCACTTTGCAATTGGATTTTCTGCCACCAGCAATCCTGGATGTTCAGATCCATCATTACAATGAATTGGAACTGTCCTTTAATGAGCCTCCGGTAGCATCTTCCATTTCAAAAAATAGTTTTTATCTGGAAGACATTGTCCCGGCAAAAGTTACTGTCATCGATTCAGTCCATGCTGTTTTAAGTTTTGACCAGGAATTAATTGACTTTCAAAGTTACACGCTGTCTTTTCAGAATCTGAAAGACATCGAAGGAAATGCAGGCGGCGGAAGTTTTAATTTCATTTACACCGCGCCTCCGGAACCCGGATTTCTGGAGCTGATAATTACTGAAATAATGGTGGACCCTGAACCTGGCTTAGGCACATTGCCAGTTTCACAATATGTAGAAATTTTTAATACTTCATCTAAAAAGTTTAGTTTGAAAGGGTTGCAATTAGGAGACTTAAATTCCACTGCTATCAGTAATGCAGGAATATTGGACCCTCTTTCCTATATTTTATTAGTGCCATCAACCCAAAAAATAAACTTTCCAGATGGTAACAAAATTATTGGACTAACGAATTGGCCATCACTGAATAATACCGGTGAGATCATGTCTATCAAAAACAGAAAGGGAGGCTTACTTCATCAGATTGAATACTCAAATAAGTGGTATAAGGAACTGGAAAAGCAAGAAGGCGGCTGGTCATTGGAAATGATCGACACGAATAATCCTTGCGGAGAAGCTGCCAACTGGGGAGCATCAATCTCTGATATTGGCGGAACACCAGGTCTTGTCAACTCTTTGCTTGCTGAAAATCCGGACAATTTTGGTCCAATGCTAACCTCGGTTATTCCTATTGATTCGGTAACCCTGTTTCTGGAATTCAATGAGCCAATTCATGCTAATAAACTTCCCGGACTTTCCATCTCCCCTGAAATAGCTATTCAAAGTGTGAACTTTAAGGAAAACAGTTTTACTAAAATTCTGGTTAAGCTGGAGGCTCCCCTGAGTGAAAAAGTTTCCTATCATATTATTATTCAGGCTGCGGATTGCAAAGGTAATGTAAGCAGCATAGAGTCTGACGAATTCTACCTGCCCGAAGAAAGTGTATATAATGACATCGTGATCAGTGAAATTCTTTTTAATCCGTTTACCGGTGGGATAGACTTTGTTGAATTCTTCAACCGATCGGACAAGCATTTGCTCCTCTCCGACTGGACGAGTTACAGCTACACCCAATCAGGGAAAACAGGATCAGAAATTATAACGTCTGATTATTTTATTCTGAAACCAAAGGCGTATCTGATTATATCAGAGGACAAATTAATTTTTTCAAATCTTTATCCATTTGTTGATCTGAATAAAGTCATTGAAATGAATCTGCCAACTTTACCGGATGAGGAGGGAACCTTGGTCTTGAGAAATACACACAATATTGTGGTGGATTCAGTGTACTATAATGAAGACTGGCACCATCCTCTGCTTAAGTCAAAGGAGGGTGTCTCTCTGGAAAGAAGAAGTCCGGATATTTCATCGGTTGACCCCAATAACTGGAAGTCCGCATCATCTACGGTTTCCTTTTCAACACCGGCCAGTGAGAATTCTCAATCTTATAATCCGGTTCCTGATGATTCTGAAGTTGATGTATTTCCGAAATTATTTTTCCCCGGAACAGGGGGCACCGATTCGTTTGCCACCATTGAATATTCCCTTGGGAATCCTAATCTTCTGGCTTCCATAAACATCTTTGCCGGCAATGGGTTACTGGTAAAAAGAATAGCTGTCAACCAGCTGTTGGCCACCGAGGGTATTTTTACTTGGGATGGAGCGGATGATTCAGGAAACAAGGTTACTCTCGGACATTATTTTGTGGTGTTTGATGTTTTCTCACCGGATGGATACAAGAAACGGTACCGGAAGAAAGTGGCGGTGGGAGTCAGGTAATAATGGTCTGTCAGGGAGATTAATAGTCTGTCAGGGGACAGACCATGGAAAGGGGAAGAAAGTGGCGGTGGGAGTCAGGTAATAATGGTCTGTCAGGGGGAGATTAATGGTCTGTCAGGGGACAGACCATGGAGGCGGAAGTGGCGGTGGGAGTCAGGTAATTAATGGTCTGGATGGAGGCAGACCATGGAAGGGGAATGGTCTGCATGGAGGCAGACCAAGGAGGGGGAGGTGGGGTAATTAATGGTCGAGAGGAGGTAATATTAAAAATGGTCTGTCAGGGGACAGACCATGGAAAATTAAAAGAGAAAAAAATGAAATTGGTGAATCAAAATATATTAACAATTGCTCAAAAGTGGTCAACTCTAACTAGGACACCTCAAATTCCTAATTCCTAATTCCTAATTCCTAATTGAACTTTTGCTCATTGTTCCTACCTTTGCGCTATGTCTAAGTATGACCGGCGCGGAGTCTCATTTGGAAAAGAGGAGGTTCATCAGGCAATTAAAAACCTGGACAAAGGAATCTTTCCAAATGCATTTTGCAAAGTGAATGAAGATATTCTGGGGGGTGATCCTGACTTTTGTAACATTGTGCATGCCGACGGAGCCGGAACAAAATCTTCCCTGGCATACCTCTATTGGAAAGAAACCGGCGACCTGTCAGTCTGGAAAGGAATTGCCCAGGATGCTATCGTGATGAATACCGATGATCTTTTATGTGCGGGAGTAGCCGGAAACATTTTGATCTCTTCTACCATCGGCAGAAATAAGAAGTTGATTCCCGGTGAGATTATCAAAACCATCATTGAAGCCTCTGAAGAATTTTACGCATTGATGCATGATTATGGGTTCGACATCACAAGTACCGGAGGCGAAACAGCCGATGTTGGTGACCTTGTACGAACCATTATTGTTGACAGCTCCGTTACTGCCCGTCTTCCGCGAAAAGATATCCTTGAAGTGAGTCCGAAGCCGGGAGATGCAATTATCGGAATGGCCTCTTTTGGCCAGGCGATTTATGAATCAGAGTATAACAGCGGGATAGGCAGCAACGGTCTTACCTCAGCCCGCCACGATGTGTTCCATAATTCTTATGCAAAAAAATACCCGGAGACATTCGATTCTGCCATTCAGAAAGATTTGGTTTATTCGGGGAAATACAAGGTAACGGATACTGTTCCGGGGATAAATATTAATATTGGAAAACTGGTGCTTTCCCCAACAAGAACTTACGCCCCTGTTCTGGTAGAAATACTCAAAGAGTTCAGGTCAAATATTAACGCGATTGTGCACTGCAGTGGCGGCGGACAAACCAAGATTTTGCATTTCATAGAAAACCTTCATATAATCAAGGACAATTTGTTCGAAACACCTGCCCTCTTCAAAATAATCCAGGAGGAAAGCAATTCCGATATAAAAGAAATGTACCGCGTTTTCAATATGGGGCATCGCATGGAAATCTATCTTCCCCGGACATACGCCGAAGGTATAATTGCAATAGCCAACAGCTTTAACGTTGATGCAAAAATTGTGGGAAGAGTAGAAGAAGCAAAAGGCAAATTCCTAACTATTGGTGATCTGAAACTGACAGGTTAATTTTCCAAATCATCATACCATCTTTAACTTTTCAAGTCAGCTCTTGTGAATTGTATCTTTGCCCAATTAAATTAAAACCTGCTGAATTCATGAATTGTTTGAATAAACCTACATGACCTCCAGGCTATCTCAAAGCATTTTTGATATCCTGCTTCAAATCTTCAATTCCTTCTATTCCCACCGACATTCGAATAAGGCTATCCTTGATTCCCAATTTCATTCTTTCTTCGGAAGAAATCTTCGCATGAGAGGTTTTAGCCGGAGCGCACAAGATTGTTTCAATTCCGCCAAGGCTAACTGCAGACTTAATAATTTTCAGCTTTGAAATGAATCTCGATGAAGCCTTCACACCTCCTTTTATTTCAAATGAAACCATGCCGCCAAAGCCGCTCATTTGCTTTCTGGCAATGGTATGATTGTGATGATTTTTTAACCCCGGATAATAAACTCTTTCAATCCTGAAGTGGTTCTCAAGATATTTCGCCAATACCATTGCATTTTTGTTTTGAATTTCTACCCTTATCGCCAAAGTTTTTAAACTTCGTTCCAGGAGATAACATGTAATCGCATTTACACTCCCACCGTAATTTATTGCTGACTTCCCGATTTGTTTGGCTAATTTATTACTCGTTACAAGGACACCGCTAATCAAATCACTATGCCCGCCGAGATATTTAGTAGCACTGTGCATCACTATATCCATTCCCAGATCTAACGGAGTTTGATTAATTGGAGTGGCAAAGGTATTATCAATCATTGTTATGATTTTATTCTTTTTCCCCAGTTTAGCCACTTTAGATATATCAACAATTTTCAAAATTGGATTTGAAGGGGTCTCGATAAAAATAAGTCTTGTGTTTGGAAGAATCGCGTTCTCAATGTTGTCGATTTCGGTTGCATCCACAAGTGTGTAATCGATCCCGAATTTCTTAAACTCTGTTTTAATCGCGTTTTGCGTTCCTCCGTAAAGATCGTGTTGAAAAATTGCATGGTCTCCTTTTCTAAGAAAAGTAAATGCGGCGGTCATAATGGCAGCCATTCCCGTACTGAATATTATCGCTCTTTCACCATTTTCCAGTGCCGCGATCTTTTCAGCAACCACTTTTTGGTTCGGTGTATTAAAATACCTGGGATACATTGTCTCATCTACGTGGATGTAGTCAATAGCTGTTGAGGGATAAATGGGGGTTACTACTCCTCCTGTGACCGAATCCTGAATTCCACCACTCTGAACGCAGGTTGTTGATTTGGATAAATGTGATTTCATTTTCATGCTGTAATTTATTTCTTTTTTAAAAGTAGCGTGGTCATGACTCTTTTGTCTTCCACATTCACTGATTTCACGGGTTCAAGTTTTTCCAGATGAAATTTTTTGAGGCAATGCTCAATCAGGTCACGGGTCAATAAAAAACTGAATCCATTTTCTAAAATTATTTTATCACTTCCAATTGTGGAAGCCATTCTGATAAAGGCAATTCCATGTCTCTTTAACACCCTGATTAATTCACTCATCATGGAAAGGAATTCAGCTTCATCCCGCGCAAAATGCATTACCGCACTACTTAAAACAATGTCAAAATAATCATCGGCGTATGGTAATGTGGTAGCATCTGAACACTGAAAATTGAGCTTATCGAAATTAGTTCGGTATGATTTGGCCATCATATTGCAAAGCCTTATGCAAGACTCATTTTTGTCAATTCCATGGACCTCGTAATCACTCTGTAAAAAATACACCAGATTACGGCCCTCGCCGCAACCTACGTCAAGCACCGAATTTTTCTCTTCAAAATAACCTTTCATAATTGCATCCAGCAGGTAAATGTCCAAACTTCCATACAACTTATTTAGATCAGTTACATTCATGCTTTTTATCATATATATGAAAGCCAAATGTCCGTATATTTGGCCTCTTTTAAAAAAATGGTATGAAAAACTCACTTTATTTAGGCCACAAGGTAAAGCTTATAGACTCATGCAAGGTCGGAAGAACAGCAGAAACTTCTTTAATATCATTATGAAATTGAGATACGGATTAGTGAAATTGATTTTACTATTTTTGCTGTGTGTCTTTGTAACAAGTTGCTTTAATGAATTTTCTGATCTTGATAACATAAAGAAATTCAAATGGGAACCTACTATTGCTGTCCCCATTATAGATTCTGAATTTTCATTTAAAGATTTCGTTACCGAAATATCTGATTCCAGTGTAGTATACTCCAGGGATGACGGACTCATTGTATTTGCTTACCGGGACACCGTGATTTCCAAAACTGGCGAATCGCTAATCACAATCCCTAACCAGGATTTTCAATATTCCAATGATTTCCCGGCACCATTGATTATTCAATTTCCTTTTAATGATTCCATCATATATGCGGAAGAAATTAAGTTTGATTTCTCAACCCAATCCGGGCAGGAGTTAGATTCTATCTTACTTAAAGATGGCATATTGAATTTTGGAATTAATTGGAACTTTAATCAACCAGGCAAGCTTGAGATAGAATTCAAGTCACTTCTCCAAAATGGACAACCCATAACTATTAACCATGAATTTGCTTCATCACTTAATTATTCCGAATCATTTCCCCTTCAAGATATTAAAGTTGATTTAACCGATCAGGGAACCAGCACCAATAGTTTTTTAATCGATCTAAGTTTTACTATCTATAATAATGGCAGTCCCTTACTACTAAATCCGTCATTTGATATTAACCTGATTGTAACTGATCCAAAGTTTAAAGCTGTTTTTGGAGAGTTGGGTTCCATTCCTTTCAATACCGATATAGGAACGACCAAGCTTAAGTTTTTTGAAAATATGGAGTTTGGAATTATTGAACTTGAGGACCCCACAGCTATCCTCACCATTTCGAATTCTTTTGGCATGGGTGTGACTACCTATATTGATGATATTAGCATTGCCCATACAACTGGTACCACAAAGCTTGAAGGAAGTATTACTACTCAACCAATTTCTGTGAATGCGGTTCCGCTTGCCAATATGGGAAATTTTGAAATATCGGTGATAGAAATTAATAATGGGAATTCAAATTTAAAGGAGTTGATCAAATATGTTCCACAAGAAATTTCCATTGCATTCAATGGTGCAGTCAGTAATCCCGGTTCAAAGGATTTTGTGCTGGATAATAGCACCGTTTACCTTGACTTGATGGTAGAACTTCCATTATATGGTAAGGTAAGCGAGCTCGGGATATCTCATGATTTTGATTTTGATGGGAGCATATTTGATGACCTGGACAATGCTTTGTTGCAGTTTAAATCTTTCAATGAATTCCCGATTGATATGACAATACAGGCAACGTTCCTCAGTCAAACCGGAATTCCTCTGCTTGAATTTTTTACCCTTGACAATAACCTGCTCGTTGCATCCGAAAATGATCTGAATGGAATGGTGGTGAACCGTGGTGAGAATGTTCTGGTTGTTGAATTGGATCGCGATGATCTTGAAACTGCTTCAAGAAGTGAATTCATTCGTTTGGATGTGGAAGTTTCAACTTTTAATAATGGTTCCGTTCCCGTAAAAATACTCGATTCCCACCGGATTACTTTTAAAGTAGGCTTGCAATCAAAGTTTGTGAATAATGATTAGACTAAATGTTGTAGTACTGTTTCTAATTTTACCGCTAACCGTTATTGCTCAGGGTTATATGGGATTCTATAGCCTGGAAGGGCGTGTACCGCAAACTAACTTAATCAACCCTTCATTTTTCCCTGAAGCCAAAGTGGTAGTTGCATTTCCGGCATTGGGTTCAACCAGTGTATTCTTGGATGCTGATCGTTTTAGCTTTAGCAGAATTCTTGTAAAAGATGGCGATTCATTACGGTTTGAACCGGATAATTTCGTTAATAAGCTGCAGAAGAAAAACAGGTTGGAAGTGGGCGTTGATATGAATTTGTTTTATTTGGGAGTTCAGGCAAGAAAAAACTATTTTTCAATTTCAGCGAATACAAAAGTTACCTCAAACTTACTCATCTCAAAAAAGTTAATCGAATGGGCACTTTACGGACCTGCGGATGAAAGAAATATAAATCAACCGCTTGATTTCTCCGATCTGGGCGGAAGTGTGATGGCATACAACGAGTTTACTTTGGGTTATGGAAGGAAATTGCTTGGCGATCGGCTTCAGGTTGGTATAAGATTTAAATACTTAAATGGTATAGCCGAAGCATCAGCAAAAAATATTAATGGGTATATCTACGCAGGTATCGATTCCATTCAATTATACAGTGAAGCTTTCACTATCAACACCTCCGGAATTGATGATTTTGATAATAATCCTGAAGACTTGATTTTCGGTTTTAAAAATCCCGGTTTTGCCATTGATATTGGTGCCCAATACCAGATAAATTCTAAATTCTCCGTGTCAGCTGCCTTCACGGATATGGGATCCATTAAGTGGAAAAATAGTCTTAAAGGCTGGGAATTTAATGAGGTTAATTATGTATTCAGAGGTTTTGACGTGTTGGATGTAATTAACGAATCCGATGTAATTGATAACGAATTGGATTCACTGGAAAATTTATATGACATTAATGAGATTGAAGGGAAAGCATACCGCGCGCCATTGGTTACAAAGACTTACCTGGGTGGAAGATTCCAGTTTCATCCGAAGCAAAATGTTAGCCTGATTCTTTATAATGATTTCTTTCAGGGAAATGTGAAATCTGCCCTTGGTTTGAATTACGGTCTTCTGGTGGGAAGAAGTATGGATCTATTGGTCGGACTCTCTTACCGGGACAGGTCATTAGCTAATTTCACTTTCGGTACTGCATTTAGTCTTGGGTTTTTTCAATTATATTTTTTATCCGAAAATTTTCCATCTCTCTTTATGCCGCAGAATGCACGAAAACTCGACCTGCGGTTTGGAATTAATTTTCAATTTGGAAGAAAACGAAAGGGAAGCTCCTGATTATTCCGCAATTTGCCCTCTGCCTAAATAGCTTCTAAGTTTGGGTGGAATTTCTCGGGTTATTAAAGCATTCTTGTATCTCCATTTTTTAGGACTCTCAAATTGTTTTAAAAATTTCACTTCTTTCCCTTCCTTCATAACAACCGGTTCGCCGTCCTCATATAATATCCTGTTAGAAGTAATTGACGCAACCCGGTGACCAGTCGTAATAATACCTGTTAGATTCAGCGGATCTCCCGCCGAAATGGCTACAAGTTTTGCTTTCTCTTTATCGTTTCGCGTTTTGCGCATCAAACTGACCGCTTCCGGCAAAGCATATTGTTCACCCCAGACACCGTCCACAAACCTGCCGCCTCTTATTTCTCCTCTCGCCTCCATCCTTCGATAAACCTTTAATAAATCCCTCCATGGCGGAGAGCCTTGCTCCTTATCAATCAGTTTCCTGAATACTACTCCATATCTTCGTAAATAAACTTTCGAAAGCTGCTTGGTTCGTTCCTCTTCATTAATTGACTCAGATTCATTATTAATGATTGACCACCGCCCCGCCTGTTCCATTGAAAACACATTCTTACTTCTTCGCGACTTAAATTTTGCCGGTGTGAGTAATGCCCTCAGCCCGGTATAGCTATCTGATGTAACTAATCCGGAAGCAATTAACTCCGCAATTGCTTCTTCAGCCTGTAAAGCCAATAAACCTGAACTGTTGACGATATCCTTAAAGAAAGAGGCACCATTTTCATTCAAAATATCGCGGACTAATTTCCCATTCGATGAAAGTCCGGCAACATCAGTGAGCTTGTTTTTCCAAATACCAATATTGTCGCGTTGGATTAACATGATGGGTGATGCCTTAATCGGACTGCTCATTTTTGAACCGTTATCGGTGTTAACCCGAAATCTACCCCAAAGGATTCGACCAGAAAGACATAGCATGTCCAGCCAGAAGAAATCATAATCTTTAACCCTTACCGGTAGCAAATCTCCTTCCCAGGCTGCCGCGGGAGCTTCATATCCCTCCATCTGTTCCAGCACTTTCATCAAGCCATCAGGTCCTTCCTTTTTGTTTTCCACATCTACACCCTGCCAGACAAACAAGAATCTCATGAAATCGGAAGAAGAAACCGGTTCAATAGATTTCCTCAGCGTTTGCAAGGTATAGCGGTGGATTCTTGCCAGCAATCTTCTGTCACACCACTCAGTAATTTCATCATTGCCGTGGAATGACCCGCGCAAAACGAAACCTTCATTCTCTAAAGCCATTAAAGCCTGCTCGATTTTTGTTATTGGTAATTCCATTAACTGCACCAGGTCCATGCTTTCAACTGGCCCCATCGCCTCGATTCTTCCCCGCACAATTTCTCGCAACGCATCCTCTTCGTCCCACTTTTGACTTGCAATCTTTTCAGGGAGATTTATTTCTATTTTTGATAATTCCACAGTAAAAATTCTCGCAAATTGAGGAATTCTTTCTGCCGCAACCCAAAGCTTTCTTCCCGAATTGAGTTTAATATCAACCACCCTGTTATCAGAATGCAAAACTTCCAGGAATTCATTCCAGGTATTGGCCAGAATCTCTTCCTCGGAGAAAAAACTAAACAGAATTAAGCTGTCATGAAGTTCATCTTCGTTAAGAACCTGCGGCCACGCTTCCTCTTTCACAGCACGAATTGCTTCAGGATCCAGCTTAGATAGTTCGCCGGCTTGTTTTGGGTCCAGCCAACCCCTGCTTTGAACAGCATTGGTTCGCCTTTCTTCCAGAGGTGCGTTATCCAAAAAGGAGTAGGGCCGTGCATTTATAATTTCCTGGGCCATTGGAGATGGTCCCCTTAGATCTTTCCCCACCAGGGTTTTCTTCCCGGATTTTATCTCTGTTAATAGTTTTTCCAGTTCAATGATATCCATTGCTTCATACAAGCAATCTTCAATGGTTTGGGTTATCAATGGATGATCAGGTATTTCCCGTTCCCCAACAATATTCTCAAGACAAGCTAATTGATCAGGAAAAACCAGGGCCACTAAGTCTTCGGCTTGAGAACGTTGAATTTGAGGCGGTACTTTCTTACCACCTCTTCTCCTTAGTATAGCCAGAGCGCGGGTCGCATTCCATCGCCATCGCACCTCGAACATTGGTGCATCCAGCAGCGCCTGAATCAACACATCCCTAACCGTCTTTGGATTCAGATAAGAAAAAACTTCATCAATGGCAAAGCTATGAGTAGCTCCCAGGGAAAGAATTATATTATCTTCCGTGGCGGCTGCCTGCAACTCAAAATTGAACTTTCTGCAAAATCTCTTGCGCAGCGCGAGGCCCCAGGCTCTGTTCATCCTGCTTCCAAATGGGGAATGGATAACAAGGTGCATATCTCCCGCTTCATCAAAAAAGCGCTCCATCACCAGATTATCCCGGGATGGCATTACTCCCAGCGCTGCCTGAGTAGCGGCCAGGTATGTGACTATCTGGTCACATATTTCTTCCGGGAGACTAATTTCGGCCTTTATCCACTCCATTGCCTGGGTTTTCCACGAATTATCATCATCCTCCCCGATTTTCTCCCAGTCAGGGCTTCCTACTAATTCCCCAATTCTTGTACGCAATCTGGAAACTGCTTCCGATAATTCCCTCGTTCTTCCTGGTGCTTCTCCAAACCAGAATGGAATCGAAGGGGGGGCACCCATTGCATCTTCAACCCTCACTTTTCCTGTTTCCACCTTCAAAATTCTGTAGGAATTATTTCCTAATTGAAAGACATCACCGGGCATGCTCTCCACAGCAAAGTCCTCATTCAGGGTTCCTATAAAAAGATTCCGAGGCTCCATTATTACATCGTAATCAAAATTATCAGGGATAGCTCCGCTGTTAATCAGTGCGGTAAGCCTGCTGCCCCGTCTTCCCTTAAGTTTCCCATTTATTTGATCATGATGAACATAAGCACCCCGGCGTCCTCTCCGGGTTGTATACCCTTCCGAAAGCATTTGGATGATCTCGTCGAATTCTTGCCTGGTTACTTCTTTGTATGGATATGATTTCCGGATGAGATGGAAAAGTTCATCTTCCTCATAATCCCTGCTTGACAATTCAGCGACAATCTGTTGGGCCAGGATATCCAGCGGTTTAACCGGAATAATGATTTCATCCAGTTCACCCAATTTAATTGAATGAAGGAGAGCTGCGCACTCTATCATTTCATCCCGGCTGAGCGGGAAGATTATTCCTTTAGGAGTTCCGTTTACCGTGTGCCCGGAACGACCAACACGTTGCAAAAACTTCGCGATGGATTTCGGGGATCCAATTTGGCAAACCAAATCTATTCCTCCAACGTCGATTCCCAATTCCAGGCTTGCGGTTGCAATTACGGCTTTTAATTTACCTCCCTTCAACCTATTTTCAGCATCGAGTCTATGTTCCTTCGACATGCTTCCATGGTGCGCCGTTACCGTTCCTTCTCCCAGTCGATTAGACAGATTATGAGACATTCGTTCTGCCAAGCGTCTTGTATTCACAAAAATAAGGGTAGTATTATGCGCGGTGATAAGCTCTTCTACGCGATCGTAGATTTCTTCCCACACTTCATTGGCCATTACAGGCGCCAACGGGGATCTGGGTACTCCATCTTTAATTCAAGAGGCCGTTTATGTCCCGCATTAATTATACTGCATTTCCGCGTATTGTTGCCAACAAGAAAATCAGCTACTTTCTCAATGGGTTTTTGTGTGGCTGAAAGTCCAATCCTGACCAAAGATTTATCCGCCAATTTCTCAAGTCTTTCAATGGATAAGGAAAGATGCGAACCTCGTTTATCTCCCAGCATTGCATGAATTTCATCAACAATTATAGTCCGCGTTGTAGAAAGCATTTTACGGCCGTTCTCACTGGTAAGCAATAGATATAAAGATTCAGGCGTGCTAACTATAATGTGTGGCGGTCTTTTAATCATCGCGGTCCTTTGGGCGGGTGTAGTATCACCCGTTCTCAGTCCAACTCTCACTTCAACTTCTTTTCCTTCCCTTTTATAATACCTGGAAATTCCATTTAAAGGAGTCTGAAGATTTTTTTCGATATCATTGCTTAGAGCCTTGAGTGGAGACACATATATAACCTGGGTCTCATCTTCAAGATTTCCATCGAGGCTTTGAACGAATAAATTATCAAGAATAGAAAAAAATGCCGACAAGGTTTTTCCTGAACCTGTAGGTGCTGAGATTAAAACATTATTTGAACTTTTAATTACCGGCCACGCTTTTGTTTGGACCTCGGAGGGCTCGCCAACATTTTCTTTAAACCATTTCCAAACAATTGGATTGAATAGCGATTGCAGATTTTGATGATCCGGCTTCATGTATTCTAATGTACGTAACTTCCTGCATTAATGTCTATGGTTGCGCCGGTGGCATGATTTGCCAAACCGCTGGCAAGAAAAAGTACTGTGGGCGCAATGTCTTTAGGTTCTGTTAATTCAGATAATGCTATATCACCAGTAGCATAATCATTACCATATTTATCTATGAAAACCTGAGCCATTTCGGTGCGCGTAAAACCTGGAGCAACCGTAAA
>DASWHX010000152.1:0-6051 GCA_036397995.1 Cyclobacteriaceae bacterium
TGTCTTATGACTTTTCACTTATGACTTATGACTTATGACTGTTTGCCAGTCATGTTAGCTAAAAATCAATCTCTACTTAATGTTTCTTGCGGCGTGGTGAATACGCAATATAAATACGTCATTCTTGTAAACTCTATAGAAGATACGGTAATTACCCTCAATCAATTCACGAATGGTTGAATCTCCTTTCTCAGGAACAATACGTCCTAATTTGGATTGTGATTCCAGTTGATCAACGCGGGATAAAAGCTTATCAATATATCGGTCAGCGTAAAACTGAGAATCTGGGAAAATATAATTATGAATTGCTTTAAGATCATTAACAGCTCTTTTTCCCCACTTTATTTTTGCCATTTCTTCACCATTTTTTTAACGGCTGAGTGGCTGACGATCTTATCTTCCTTAATGTCTTTTAATCCTTCATCAATCTTGTTAATTACAATTAATCTTTCCAGGAAATCTTCAAGATCGAATTCTTTTGGAAATTCATTAAGAGCGGAGATAACAGCTGCTTTTTTCATAATTCAAATATACTAAATATTTGAACACCTTGACCAGCCGGGTTTTGCAACAAGGTTTACATTTGTTTGATTTCCGGTAGAAACCGGGATTGACTTTCGACTTTTGACTTTTGACTTTTGACTTTTGACTTTTGACTTTTGACTTTTCACTTTTGACTTTTCACTTTTGACTTTTCACTTTCGACTTTCGACTTTCGACTTTTGACTTTTCACTTTTGACTTTTCACTTTTGACTATCCTGAGACAACTGGTTATTGCCGGAAACCAACTGACGATACATTCACAACAATCGGTGGGTCTTCGGCACCAACTAATTATTAATAGAAGTGAACTAACGGATACTAATTACCAACTGGTGTATTACGGTGAATAGCTGGTTATATCCGGAGAATAACTGACGGAAGCTGGATACCCTCTGGTTATGTCCCGGATATAACAGGTTGGTGCTTCAGGATAACTAATTATGTAAAAAGTATAACCGGTTATACTCTGCATATCCATTGGGGGGTACAGATACCCTATGGGGGGGGTACCACGATACCCCTGGGGGTACCTGACATCCCCCAAATAAGGTGTTTAAGGCAGGCAGGGACAGTAAAAGACAAAAGAGGCATTCAAAAAAAAGTCGGATTTTCATCCGACCTCAACAAAGTATAAATCATGATAATCTATTATTGTACAGGTTCCTCTGGCAATACTTCCTCGTGCGTTCTTCCCTGGCCTTTAAATCTTTTTGCCAGGTCATCTAAAATACTTTTTGCATTGGGCACATTCATTTTGGCGGCCTGTTTGCAGGAGTTATAGTAGGTGAGAGCCCCCGCCATTGCCTCACTGCCAGCCAGGGTAATGCTATCCTTCAGGTTGGATACCATCTGCTCCAGCAAACGCAAATAATTGGTCAGCAGAGTAACGCCTTCCACATCAATCATCAATTCATCCACTTTCAAATAAGGCGGTGCAAATTCAGGATTGCTTAAGGCATAGTCAAGTGCCTTCTCCACGAAAGGCACATTGCTGTCACCCATTTTAACTAATTGACGTCTGTCTTCCGCTGACAGAGCTTTCAAATGTGGCCCCAGCTTGTTTACCAAGGTAGTAATGGCCGTTGTGATCTCAGTTTGATCATCAGCGGAAATTTTTAGGGATATTCTGTTTTCGAAGCTCATAGATAGTAAATGTTTATTGTTTGCAATTATTTTTTTGTAATAATGGTGAATTTTGTTATTCCCGCCTTGGAGGATTGTAACAAAATCTGGTAGTTATGTAACCTGGATGACATTTTAGAGAACAGGTGCTTAATTTCCCCTCCTTATTTTAAGGAGGGCCTGCCGACCGAAGGTTGGTTAGGGGTGGTTAATAATTTTCTTATAGTGTCTCTGAAAATAGAAATCAGTTGTTATATATAACCCCCTGTAGTCCCCCTTGAAATAAGGGGGACAATTTCTGGGCAGGGCTAAATTTCTCCTCCTTATTTTAAGGAGGGGGCAGGGGTGGTTAAGGCTGGTTTCTGAAAATAGAAATGCAGTTGTTATATGTGGGAGGGAAAATACCCCCTGTAGTCCCCCTTAAAATATTTACTTAATTTCCCCTCCTTATTTTAAGGAGGGGGTAGGGGTGGTTAATAAAATGGTAATTATACCCCATATAGTCCCCCTTAAAACAAGGGGGACAATTTTCGGGTGGGGGTAAAAAATATACCGGTTTTGCAACTATGTTTACATTTGCTTGATTTCCCGCCAGAAACCGGGATGAAATTCTACTTCACTGTTCACTGCTTATCATACGCGGTTTCGCCCAGCCAATTCCCCGGTGGATCATAATTGCAGACGACGAGGGTGCCGCCTTCTTTGCATACTGCTATAGCACAGCCAACCTCCGTTGTATTTTTCCAAACCATCTGGGTATAATGACCATACTTGTTGGGCGATTTTATCGGTGCGGGTTTTTTATAATATTGAATTTCACTGCCCCAGGAATCGACCGCATGCTTTGGAGAGGCGGATGAAGTAGAGATCCAATACAGATTTTCTCCATAGATGCGCTTCCATTTTCCTTCGGTGGGGCGGTGCTCCATCTGGCATTTTTTTGTTAACTGCATGGCCCATTCCGCCGCGTATTTTGCCAGGTCATTATTCCATTCCAAAGGTTTCGTGCCCACATTGGCACGCCACTGATTATGAACATCAATAAATTCCTGCCTTTGTTCGCCTGAAAGTTTTACCAGCTCCTGGGCTGAACTTTCTGCTACCAGGCAGATAAGGATAATGATTAAGTTGGCTCTCATAACGGATAAAATATAATTAATGAATATTTTCTGCAAGAATAAGGCCGAATAGGGATCAATTACCAAATTTATCCGGCAGTAGTAAGGATAATGCTATTCGGGTATTATAATTCTGGCTTCTTCCACATATTTATGCCATTCAGTGAGCAGCTCGTTATACACTTCAGGGAACTCTTGTTTCAAATCTTTGGATTCTGCCAAGTCTGTAGCAAGATTATACAAACGAAAATTTTCTTCCTTTACCGGCAGGTCAATACTCACCAACTTCCAGTCGCCCTTTCTTACATAAAGCCGCAGGCGGTGTTCATGTTGGGTTACATAATTTTCGTCATGCACGATAGTATTCTCGCCTTTCAGAAATGGAAGTAAAGATACGCCCGCCATGGGCGGAGTATTTTCTGTTCCTTGCAATTCCGGGTATCCAATTCCGGCAATTTCAAGAAATGTCGGGGCAAGGTCCATAACCGTGAGATAATCATGCCTGATTTCACCATTGGCAGGTATATTTACTCCACGCATAATTAATGGAGCTGAAATTCCTCCTTCCGTAGGGTAGCTTTTATGCCTGTTGAATGGTGCTGAACCTGCCATCGCCCATGGCGGGCCATAACTCACAAACGAATTCGGTTTGCCCATGTTTTCATACGAGTTATCATAATACCCATACAAATCACTACCTTCCCTTAATTTTGAATAAAAATCTTCTGCTGCTGCTCCATTGTCAGACATAAACACTATCAGTGTATTTTCAAAAAGATTCTTATCTTTCAAAAACTGAATCATACGGCCAACATGGTAATCAAGATTTTCAACCATCGCGGAATATAATTCCATTTTTCTGGCTTCAATTTTCTTCTGTTCCTCACTAAGTTCATTCCAGGGTATAATCCCTTCCAGGCGTTCAGGAAACTTAGCCTGTTCAGGAATAATTCCTGCTTTTTTCAGGGATTGAAAGCGAAGACAGCGCAAGCTATCATAACCAGGATCATATCTGCCTTTATAATTATCAAATTGTTGTGGAACCTGAAGTGGCCAATGTGGAGTGGTCAATGCTGCGAAAGCAAAGAAAGGTTTTCCATCATTCAGATTTCCTTCAATATATTGTATCAGCTTATTTGTATAGAATTCTGTTGAATATTCACCTTCCGGATAATTCACCAATTCACCATCTTCCCTATAGGTGGAAGAATCATTGTCAAAAAGTGAAACGTCATTGTAGTGATTACCGGCTCCATCTTCCATCACCCAGGAACGTTCAAATCCTTTTGCCGCCGGACTTGTTTCTCTGGTCCGGCCCAAATGCCATTTGCCCGTGATATATGTGTGGTAACCTGCATCGTGTAATAACAATGGGAATGGGACAATCCGGTTAGTAAGGTATCCTTCATATCCAAATTTGCCCGCGAAAATTCCCGTTCCACCAGACTGGCTGCCCACTCCGGCGAGATGATTTTCATTTCCACTTAATAGCATTGCGCGGGTAGGAGCACACATTACTGCTGTATGAAACCGGGTAAACAGGAGTCCCGATTTAGCCAGTTCATCAATATTAGGAGTAGAAATATCACCCCCGTAAATGCCCAGATCAGAGTAACCTAAATCATCAGCCACTATCAGGAAAATGTTCGGCCTCTGTGTTTCAGGTTGTTCACCCCTGGGAGCAGAGCATCCAAAAGTCAAAAATACACTTAGAAGGAGAATGTATTTCATCCCTCTAATATAAAAAGGAATTGAATTAGTTTACTTTTTGCATCGCATATTCATCTTTCATGAATTGTCCTTTTTGTTCTCCTTCAATCCATGCGAAGAGTGAACCATCTGTTTTTTGAGAATAAACTACCCGTTGCGGGAAGTCGTGTTCCTTATTTTCAAATATCCAAACACCCGGTTCCGACTCTATCAGGGTAAACATCACGGGCTTTCCTTTGTTTATTATAGGAATATAGGTCCAGAATCTTCCTATTTTTTGGATTCTTAATATTTCACGAATGACCGTATCTCCATTGACAATATAATAACCTTCACCAAGCATCAGGGACTCATCAATTTTGTCCCACTTTTCGTAAAGGCCCGCCTGTCCCTGCGCTCCCCGCCACTCGCCGAGCATCCAGGAGAATTGATCAATATCTTTTTCCTGCGCGAATGCAGATGCCCAAATTACCAGGAGAAGGATTGAATTTACAATTTGTTTCATAAAGTTAATTTATTGAATGTAAGGCAACCTTGTTACCTTCCGGATCTATAAACATTGCAAAAAATCCTATCTCCGGAGAAATTTGCGTTTTTTGAACTAATACTTTGCCACCGGCAGGTTCAATTCTTTTTAAGGGAAGATCTAAATCATGACCCCCGTTAAGATATACGAGTGTACCGTCGGTTCGGGGAGAATAATCTTCTCCCTGCACAATCGCACCGGAAACGTTTTTACCGTCATTAGGTAAAAATCCCATTTTCATGCCCATCATTTCTGTTTCAGTGATCTCAATTTGCAAAATTTCCTGATAAAATTTCACAGCCCTTTTAATATCTGATGCCGGTATTTCAAACCAATTTATAAAGTTTTGCATAGTTGCTTTGCATTTAATTTTACAATTTCCCGCTAATCTAAGCCTCGTGAATTAATCAAAATTGTAAAAAACCGACAGGATAAATTTTAGACGAAAAGCTTTGACAATGAATGTTCTCCCCTAAAATAAACTTTGGGGTTCAGTCCCGTAAATTGCTTAAAATCTCTAATAAAATGGGCCTGGTCGTAATAACCACTTTCGTGCGAAAGCATCGTTAAGCTGTTTATCTCTTTTTTTTGCACCAATTTAAAAATGTTATTAAAGCGGATTATTCTACCCAGGTATTTAGGATTTAGTCCGACAGTGGATGCGAACTTTCTTTCCAACTGGCGCTGGCTGATATTAAGATTTTGAGAGAGCGATTCAATCTTAATATCACCTTTGGTTGCTGTTATTTCACGGATGCACTCTATTATAACGGTGTCATCCTTTTGGTACTGATAGAGTTTCTTAATGAGAAAGTCTTGCAGGATTTGAATTCTTTCCGGGTTTGTATTTGCTGAGATTATTCTTTCTTCAAGTTCCCCGCCTTCAATTCCAAACAGGCTTCTCATGTCTACGGAATGATTTGTAATCTCACTAACTGGAAAGTTGAGAAACGCATTGGCTCCATGTGGATAAAATCTGGCAGCAATTATCCCGGTTTTACCGCTGGGGCCGATTTGAATAAAGGTAGTGA
>DASWHX010000153.1:0-3695 GCA_036397995.1 Cyclobacteriaceae bacterium
TGCGCATGGGATTAGAAATACGGTAGGGTTTGACTGGCATCCCGGCACGGGAGAATTGTGGTTTACCGACAATGGCCGGGATATGCTAGGAGATGATATACCGCCCTGTGAATTGAATAAGGTGTCAGTTCAGGGTCAGCACTTTGGTTATCCATATTGTCATGGCGGCAGATACCGTGATCCGGAATTTGGCATTGAAAGAACATGTGATGAGTTTGTAAACCCGGAGTTGAATTTTATTGCACACACAGCCCCACTGGGGATGAGATTTTATTCCGGAAACATGTTCCCGTCAAGTTACCGGAATCAAATTCTGGTTGCGCAGCATGGTTCATGGAATCGATCCACAAAAAGCGGATATAAAGTGTTATTAGTAACTGTAGAAAACAATAAAGCGGTGAAAGATGAAATCTTTATCGAAGGATGGTTGAATGAAGCCACGCAGGCAGTTTGGGGGCGGCCGGTAGATATTCTTCAATTAGAAGATGGAAGTATCCTGATCTCGGATGATCACGCCGGATTGATTTACAGAGTAACATATAAGGGTTAATTATGGTAAGTGACAGGTTACTAACACAACCTGCAATTTACTTTGACATGACCACTTAACTGCTAGCTGCAAATTAATTACTTCTCGAATAATTAATTCTCCAATTCAAACTCCAGGTATCTCCGTTATCTGTGCTTGATTCCCAATCCCAGGTGAAACTGTTTTCCTTTATATCATAGAAAACCATGCGTTGAATAATTGTTTGGTCACCACGCGCTCGTGGTGAAGTTTTAAAGATTTTCTTGTCGCTGTCTACTTCTCCGGTGAAATTAAAATAGCCACCCTGGTTGTCGGCCCACGCCTGGTGATAAGTTTTGTTTCGGGAATTCCATACTGAGATTGAAGTCCCTTTAAACCCTTTGTTACCACCGGAAAGAATTTCAAAATGCTCCTGAAGGACTCTTTCATCCAAAATCTTCTCAATCAAGTTAGTTCCTGTCTCGGTTTCTCCCTTTGAGTTTTGCCACGTGGCTGCCCACTTGCCTACCCAAAAATCAAAGGTTAAAGAATCCAATTGTGCTTTGCTCTGATGAGTGATAATTCCAAATAGAAATACAAGAATGACCTTTTTCATAGCTCTTTAATTTAATTTTTGATTGAAAATGAAACGATTTCGATTTACAAAAGTAAAATCCGATAGGAATTTACCTTTAATAGGTAGCTTTTCCGTATTTACCTTACCCTTTTGCAGACAATAATGGCTAGTAGTGATTTCTGAATTACTGTGAATTACTGATTTCGCTCAAACTGAAATAAGAAAAGCATATAAAGTGTTTTTTAATTATTATTTTGAAACGCTTTCAATTATTTAACCATTCCTGAAGATGGGCTAAGGCTGAGATCATACTTCGGAGCATGTTTTTTCCAACTCAAATCAAGTATTTAGCAATAAGCTCCCTTACCTTTGTATTCATTTGATGGTCGAAAAAACACTACTTCAGCAGAATTTCAGATACTGCGAAAGTCTTACCCGCTATTCGAGACGTAAGACGCGTGAAGTATATATCGGTGATCTTCCCGTCGGCGGTATCAATCCCATCCGGCTGCAGTCGATGACGATTGTTGATACCATGGATACGCAAGGTTCTATTGAGCAATCAATCCGGATGATTGAAGCTGGTTGCGAGTATGTGCGTATCACAGCACCAAGTTTAAATTCAGCAAAGAATCTGAAAAATATTAAAGCAGGACTTAGAGCCAGGGGATACAACACGCCACTAATTGCAGACATTCATTTCACGCCTCAGGCAGCAGAACTTGCGGCAACATTAGTGGAGAAAGTGCGGGTCAACCCGGGTAATTATGCCGACCGGAAAAAATTTCAACAAATCGAATATTCGGATGCAGACTATGCTGCGGAGCTTCGAAGAATCCGGGAGCGGTTTTCTCCGCTAGTGAAAATTTGCAAAGACCATGGAACGGCCATGCGCATAGGTACAAATCATGGAAGTCTGTCGGACCGAATTATGAGCCGCTATGGTGACACTCCGCTGGGAATGGTTGAGTCTGCCCTGGAGTTCGTAAGAATTTGCGAAGACCTCGGCTATTATGATCTTGTTCTATCTATGAAGGCGAGTAATCCTCAGGTAATGGTGCAAGCCTACAGACTATTGGTTAACAGGCTTGAAGCTGAAAGTTTGCAACCCTATCCATTGCATCTTGGAGTAACTGAAGCCGGGGAAGGAGAGGATGGAAGGATAAAGTCAGCGGCAGGTATCGGATTGCTCCTGGAGGATGGTCTTGGAGATACAATCCGGGTTTCCTTAACAGAGGATCCCGAGTTTGAAATTCCCGTCGCCAGAATTTTGGCGGATAGATACAAGAATAGATCTGCTCATAAACCGATTCCTGGCCTCGAAGTTTCTCCTAAAAACCCTTTCGAATATTTCAGGAGGGAATCGCATGAAGTTTTTAATTTGGGTGGAACAAATGTTCCCAGGGTCATCATCGATATTTCAGAGAAAAAAGAATTATCCATGAAAGACCTGGCTTCCATTGGACACTTTTACTTGCCTGAACCAGATAAGTGGATCATGAATGATACCGGCAGTGATTTCATCTATAGTGGAAATACGACCATTAATTTCATGCTGCCAAATGGGCTTAAGGAGATTGTTGACTATAATGGCTGGCTGATGCGGGATGACAAATCAGAATCTTTTCCTTTATTTGAATTGGAACAGATAAGCGATGCCGTTTTTTCACCCCAAACAAATTTCATCAGGATTGAATCTAAAAACGCGGGAGATGACTTTTTTAACTTCATAAAATCTCAACTAAATTTTTTAATCATTCTGGAGACTTCAAATCTGCATGGTCTGGCTGATCAGCGAAGATTCTTTTTCGAACTCATTCAAAGAGGAATTACGAATCCTGTCATTATAAAACGAGATTACAATCATTTGTCCTCAGAAGAATTTATTTGTCATGCTTCGACTGATGCCGGTGGCCTTTTTATTGATGGTTTTGGAGATGGGATCTGGCTAAGCCTGAATGGAAATGATCATGGCTGGAGTGACAAAATAAAATTAATTAACCGCACCTCCTTTGGAATACTGCAGGCCGCTCGTACCCGTACCACGAAAACAGAATATATTTCCTGTCCATCCTGTGGAAGAACCTTATTTGATTTACAGAAAACCACGGCTATGATCCGGAAGAGAACCGATCATCTAAAGGGAGTCAAAATTGGAATCATGGGGTGTATCGTTAATGGCCCGGGTGAAATGGCAGATGCAGATTATGGTTATGTTGGTTCCGGCAGAAATAAAATTACGTTATATAAGGGTAAGGAAGTAATTAAACGATCTGTCACTGCTGAGCATGCCGTTGATGAATTAATTGAAATTATTAAAAATGATGGAAACTGGATTGAGCCAGCATCTGTTAATTAAAATTATGGAAGTAAATGAACAAAGTCCGAAAGAGAAAAATGCTCTTAGAGATTATTTTAAGTTAGGTGAGGTTGGCGCATATTTTTTCCGAAAAAAAGACCCAACCCGGCCTACCAATTTCAACATTAAAGTGATGCATGGCATCAATAGGATTTCCATTCTGGTTTTTCTTGGCGCATTGATTATTTTCCTAATCAGGAGATTTTTAATGGGATGAATATTGAAGAATTCCGGTCATTTTGCCTTTCTCT